>CAVRHG010000038.1:0-86742 GCA_963720845.1 uncultured Actinomycetota bacterium | reverse complement strand
CGAAACAGTCGTGGTCGACGCGGTCCGGTCGCGCTCTCTGGTCGCGGACCGGCCCGTCCGAGTGCCCGACGCTACCGCCAGCCCACCGCGGCCCGACGGGTGACCCGCCCGCGCCGGGATCCCCGGTCGCGCACCCGATCCGTCGTAAAGTGCCCCTGCATCAGGCGGCGCAGCCCGATGTTCTCGACCGATTCCGTGGCGGCAGGGCCGCCGGAGGCGGGCTTTGCCGGACTTGTACCGTCACTCCGCAATGGGCCCGATGGACAGGAGCATTCGTGCGGACCGGGCAGCGCCTGGTCGGGGCCCCGCCTACCCGGGGAGCGCGGCACCGGGTGACCGGTGCCGGGCGGACGTTGCTTCAACGCACACCGAGGTGGCGGTGGGGGGGAGAACGACGATGCAGCGCAGCGGCAGACCACGGGTGACCGTGGTGGTGCCGACCCGCAACGAGGCCCGCAACCTCGAGGTCGTGCTCCCCGCGATCGCCGCCGTGCGCCCGGCGGTACACGAGATCGTCGTGGTCGACGGACACTCGGTCGACAACAGCGTCGAGACCGCGCGGCGGGTGCTGCCGTGGGTGCGGGCGATCACCCAGACCCGCAAGGGCAAAGGCAACGCCATGGCCTGCGGCTTCGCCGCTGCCACCGGCGACGTCATCGTCATGTTCGACGCCGACGGCTCCGCCGACCCCGCCGAGATCCCCGCCTTCGTCGCCGCCCTGGTCGCCGGCGCCGACTTCGCCAAAGGCTCCCGCTTCGCCCCCGGCGGCGGCAGCGACGACATCACCCTGCTCCGCCGCACCGGCAACGCCGGCCTCAACGGCGTCGCCAACGCCCTGTTCGGCACCAGCTACACCGACCTCTGCTACGGCTACAACGCCTTCTGGGCCGACCTGCTCCCCCTGCTCGACCTCCCCGACCCCACCACCCCCCCACCCCCCGACGGCATGCTCTGGGGCGACGGCTTCGAAATCGAAACCGTCCTCAACTGCCGCATCGCCGCCGCCGGCCTGCGCATCACCGAAGTCCCCTCCGTCGAACGCCAACGCATCTTCGGGCGGACGAACCTGCGCACCTTCACCGACGGCACCCGGGTGCTGCGCACGCTGGCCGCCGAGCGGCGGCGGGCCGTGCAGCTGCGGGCCCGGGGTGCGGGACGGCTCGCGCCGCGGTTCGACACGGTCGGGACGCCGGTGTGCGCGGGCGACTCGTACGGCCCTGAGTCGTACGGCCCGGATCCGTACAGCCCGGAGTCGTACACCTCGGGCTACGCCCCGGACCCGTACGACGGGCGCGGCTTCGGACCGGACCGGTTCGGCACCGTGAGCCGTGGCGAGCCGGCGCTCACCCCGGCCGGGGGCATTCCGGTGACGCCGCGCGAACCCCGGGACACTGTTGGCGAGCCCGGCGTCGGGCGTGCCGCACGTCCGGCGGCGCACCCGCAGGATCGGCCCGGGACCCGTGGCGGGCACCCCGGCGAACCGTGATCGCTCCGGCGTTCGTTACGCCCTGGAGGAGGAGCCGACCCGACCGGTGCGGCCCCTCCGGTGACGAGCCCTTTCCCGGCGGTGAGCCGGTGACGAACGGAGCATGCCGGTGACCGTGCACCCCTCGGCGCCTTCCCCTGCGCCTCCTTCCGCGTCCTCCGCGGAGCTGAGCCGGGCCCGGACGGCGCGGCGGGCGGTCGCCGTCCTGCTGGTCCTGGCGGGCGTGCTGGCCTGCGCGCTGTCGCTGCTGCAGGTGACCGGCGCGGTGGCGGGCCAGCTCCGCCTCGTCGTCACGATCGCGTTCCTGCTGCTGGGCCCGGGTTGGGCGGCGGCGGGCTTCCTGCGGCGCGCGCCCGCGGCGCACGTGTGGCTGCTCACCGTCGGCGTCGGGGTGGCGACCACGCTGCTGATCGGGCAGGCGATGGTCATGATCGGCGTGTGGGCACCCGCGGGCGCGCTGTACGCGACCACCGTGCTGAGCGTGCCGTTCCTGCTGCGCCACGCCGTGGTCGCGCAGTGAGCGAGCGCAGCGAGCGAACCAGTGTCACAGCGCCTACGCGCAGCGCCGACCGAGCGCAGCGAGGGAGTGCGATGAGTGCCCCGCCGGCCTCGCCCCAGGATCCGACGGTGCGGGTGCTGCGGGCGCCGGTCTCGCGGCCCGATACGTCGGCGACCGGGCGGCCCGACCGCCCCGACCCGTGCGCGGACCCGCCGACCGTGACGATCGACCCCACGCGCGTCATGCCCGTCGTGCCGAGCATCCCCGGCGACGACCCCGTCGCGGCCACCGTGCCGCGCCTGCGGTCGGTCACCCCCGCCGGCGGGGGTGCGCTGGGCGATGGCCGCGTGCTGGCCGCCGCGTCCGCGCTGGGGGCGCTCGGCAGCCTCGCGGGCTGGCTGCTCGCCGCCCGGACCGTGGCCCCGGACCGGCTCGGCGCCGCCGTCGCGGTGGTCGCCGTCGTCGCCGTCGCGGCCTGCGCGGCCCGGCCGGACCGGGGCGCGGCGCTGGTGCCGCGGCTCCCGGCCGCCGGGCGGCAGGCCGGCCGGGTCGTGGTGCGCAGCCTGGCGGCCGCCGTCGCGCTGGGCGCGGTGGCGGGGGGCGTCCTCGCGGTGCTCGTGCCCGGGCCGGCCGCGACGCTGAGCGCGCTGCTGCCCGGCCCGCCGTCCTGGCCCGGCGTGCTGCTGGTCGCCGCCGCAACCGCCGCGTGGGCGGCGGGTGCGGTCTTCGACGGCGTGGTGGTCGCCCTGGACCGGCCGTGGTGGGCGACCGCGCACGTGGCGGTGCTGGTCGCCGGGCGCATCGCGCTGATCCTCGCGGTGGGCGTGCTGGTGGGCGGTCCGTCGTCCGGCGGCGTCGATCCCGGCAGGGTCGATCTCGGCAGGGTCGATCTCGGCAGGGTCGATCTCGGTAGCGTTCATCCCGGTTGGGCGGACGGCGGCTGGGTGGCCGCCGCCTGGCTGGCGCCCGTGCTGCTGTGGGTACTGCCCGGGTCCGCCGCCGTCGCCGTGCTCGCCCGCCGGCACGGCCGGCGGGTGGAGACCGCCGCCCCGCCGCAGGTGCTCGGCCCCATGGCCGTGGCCCGACTCGGGGCGACCCTGCTGCACCAGGTGGCGCCGCTGCTCGTCGTGCTGGGCCTGGGACCCGGGCCGGGCATGGTGTTCTTCGTCGCCTGGCAGGTGGTCACGGCGGTCGACCTCGCCGCGGTGTGGGTGCTCGGGCGCGCGGGCGGCACCAGCAGGCGCCGGCTGCTGGCCGCTGTCGGGCCCGCGCTCGTGCTGGTCGCCGCGGTCGCCGGACCGCTGCTGGGCGTGTTCGGCCCGGACTACGCCGCTGCGGCGGACGTGCTCCGGGTGCTGCTGCTCGGCGCGGCGTTCCGGCTCGTCGTCGTGCACGAGCTGGGTGCCCTCGAGGCCGCCGGGCGGGCCTGGTCGTCGGCGCGGCTGCACCTCTACACCACCGTGCCGACGCTGCTCGTCGTCGGTCTCACCGTCGCCGCCGTCTCCGCAACCGGCCTGTCCGGCATGTCGTCCGCGACCGCCGGAACCGTCCTGCTGCCCGTGGCGGCCGCCTACACGCTGGTCCAGGTAGCGTGCTGCGTGGCCGTGCTCGTGCCGTTCCCGACCTGGAGCCGCACCCGACCGGAGGAGCAGCAGTGACCACGACGGGAACCCGGCACCCGGGGGAACATCCCCCCGGTGGTGCGGGTTCCCGTGCCGGTGCACCGGAGGCCGAGACAGCCGTGTTCGCCGGCCCCGAGCCGGACAGGTCCCCGCCGCCGGCGTCGCCGAACCGGTACGCCGAGCCGGCGACGATCATCATGCCGGGGCTGCCCGTCGCCCCGCCCGGCGCTGGCCCCGCGGCCGACCCGGCGCCCCCGCCGCCGCAACCCAACCCGCCTGCGGCGCGCCGCGGGCGGTGGTACTCACCGGCGCTGGTGCTGCTCGCGCTCGCGCTGCTGCCCGCCGCCGCGGCGACCACGGACCTCGACGCCCTCGACGGCTGGGGCCTGGCGACGGTGCTGGGCCCGGTGGCGTGGGCGGCGCTGGCCTGTGCGGTGGGCGCGTGCGTGGTGGAGCTGTGGATGCCCCGCCCGCGGGTGCCGATGCTCGCGACGGCGACCGGGGTGCTGGTGCTGTGCAGCACCGGTCTGCCGTCGGTCGTCGAACCGATGGCCCGGTTCACCACGTCGTATGTCATCGTCGGCTTCGTCGACGCGATCGCCGGCGACGGCGTGCCCCCGCCGAACATCGACGCCCGCTTCTTCTGGCCCGCGTTCTTCGCCCAGTGGGCCTGGTTCCGCGACGCCGCCGGAGCGGCCGACCTGGACGTCGTGCTGCGCTGGTTCCCGCCCGTGGTGGTGCTCGTCTGGGCGATCGGCGTCTACGCGCTGGCCCGGTCGATGCTCGGCGGCACCCGCGCGCCGTGGGCCGCGGCCTGGCTGTTCGTCGGGCTCAACTGGATCGAGCAGGACTACTTCTCGCCGCAGGCGATCGGCATCGTCCTGCTGCTGACGGTGCTGACCTTCGCGCTCGGACCGCTGGCGACCCGGCGTACCGACGCCGCGGGGGTGCCGGGCTGGCCGCCGCCGCACCCGGGAGCGCCCCGGCTGCCGCTGCTGCGCCGCTGGACGGTCGCGGCGATGACCCCGCCGAACCGGCCGACGCTGCCGCCCCGGCAGCTGCTGCTCATCTACTTCTGCGCGGCCCTGTGCCTGGTCGCGCTCGCGCCGGAGCACCAGCTCACCCCGTTCGCGATCATCGGCCAGCTCACGCTGCTGGCCGTGGTGGGCCGGTTCCGGGGCCGCGGTCTCGTGCTCGTCGCGATCTTCGCGGTGGTGGTGTACGTCATCATCGGCGCCCGCGACTTCTGGATGAGCCAGATCGGGCTGCTGCTCGGCAGCGGCGACGACGGCAACGCCCTGCAGACCGGGATCGCGGACCGGTTGGCAGGCGACCTCGGGCAGGTCGCCGTGAAGCTGTTGCGGATCGCGGTTCCCGGGCTGACGTGGCTGCTCGCGATCGCCGGCGCCTGGGTGTACTGGCGGCGAAGGCGCGACCTCGTGCCGATCTTCCTCGCCGCCGTGCCGATGGCGTTCGCGGCGGTGCAGAGCTACGGCGGTGAGCTGTTCCTGCGCATCGTGCTCTACGGGCTGCCGGTGCTCACGATCCTCGGCGTGGACGCGTTGCGCGCCTACGTCCGACGCGGACGGGGCCGCGGCCGGGAGAAGCTGCTCGCCGTCGGGATGCTGGCGCTGTTCCCGGTGCTGGTGCTCATCCGCGGGGGCAACGAGGCCTACATGATCGTCACTCCGGAGGACATCACGATGACCCGGGCGGCGTTCGCCGAGACCCCGCCGGGCAGCAAGATCGTGCCGCTCGACGACACCGGCCCGTACGCGATGCAGGGCGTCGGCGTCTACGAGCGCGAGGGCGAGATCGCCACATGCAAGGACAGCGCGAAGAAGGCCGCCTCGGACTTCACCCGCTGCATCCTGGACGACGAGCCGGACGTCCTGCTGGTCTACACCTCGACGGAGAACAAGGGCGTGGTGCTGGACAACCGGCCGCCGGGGTGGTCACGGCAGGTCGTCGACGAGCTGATCGCCTCGGGGGAGTACCGCGTCCGGTACCGGAACGGGTTCAACGCGGTGCTGGTGAAGTCGGCGCCGACGGTGGTCAGCGCGCCGCCGGCGGGAGCGAGCGTTGGCAACTGAGACCGTGGCCGCCGCCGGTCCGGGCGGAGCGGCATGACCGCCGACGGGTGGGTGTGGGCGTCGCTCGGGGTGCTGCTGGCGCTGCTGGGGGCGCGGGCGTGGGTCGTGGAGTCCGGGCACGCCACGCTGGGCCGGACGCCGGTCAAGGTCACGGTGCTCACCGGTGCCTGCGGGCTGGCCGTCGCGCTGGTCGTCGGGCTGGTCGCGGTGAACGGCGGCGCGCGGCTGGTCTACCTGGTGCTGCACCCGGCCGAGGCGCAGGCGCTCGAGGACGCCGCGAACGCGGAGGACCTCACCACGGCTCCGGACGTGACCACGACCACTGCGGACGCCCCGGACCCGGCCACCGTGGCCCCGCCCGCCCCCGCTCAGCCGGCTCCGACCACCCGGGCCCCGGCGACCCGGGCGCCCGCAACCCGTGCGCCGGCCGTGCGGGCCACCCGGGCCCCGGCGACCCGGGCGCCCGTCGCCCGTGCGCCGGTGACCCGGGCGCCCACCACCACCACCACCGCCGCCGCCGCCCCCGAGCCGGAGACGGACACGGAGGGCCCCTGAGCGTCAGCCCGTCAGGCCCACGGCGACGTACTTGGTCTCGAGGTACTCGTCGATGCCGACGGAGCCGCCCTCGCGGCCGAGCCCGGACTGCTTGATGCCGCCGAACGGGGCGGCGGGGTTACTGACGAGCCCCGTGTTGAGCCCGACCATGCCGGACTCGAGGGCCTCGCTGACCCGCAGCGCCCGCGACAGGTTCTCGGTGAAGAGGTAGCTGACCAGCCCGAACTCGGTGTCGTTGGCCGCGGCGACGGCCTCGTCGTCGGTGTCGAACACGCTGATCGGCGCCACCGGCCCGAAGATCTCCTCCTTGGTCAGCCGGGCGTCGAGCGGGACGCCGGTGAGCACCGTGGGCCGGTAGAACCAGCCGGGACCGTCCACCGCGTCGCCGCCGACGCAGACCGTCGCGCCGTGCCCGACGGCGTCGCCGACGAGCTCGACGACCTTCTCCCGGCTCTTCGCGTCGACCAGCGGGCCCACCTGCACCCCGTCGTCGGTGCCCCGGCCCACGCGCAGGGCCGCCATCCGCTCGGCGAGCCGGTCGGCGAAGGCGTCGGCCACCGAGCGGTGCACGAGGAAGCGGTTGGCCGCGGTGCACGCCTCGCCCATGTTGCGCATCTTGGCGGTCATCGCCCCGTCGACGGCGGCGTCGAGGTCCGCGTCGCCGAACACGACGAACGGGGCGTTGCCGCCGAGCTCCATCGAGGTGCGCAGGACCTTGTCCGCGGCCTGCTTCAGCAGGGTGCGGCCCACCGCGGTCGACCCGGTGAACGACAGCTTGCGGGCCCGGCCGTCGCGGATCAGCGGCTCCATGATCTTCCCGGCGCTGGAGGTGGTCACGACGTTGAGCACGCCGTCGGGCAGGCCCGCCTCGGCGAGGATCGCGGCGAGGGCATGCATCGACAGCGGGGTCTGCTGGGCGGGCTTGATGACCATGGCGCAGCCGGCGGCGACGGCGGGACCGATCTTGCGGGTGCCCATGGCCATGGGGAAGTTCCATGGGGTGACCAGCAGGCAGACCCCGACGGGCTGGCGCATGACCAGGAAGCGGCTCGCACCGTTCGGGGCGACCGCGTACTGCCCGTCGATGCGCACGGCCTCCTCGGCGAACCAACGGAAGAACTCCGCGGCGTAGGTGATCTCACCCTTGGACTCGGCCAGCGGTTTGCCCATCTCCAATGTCATGAGCAGCGCGAGGTCGTCGACCCGGGCCATGATCAGCTCGAAGGCGCGGCGAAGGATCTCCCCGCGCTCGCGCGGCGGCAGCGCCGCGAAACCGGGCTGCGCGGCGACGGCGGCGTCGAGCGCGGCCCGCCCGTCGTCGGGGGTGGCGTCCGCCACCTCGACGAGCGTCTTGCCGGTGGCGGGGTCGTCGACGGCCAGCGTGGCCCCCGAGGCCGCGGGCCGCCACGTGCCTCCGACGAACAACCCGGTCGGGACGGTGTCGAGGACGGCCTGCTCACGGTCGGGACCTGCAGAAGTCTCGGGCATGCGCCGATGCTGCCACCGGGCCGGGGCGGGCGCACAGTCCGTGTTGGATAGTCTGGCGCGGTGCGGGTGGACGAGAAGGTGGCCCTGCCCGCCGGCCGGCTGGCGCGGTTCTCTCCGGCCAGGATCTCCGCGGCCAGGATCACCCCGGGCAGGATCACCCCGGGCAGGATCACCCCGGTCGCCCGGGACGGCCTCGCGCTGGTGCTCAGCTCCGGGCTCACCTCGGCGGTGGGGCTGCTGTACTGGGTGGTCGCCGCGCGCCTGTTCGCCCCGGCGACCGTCGGCGTCAACTCCGTGGCGCTCTCGACGATGCAGCTGCTCGGCGGGATCGCGCACCTCAACCTCACCCAGGCGCTGCTGCGGTTCGGCCCGGTCGCCGGGCGGCACACCCGCCGGCTGATGCTGGCCTGCTACGCGGTGGCGTCGACGGTGGCGGCGCTGGTGGGGCTCGCGTACGCGGCGGGCACGCCGTGGTGGGCCCCGGAGATGGTCGACGCGGTCGGGTACGTCCCGCTGCTCGTGTTCTTCGCCGTCGCCACCCCGGTGTGGGCGATCTTCACGATGCAGGACTACCTGCTCACGGCGCTCAAGCGCGCCACGGTCGTGCCGGTGGAGAACCTGGTCTTCGCGCTGCTGAAGATGGGTCTGCTCGGGGCGGCGGTGGGGATGGCGTCCGTGTTCGGGATCGCCGTGTCCTGGGTGGTGGCGACGATCCTGATCGTGGCGGCGGTGAACGCGTGGCTGCTGCTGCGCGCGATCCCGCAGCAGGTGACCCGGGATCCGGTCGAACCCGTGCGCCCGCGGGTGATCGCGCGGTTCGTGCGCAGCGACTACGCGGGGGCCACGCTCTGGCAGATCGCGATGAACGGGCTGCCGGCGCTGGTGCTCGCCCGGCTGGGCGCCGCCGACGCCGCCGTGTACGGGATCGTGTGGACGATCACGGTCTCGCTCTACCTCATCCCGTCCGGCATGGGCCAGTCGATGATCGCGCACACGGCGGGCGACCCCGCCCGGGCCACCGCGGCCCGCCGCGCGATGGTGCGCCGATCACTGGCGCTCGTGGTGCCCGCGGCGGTGGTGCTGTCGGTGGGCGCCTACCCGGTGCTGTGGCTGTTCGGCGAGGACTACGCGCAGCAGGGCGCGCCGGCGCTGGCGCTGGCGGCCCTGTCGGCGATCCCGCAGGTGGTCACGGCCTCCACGATCGCGCAGGCGCGGGTGCAGCAGCGGATGCGGGTGCTGGTGCTGGTTCCCGGGTCGCTGGCGGTGGCGGTCCTGGTGGCGTCGTGGATCCTGATGCCGGTGCTCGGGATCACGGGCGTGGCGCTGGCATGGCTGGTGGTGCAGACGGTCGGTGCGGTGGTGCTGCTGGCGCGGGAGCGCCGGACCCGCACCGTCTGACCGTCCCCGTCCCGCCCTGCGACAGTCCTGCGTCTGCCGACGCGAGTTGCGCATGTGTGCTCGGCGAGTTGAGCGTCCGTGCTCGGCGAGTTGCACGTGCGTGCACGCGATCAGCGTTCTGGCCCCGGCCCTCGCACGCATTCAGAATGGCGGGGCGGCGAACGCGAACTGCCGGGCCAACGCCGGTGTGGCCAGGGCCTGCGGCACCGCCCACCGCGCCGTCGACGCCGCGGCCGCCCTCCCGCAGCGCCCCCGTCACTGGATGCGTGCAGTGACTGTCGAGCGGGATCTCACCGAGGGGTCGCGGCGGTGGACGTCGCCGTGCTGAGCGCCAGGCAGGACCTGCCCGACGTCCTCGTCACGGCGCTCACGACCGTCGGGCTCCGGATGGCCACCGTCGGGCGGCAGCGCACCCTGGCCCGCTACCGGGATGCGCGCTAGTGCGCCGCCCTTCAGGGCGGTGGTGCAGGCCCGCGCGGGAGTCCGCGCAGCGGGCAAGCGTGTCCTGGACGGGATGGTTCTGCTGCTCGATGTACTGCCGCGCGGTGGACAGCGGTGCGCCGCCGACCGATCCGGCGAAGTACGACCCGGACCACAGCCGTTGCGCGCGCCAGTAGTGCTGGCGCAGGGCGGTTCCTCGCCATGGTGGAGTACAAGGCGCGGCGGCACGGGCGGAGGTTCGCCCGGGTGGACCGCTGGTTCCCGTCCACCCGGGCGTGCTCGGCGTGTGGGGCCGTCGGCGAGGCCAAGCCCCTGCACGTGCGCGAGTGGACCTGCCCGTGCGGCGCGATCCACGATCGGGACATCAACGCCGCACGCAACATCCTGGCCGCGGGACGCGCGGACAGCCCAACGCTCGTGGAGCTGGTGTCAGCCGGGGCCCCGGTCCCGCAACCGGCCGTGAAGCAGGAACCCACCGGGAGCACGGCGTGAGCGGCGCAGACCGGAATCCCCGCCCTTCAGGGCGGGGAGGACGTCAAGAGTCGAGCCTCGCCGCCGCCGTCCGCGACCCGCCCTGCGTGCCGAGCTGGTCGCAGGCGGCGACACGATCCGGCGACGCGGGGCAGCGCTGCTGGCCAGGGCCGGCGTCACCGAACCGGACGAAGCGGCGGCGGAGGAGCGGCGGCGATGCTCGACGGGCTCGTGTACACGGCTCTGGTGCGCGGGCCGCAGGATGCCGACGCGCTGGCCGCATGGCTGCGGCCACCGCTGGACCGGCTGGTGAAAAGCGTGCTGGGCCTGACGGGCCCGGCCAACTGATCATCCGTGAGCAAACCGAGCCGGGTCAGCCCCGATACGGCCCGGACGATCAGCATGGCTCGCCCGCACGAACGCGCAACTCGCCGAGTAGGGACGCGCGACTCGCCGGGAAGGCGACGCCCGGTCAGGGGCGCCTGCGGGCGCGGAGCAGGCCGGCGAGCAGTCCCCGTTGGGGGACACCGCGGATCGGCTCCGGACCCACCCCGACCTCGGCGAGCACGTCGTTCGCCGCCAGCACCCCGCTCGCCGAGGCGCGCTCCATGAGGCCGGTGAGGAACGGCGTCTCGACGTAGTCGCCCGCCACCCGGATCCCGCGCGCCTCACCGCTCGGCGCCGGCCGGCTGCCGGCGCCCCCCGGCGGGAACGTGGGGGCCGTCGCCTCCATCCGCTGCTGCAGGTGGACGACCCGCGCGTCCGCCGTCTCCGGCCACAGCGCGGCCAGCTCGGCGCGCATCCGGTCCGTCGCCGTGTCGACGTCCGGAGCCGTGCAGGCGTAGGAGTGCAGCTCGACGACCGACCCGCCGGTGCGGGCCGCCCACTGTTCGGACGGGCGCTCCAGCCGCGAGTAGACGGTCACCGAGTCCAGCGTCGGCTCCCGGCTGATCGCGCTGAACGTGGGGCGTTCCGGGGCGACGTCGCGGTCGAGCCACAGCCGGGTCACCGCGAACGGCGGTGCCACCGCGACCCGCGCGGCCTTGGCCGCGAGCCGCGGTGCGGCGAGCGCGGCGTCGGGGGAGGCGGTGAACAGGTCGCGCAGGGCGCCGGGCTCGGTGGCGAGCACGAGATGCTGCGTGGTGAGCGCGCCGTCGTCGGTCCCGACGCGCCAGCGGTGCCCGGCCGGCGCGATCTCCCGGGCCGGGGTCGCGGTGCGCACGACCGCGCCGTGCTTGTCCAGGTACGCGGCGAAGGGCGCCCAGATGCAGGTCAGGTAATCGGTGTCGGGGGCGTCGAAGCCGATGCCCTCCGGGTTGCCGAGGAAGTAGTAGTGGAACATCGCGATCAGCTCGCCGGCCGACAGGGCTCCCGGCTGCGCGAAGAACGAGCGGGCGAACGCCTCGAAGAGCATCGCCTGTGCCCGGTCCGACATGCCCAGCCCGCGCAGGAACTCCGCGGCGGGCATGTCGTCGAACAGGGCGGTGGTCCGGTCGCGGTCGTAGGCCAGGAGCTCGGAAGCGAGCCCGGTGTCCGAGCCGAACAGGTCGCGCAGACCGAGGCTGGGGGAGCGGGCGAAGAGCGCCAGCAGGTTCAGCGGCGGCGCCGCGGGCAGCCCGGTGAGGTCTTCGGGCGCCCAGGTGCGCGACAGCACCGGGTAACCCCCGACGGGCCGCAGGAACCCCAGCTCCGGGTCGATCCGGCGCAGCACGTCGCGCCATGTGTAGTAGTGCCGGAAGAAGGCGTGGAAGCCGTGCTCGACGACCTGGTCGGTGCCGTCGGGCAGGGTGTGCGGCCAGGCGCCGAGCCGTCCGCCGAGGGTCGGTGCCGCCTCGAGCAGGGTGACGGCCACGCCCCGTTCGGCCAGCACCACCGCCGCGCTGACCCCGGCGATCCCCCCGCCGACGACGACGGCCTCGGTGCCGTCCGGGACCGTGCGCGGCAACCGCGGGTCGGGCGCGACGACGACGCGGGGGCGCATGCGCAGCGGCGCGGCGCGCGACGCGAGGGAGGGGGAGCCGACCACGCGGTCGAGCCTAGGTCCGCGGATCCGCCCCCGCGCCCCGACCCCGACCGGCCGCCTGCGAGCCGGAATGCGCCGGGCGCGCCGGGGGTTGGCGCCGACATGACCGTCGAACTGGGCCGCATCGGGATCTGGCGGCGTCGCGACCAGCTCACCCCGCGCCTGGTGAAGGAGATCGAGGCGCTCGGCTACGGCACCGTGTGGATCGGCGGGTCCCCGCCCGCGGACCTGTTCCTCGCCCAGGAGCTGCTCGACGCCACCAGCAGCCTCGCCGTCGCCACGGGCATCGTCAACATGTGGAGCGCACCCGCCACCGAGGTCGCGGCGTCGCACCACCGGATCACCGCGGTCCACCCCGGCCGCTTCCTGCTCGGCGTCGGCATCGGCCACCCCGAGGCCACACAGGAATACCGCAGCCCCTACGACACGATCGTCGACTACCTCGACGTCCTCGACGCCGAGGGCGTGCCCGTCGAGGACCGGGTGCTCGCCGCGCTCGGGCCGAAGGTGCTCGCCCTCGCCGCCGAGCGCACGGCGGGCGCGCACCCCTACCTCACCACGCTGGCGCACACGCGCCTCGCCCGCGAGATCCTCGGGGAGGGCCCGCTGCTCGCCCCCGAGCAGAAGGTGGTGCTCGACACCGACCCGGTCGCGGCCCGCGCGCTCGGCCGGCCCGCTGTCGACCGTCCCTACCTGCACCTGCGCAACTACACGACCAACCTCAGGCGGCTGGGCTGGGCGGACGCCGACATCGCCGACGGCGGCAGCGACGCCCTGATCGACGCGCTCGTCGTGCACGGCGACGCGGCCACCGTCGCGGCGGGGGTCCGCGCCCACCTCGACGCGGGTGCGGACCACGTCTGCCTCCAGCTGCTCACCCCGCCCGGTGTCGACCCGGTGCCCGGCCTGCGAGCGCTCGCGGCCGCACTGGATCTCGAGGCCTAGCTAGCGCTAGCGCCGGGCGTCGGCCGGGTGGGACTGCGGAGCGGCCGTCCCGCAGTGATGGCACCGCTCGACCGGTACCCGGTCGCCCACCGGGGCCGGGCGCCGGATCAGCAGGTACGACACCACGCCGGCCACGGCCAGCAGCTCGGCGGAGATGAGCATCGCCGCCCGGAACCCCGCGTCGAACGCGGCCGGGTCGGTGTAGTCCACGCCGCTGATCCCGGCCAGCCCGGGCACCACCGCGACCGAGAGCAGTCCGGCCGCCCGCGCGACGGCGTTGTTCACCCCGGACGCGGCGCCGACGAACCTGTCCGGGGCCGAGGCGAGCACGGTCGCGGTCAGCGGCGCGACGGTGAGCGAAAGCCCGGCCCCGAAGACGACGACGCCGGGCAGCACGTCCGCCACCCAGCTCGCGTCCGGCCCGACGCGGCGCAGCAGGAGCAGGCCGGCCGCGCTGAGCAGCGGCCCGACCGTCATCGGCAGCCGTGGCCCGATCCGCTCCGCGAGTGCCCCGGCCCGCGCCGAGAACACGAGCATGATCGCCGTGATCGGCAGCAGCGCCGCGCCGGCGGCGGTCGGGCTGAACCCGGCGACCACCTGCAACTGCAGCACGAGCAGCAGGAAGACCACGCCGAGCGCCCCGTACACGAGCAGCGTCGCCACGTTCGCCGCGGTGAACTGGCGGTCGGCGAACAGCTGCGGCGGTACCAGCGGATGCGGCGACCGGTGCTCGACGGCGACGAACGCAGCGAGCGCGACCAGCCCCGACGCCAGCACGGCCAGCGGCACCGCGGCCGCACCGCTCGCGCCGAGGACGGTCAGCGACCAGGTCAGCGCCGCCAGCGCCGCCGCCGCGAGCACGGTGCCCGGAATGTCCAGACCGGGCGCCGCGTCGGGGTCGCGGGACTCGGGCACGTGCCGGAGCGCGACGACGACCACCAGCGCCGCCACCGGCAGGTTGATCAGGAACACCGCCCGCCAGGTCCACTCCACCAGCCAGCCGCCGACGAACGGGCCGACCGCTCCCGCGATCCCGGCCAGCCCCGACCAGGCGCCGATCGCCGCGGCCCGGTCCGGGCCGCGGAACGACGCGGAGATCAGCGCCAGGCTGCCCGGGGTCAGCAGCGCGCCGCCGACGCCCTGCAGGGCCCGACCCGCGACGAGCAGCTCCAGGTTCGGTGCCGACCCGCACAGCAGCGACGCCACCGCGAACCACACCACGCCGATCACGAACACGCGGCGGCGCCCGAAGCGGTCGCCCAGCGAGCCGCCGAGCAGGATCAGCGAGGCCAGCGTCAGGGTGTAGGCGTTGACGGTCCACTGCAGGCCGCCGAAGCTCGCGCCGAGGTCCGTACCGATCCGCTCCAGCGCCACGTTGACGACGGTGCCGTCGAGCATGACCATGCCCGAGCCGAGCACGGTCGTGAGCAGCACCCACCGAGCTGCGGGCGTCCCCATCCGCAGATCGGCGGGGCCGACCGGTTCGGTCACTGCACGCCTCCCGGGGTCGCGGACCGGACCAGCCTGCCAGAATGCGGCGATGACGGCCGATCGGACGACACCGGCCGCGGTTCTGCTCACCGGGCTGCTCGCCGTCGCGGGCTGCACCGCCATCGTCGCTCGGCCGCGGTCGACCGCCGGCAGCCGGCCCGGACCGGGTTGTTCACCTGATCCGGGCAACCTCGTCGCCCGCCCGCGGTGTGGCTCGTTTCCCTCCTGACGAGAAGGGGGACAGCGCATGCCGTACCGGGGAAGGGCGACCCGCCGTGGGCTGCGAGCGGCGGTGGCCGCCGTCGTCGTCCTCGTCGCGGGCGTCGTGCTCGCGGGCGTGAGCGCCGCCGACCCTGCGCTGCTCGCCGGCACCCCCGCGGCACCCGCCAGCCCAATCACTGCTCACGACGCCCGCGGTGCCCGCCGACCCGGACGGGTTCGCCCGCGACCAGGGCGTGCCCGTCCCCGAGGTGCCGCCGTGCCTGCCGACGGTCCGGGCGTGCGTCGAGCTCGCCGCGGACCACGCATGGCTGCTCGACAACGGTCGCGTCGTGCGCGGCCCGGTGACGGTCACGCCGGGCGACGAGGAGAACCCCACGCCGCGCGGCAGCTTCACGGTGCAGTGGAAGGCGCCGACCTACACCAGCCGCGAGTTCCTCGTGCAGATGCCGTGGTCGGTGTTCTTCGCCGACGGCGGCATCGCCTTCCACGAGGGCGACCCGGACACCGCCTCGGCGGGCTGCGTCAAGCTCGACGAGGAGGACGCGCGCGCGTTCTTCACCTACCTGCAGGTCGGGGACGCGGTGCAGATCGTGTGACCGGGTGCGTCCGACCGGGTGCCGTCCGTGTCGCTCTACGGGACGTAGAGCCGCAGGCGGCAGAGCGTAGAATTGCCCCCGTGCCGAACTTGGGCGAGCTCGAGCGAGCCGTGATGGAGCGCTTGTGGGCGGCGCCGGGCTCCGTGACGGCCCGCGACGTCCAGGAGGGGCTCACCACGAACCCCGCCACCACGACCGTGCTGACGGTGCTCGGTCGGCTGCAGCGCAAGGGCCTGGTCACGCGCGATCGGGACGGGCGCGCCCACCGCTACCGCGCGGTCGGCAGCCGGGAGGACCACGTCGCCGAGCTGATGAACGTCGCGCTGGACACCGCGGCGGACCGCAGCGCCGCGCTCGCCCGCTTCGTCGGCTCCATCCCTCCCGAGGAACGCGCCCGGCTACGCGACCTGCTGGGCTGACGCGGAGCTGGCACGATCGGGTACGTGGAGGTCGCGGCGCTGGGGCTGCTGGTGCTCGGGGTGGCGCTCGCCGAACCGGTGAGCCGTGCCCTCGCCGACGCGCGCTGGCCGGCCCGCGACCCCGTCGGGGCGCTGCTCGTGTGGCAGGCGGTCGGGCTGGTCGGCGGGCTCGCGCTGGTCGGCGCTGGCGCCGTGTACGGCATCGCCCCGCTGGGCCCGGACCTGCGCAGCGCGCTCGCCGTGGTCGGGGCCGACCCTGGTGCGGTGCTCGCCGTCGGCCCCGGCCACCTGCTCGGGCTCGCCCTTGGGATAGGTCTGGTCTGCTGGCTGCTCGGTGTCATGGCGGCGACGACGATGCGCACCCTGCGCGCGCGGCGACGCCACTGCGACCTGCTCGACGTGCTCGCCATGCCCTGGCCCGCGGTGCCCGGCGCCCGCGTGCTCGACCACGCCGCGCCCGTCGCCTACTGCCTGCCGGGCCGGCGCTCCCGTCTGGTGCTCTCGGTGGGCACGCTGCTGGCGCTCGATCCGGCCCAGGTCGTCGCCGTGCTCGCCCACGAGCGCGCCCACCTGCGCGAACGCCACGACCTCGTGGTGCTCCCGTTCGTCGCGTGGGGGGCGACGGCCCCGTTCGTGCAGGGGATGGTCCGCGCCCAGGTCGCCGTGGCCGCGCTGGTCGAGATGCGGGCCGACGACGTCGCGGCCGCGCACACCCGCCCGGCGGAGCTGGCCTGCGCGCTGCGCACCGTCGGGGGCGCCGCCCCCGCGGCGGCGCTCGGGTCGTTCGTCACTGCGCTGGACCGCCGCCTCGACCGGATCACCGCCCCACCCGCGCCCCTGCCCGGGCCGGTGTCGGCGCTGATCCGGCTCGCCGCCGCCGCACTGGTCGCCCTGCCGCCCCTGGCGCTGCTCTTCCCCTGAACCCGCGAGTCGGCACCTCGCCGCCGCGAGACATCGCCACGGTTTGCCGGCGCGAGTCGCCACCTTCGTCAGTCCTGCGGGGCGCCGGAGCTGCCCGCGATCGGGGCGCCGGCCTCCACGTCGCGGCGTAGCGTGGCTCGCGTGCCCCTGACAGCCCCCGCACACCTTTCCCGCACTCTCGGCGCCCTGCGTGCGTCGGAGTTCGGCACCCCCCAGAGCGTCAAGACCGAGATCCGCGACAACCTGCTCGCCGCGCTGCGCGCGGGACGCGACCCGTGGCCGGGCATCCTCGGCTTCGAGTCCACCGTCCTCCCGCAGCTCGAACGTGCCCTGCTCGCCGGGCACGACGTCGTGCTGCTCGGCGAGCGCGGCCAGGGCAAGACCCGCCTGCTGCGCGCCCTCGTCGGCCTGCTCGACGAGTGGACCCCGGTGATCGCCGGCGCCGAGCTGGGCGAGCACCCTCTGCACCCGATCACGCCGCTGTCCCGGCGCCGGGCCGCCGAGCTGGGCGACGACCTGCCCGTCGACTGGCGGCACCGCAGCGAGCGCTACACCGAGAAGCTCGCCACCCCGGACACGGCGGTCGCGGACCTCATCGGCGACGTCGACCCGGTCAAGGTCGCCGAGGGCCGCTCGCTCGGCGACCCCGAGACGATCCACTACGGGCTCGTCCCGCGGGCGCACCGGGGCATCGTCGCGATCAACGAGCTGCCCGACCTCGCGGAGCGCATCCAGGTCTCGCTGCTCAACGTCATGGAGGAGCGCGACATCCAGGTCCGCGGCTACACGCTGCGGCTGCCGCTGGACGTGCTGCTGGTGGCCAGCGCGAACCCGGAGGACTACACGAACCGCGGCCGGATCATCACCCCGCTCAAGGACCGTTTCGGCGCGGAGGTGCGCACCCACTACCCGCTGGAGCTCACCGACGAGCTGGCGGTGATGGGCCAGGAGGCCGACCTCGTCGCCCCGGTGCCGATGTTCCTGCTGGAGATCCTCGCCCGGTTCACCCGGGCGCTGCGGGAGTCGAGCGCGGTCGACCAGGGGTCCGGGGTGTCGGCGCGGTTCTCCGTCGCCGCGGCCGAGACCGTCGCCGCGGCCGCGCTGCGCCGCGCGGCGGTGGCCGGGGAGCCGCACGCGACGGCCCGGCCGGTCGACCTCGAGTCGGTGCCGGACGTGCTGCGCGGCAAGCTGGAGTTCGCCTCCGGCGAGGAGGGCCGCGAGGCCGAGACCCTGACGCACCTGCTGCGCCGCGCGACCGCCGACACCGCCCGCGCCCGGCTGCGCGGGCTCGACCTGACCCCGCTGGCCGAGGCGGTGTCGCGGTCCCCGGTGCGCACGGGGGAGCGGGTGCCGGCCGCCGCCGTCGTGTCCGCGCTGCCCCGGGCCGCCGTGCTGACCGAGATCGCCCGGCGCCTCGACGCCGGCGGCACCGAGGACCCCGGCCCGATGGCCTCGGCTGCGGAGCTGGCGCTGGAGTACCTGTTCCTCACCCGCAAGCTCGCCAAGGACGAGAGCGACGACGAGACGGTCACCTACGGCTGACCGTCGCCCGTCCCCGGGCCCGGACGAGACCGACGGACGAACCTGACGGTTGAGCGCACGTACCGCACCGCCGAACGCGCTGCGCCGCGGTCCGGCCACGCCTTGCCGCTACCGTCGCGGCGGCCCGGCACCGGTCGGGCCGCCCGCGGCGGTGACCCGTGGCCTCCGGTTGGCCGCGACCTCCCCGGTCCCGCCGCGCGGGATACCGGAGTGGTGGAGCGTGATGCGCGAAATCGGGCAGTTACGAATCGACGGGCACCCCGACGAGGCGGTCGACGGCCCGCGCGACGAGCGGGTCGACGCGCCCGGTGTCGTCACGGACGGGCGGGACGCGGTCGCCGACCTCCCGCCGGACGACGCCCGGCCGGAGTCGCCGGTCGAAGCCGACAGTGAGAGCGAGCCCGTCGACGACTGGCGCGGCGGAGATGCGCCCCGGCCGGTCGTGCCTGCCCAGCACCGTCGCCCCGCTGGCGAGCAATTGTTCGTCGCGACCGAGGACCTCGACCGGCCCCCGGCCCCCGAGGTGGAGGTGGAGGTGGAGGTGGAGAGCGTGCCGGGGTGGCTCGGTGGCGCCACGGTCGCCGGCGCCGCAGCGGCTCCCCCACAAGAACCGGACGCCGCACAGGAACCCGACGCTGCAGAACCACCGGCACCCGCCGAGGCGCCGTCCGTCCGAGCCGCACCCGCACAGGCCGAGCCGGCCGGTCTGCCCGACACCGCGGGCCTGCGCCTCGACCCGGACACGGCGCGCACGCGGGATCCGGCGCCGCTGTTCACCGAACCCTTCGCGGCCACGACCCCACCTGCGAAGGACACCAGCGGGCCGTCCGCCCAGGAGCCCCCGGCCGGCGACCGGGCGACGACGGACGGGCCCACTCCGCGGCGTCGGGGCCGGCTCGTCGCCCTGCTCGCTGTGGTGCTCGTCATCGTCGGCGGTGTGGCCGCAGCGTTCGTGCTCGTCCCGCGCAGCACGCCGCGACCGCCGCGGCGCCGGCCGGGGGACCCGCGGTCGCCGCCAGCGCCGCCGTCCCGACCGTCGCCGCCACCGTGCCGGTCGGACCGGCCCCGGGCTACATGGAGATCGCCCCCAACGGCGCCTACGCCTACATCGCCAGCCGGGCCACCGGCACGTTGACCGTCTTCGACACCGTCCGCAACGTCGTCACCGGCCGGATCCCGGTGCCGGACGGCGGCCCGCAGTTCGTCGCCTTCTCCCCGGACGGTGCGCGCGCCTACGTGAGCATCTACTCCGACGACGGCACGGTGAACGAGGTCGGCGTGCTCGACACGGCGACCGCGCGGTTCACCGCACGGATCCCGGTCGGCAAACGGCCCTTCGCGCTGGACGTGCTGCCCGACGGCAGCCGCGTCTACGTGCCCAACCACGACTCCAGCTCGATCTCGGTGATCGACACCGCGCACGGCGCCGTCGTCGACACCATCGCCGTGGCGCCCAACCCGCACTGGGTCGACGTCTCCCGCGACGGCACCCGGCTCTACGCGGCGAACCACGAGTCGAACGTCATCTCGGTGATCGACACGGCCACCGACCGGGTGCTCACCACCGTGCCGGTCGGGACCAGTCCGCACAGCGTCCTCGCCCACCCGGACCTGCCGTACGTCTACAACGTCAACTACGACGACAACACCCTCACGGTCACCGACACCACCCGCGACGCGGTGGTCGCGACCGTGCCGACCGGGACCCACCCGCAGGACGTCTCGCTCGCCGCCGACGGCCGGCACGGCTACGTGGCCGCCGTCGACGCCGACACCATCCAGGTGTTCGACACCGCGGCCAACACGGTGACCGCGACCGTGCCGACCGGTCACAGCCCCACCAGCGTCGCGATGACGCCCGACGGCCGGCACGCGTACGTCACGAACCTGCGCGACGGGACGCTGACGATCCTCGACGTCGCCTCGTAACGGAATCCGCGGCGTAGCCTCGGCGAGGTGCCCCGTCACGACCGCCGGTACGCCTACGGCCCCTACTCCGACGGACCCGACCCCCTCGCCCCGCCCGTCGACCTGCGCACGGCCCTGGACGCCGTCGGCCGCGACGTCATGGAGGGCTCCTCGCCGCGTGCGGCGCTGCGGGAGCTGCTCCGTCGCGGCATGGAGGGACGGCGCGGCCTGGACGACCTGACCCGCCAGGTGTGGCAGCGGCGCAGCCGGCTGCAGCGCGACAACCGCCTCGACGGCACCCTGCAGGAGGTCCGCGAGCTGCTGGCACGCGCGCTGGAGGCCGAGCGCACCGCGCTCGCCAACGAGAACTCCGACGACGCCCGCTTCCGCGAGATGCAGCTCGACGCGCTCCCGTCGGACACGGGCGGGGCGGTCCGCGAGCTCGACTCCTACGACTGGCGCTCCGCCGACGCCCGCGAGGCCTACCAGGAGATCCGGGACCTGCTCGGCCGGGAGATGCTGGACCAGCGCTTCGCCGGGATGAAGCAGGCGATGCAGAACGTCACCCCGGGCGACGTCGAGCGGATCCGGGAGATGCTCGACGACCTGAACTCCCTGCTCGCGAACCACGCCCAGGGGCAGAACACCGAGCAGCAGTTCGCGGAGTTCATGCGCAAGCACGGCGAGTTCTTCCCGGAGAACCCGCAGAACACCGACGAGCTGGTGGACCTGCTGGCCCAGCGGGCCGCGGCCGCGCAGCGGATGCTCAACTCGATGAGCGCCGAGCAGCGTGCCGAGCTGGCCGAGCTCTCCCAGCAGGCGTTCGGCGACCCCCGCCTGGCCCAGGCGCTGGCCCAGCTCGACGCGCAGCTCCAAGGCATGCGGCCGGGGGAGGAATGGACGTCCCCGGGCCGGTTCCGCGGTGACAACCCGCTCGGCATGGGCGAGGCCACCCGCGCGATGGAGGAGCTGGGCCGGCTGGACGCGCTGGCCGAGCAGCTGTCGCAGTCCTACCCCGGCGCGACGCTGGAGGACATCGACCTCGACGCGGTGGAGGCCCAGCTGGGCGAGCAGGCCCGGGTCGACGCCCGCGCGCTGGCCGAGCTGGAGCGCGAGCTGCGCCGCCAGGGGCTCTTCGAGCGGATGCCCGACGGCTCGCTGCGGCTCTCCCCGAAGGCGCTGCGGCGGCTGGGGGAGTCCGCGCTGCGCGACGTCGTGGACCAGCTGAGCAGCCGCCGGGGTGAGCGGGAGACCCGCCGCGCCGGGGCCGCAGGCGAACCGACCGGGGCGACCCGGCCGTGGGCGTTCGGCGACACCGAGGCCTGGCACGTCCCGCGCACCCTGACCAACGCCGCCCTGCGCCGCGCGGCAGGCGACCTGCGCCGGCTCGACGTCACGGACGTGGAGATCGTCGAGACCGAGCAGCGCAGCCGCGCCGCGGTGGCGCTGTGCGTCGACACCTCGTGGTCGATGGTCCAGGACGGGCGCTGGGTGCCGATGAAGCGCACCGCGCTCGCCCTGCACCAGCTAGTCTCCACCCGGTTCCGCGGCGACGCGCTGAAGCTGATCACGTTCGGCCGGCACGCCCGGGACGTCGCGCTGGGCGAGCTGATCGGCCTGGAGGGCGCCTACGAGCAGGGCACGAACCTGCACCACGCCCTGCTGCTGGCCGGGCAGCACCTCAAGCGGCACCCGGACGCCCAGCCCGTCGTGCTGGTCGTGACCGACGGCGAGCCCACCGCGCACCTGGAGCCCGACGGCTACGCCGCCTTCGACTACCCGCCGTCCCCGCGGACCCTCGCGGCGACGGTGGGGGAGGTGGACCGGCTGACCGGCCTGCGCGCGTCGTTCACGTTCTTCCGGCTCGGCGACGACCCGCGGCTGGCGCGGTTCATCGACTCGGTGGCGCGGCGGTGCGGGGGGAAGGTCGTGGCGCCGACGCTGGACGGCCTGGGCGCCGAGGTCGTCGCGAACTACCTGCGGGCACGCCGGTAGCGCGGCTATTTCCCGTCGACGGCCATGACGATCTCGTAGCGGTCGCCGCGGTAGCGCGAGCAGCAGTGCTCGACGCGCCGGTCGCCCGCGAACGACACCCGGTCGAACAGCAGCACCGGCCTGGTGGGGTCGAGGCCGAGCAGCACGCCGTACTCGTCGCCCGCCTCGGTCGCGGCCACCGTCTGCTCGGCGTGGTCGATCGCGACGCCGTAGCGATCGCGCAGCAGCTCGTACACGGATCCGGTCAGCGTTGCGGTGTCGAGGCCCGGTGCGAGCGCGGCGCTGTACCAGGCGTCGTCGACCGACATCGGTGTGCCGTCGGCCAGCCGCAGCCGCCGCACGTGGATCGCCGCCTCGCCCGGCCGCAGCCCGAGCGCCTCCACGGTGGGGGCGGGCGGTACGCCGCGTTCGACGTCGAGCACCACGGTCGAGGGTGTGAGCCCGAGCCGGCGCATGTCGTCGTTGAACGACGCCAGATGCAGCCGGGACCGGGCCGTGCGGGTCGCGACGAAGGTCCCCTTGCCGTGGATGCGGACCAGCAGGCCCTCGTTGACCAGCTGACCCACCGCCGAGCGCACGGTGATCCGGCTGACGCCGTGGTCGGTGCACAGCTGCCGCTCGCCCGGGATCATGTCGCCGGGGGAGAGCTCCTCGGTGATCATCCGCAGGAGGATCTGGCGTAGCTGCTCGTGCTTGGGGACGACGCCGTCGGTGATGGTGCCGGACACGGACGCGGGCCGCGCCATGGAACCTCCCGGTGGGCAAGCGGTGACAGGTCGATTATCAGTGCAGCTGATGGGCCGGCTTGTGGGTGTGGACCTCGCGGTAGAACTCCGCGTCACTCAGCAGGGCCGCCGCGGCCTCGTCGACGACGACGGTGGCGTGCGGGTGCAGCTGCAGCACGGACGCCGGGCACGACGCCGTCAGCGGGCCCTCCACCGCAGCGGCGACGGCGGCGGCCTTCTGCGTGCCCGACGCGGTGAGCACGAGGTGCTCGGCCCGGCGGATGGTGCCGAGCCCCTGGGTGAGCACGTGGCGGGGCACGTCCTGCGCCCGGTAGAAGAAGCGGGCGTTGTCGGCCCGGGTGCGGCTGGCGAGGGTCTTGATCCGGGTCGTCGACGCCAGCGACGAGCTGGGCTCGTTGAACCCGATGTGGCCGTTGGTGCCGATGCCGAGCAGCTGCACCCGGATCGGCCCGGCTCCGGTGAGCAGCTGCTCGTACTCCGCGGCGGCCTTGACCGGGTCGGGGTGGGTGCCGTCCGGGCCGTGCACGCGGGCCGGGTCGATGTCGACGTGGTCGGTGAGCTCGTGGCGGATCACCTGCCGGTAGGACTGGGGTGGTCGGCCGCCAGCCCCACGTACTCGTCGAGCAGGTAGGCCAAGGCCCCGGCGAACGACAGGCCGTCGTCGCGGTGCCTGCGGATCAGCTCCGCGTAGGCCAGCAGGGGCGACGACCCGGTGGCCAGCCCCAGGTTGACGGGGCCGGGTCCGGCGAGCGCGCGGGCGACGATGTCGGCGACGATCCTGCCGCCGTCGGCCGGGGTGGGAACGATGACGATCTCCATGGCTACTTCCTTCAGGAGTGGACGAGGGCGGGTCGCGGTACCCACGCGCCGGCCGCGAGGACGGCGACCGGGGCGAGGTCGGGGTCGGTGACGAGGACGTCGGCGCGCAGGCCCGGCCGCAGGTCCCCGACCTCGTGGGCCAGGCCCAGCAACGCCGCCGGGGTGGCGGTCGCCGCCGTGACGGCGGCGCAGAGATCGACCCCCGCGTGGTGCACCGCGCGCCGGACGAGGTCGACCATGTGGGCCGTGCCGCCGGCGATCGCGCCGGGGCCCTCCGGGGTGCGCAGCCGGGCCACGCCGGCGCGGACGGCGACGGGCATCGAGCCGAGCGGGTAGTCGCCGTCGGGCATCCCGGCGGCGGCCATCGCGTCGGTCACCAGCGCGATCCGGCCGGGCCCGACCAGGTCGAACACGGTGGCGACCGTGTCGTCGGCCAGGTGCACGCCGTCGGCGACCAGCTCGAGCACCATCTCCCCGCGCGCCGCGGCGGCCAGGCACGCGGCCACCGGGCCGGGGGCGCGGTGGTGCAGCGGCGGCATCGCGTTGAACAGGTGGGTGGCGCTGAGCCGCTCCCCGGTGACGGCGTGGGCCGCCCGGACCGCCGCGGTGGTCGCCGCGGCGGTGGCGTCGGTGTGGCCCAGGCTCGGGACGACGCCGTGCTCGGCGAGCACAGCGAGCAGGTCGTCGAAGCGCGCGGTCTCCGGGGCCAGGGTCACCGTGGCGACTGCGCCGGGCGCCGTGCCGAGCACCTCGCGCAGCACCGCCGGGTCGCCCGGGCGGATCGCGGCGGGATCCTGCGCACCGCACCGCGCGGCGGCGAGGAACGGGCCCTCCAGGTGCACGCCGGCGAGCAGGCCCTCGGCGACCAGAGGGGCCAGCGTGGCGACCCGCCGGGCGAGCTCCGCGGGCGGCGCGGAGACCAGGCTGGCGAGCTGGGTGGTGGTGCCGTGGGCGCGGTGGTGGGCCACCGCCTCCCGGGCACCCGCCGCGTCGGCCTCCGGGAAGCCGTGGCCGGCGCCGCCGTGGCAGTGGACGTCCACGAGCCCGGGAAGCAGCAACCGGTCGGACGGAGGCGGCGGTGTCCCCGCCTGCGTCCAGTCGGCCGTGGGGCCGACCCAGTCGATGCGGTCACCGGTGACCGCGACGATCCCGTCGTCGATCCGGCAGCCACCGGCGATCACGGTGCCGCGCAGGACCAGGTCCGACATGGGGTGCACTCCTCCGGGTTCCGGCGGTCAGGCGGCCTGGGGCGACTCGGGCGTGGCCTCGGTGTCGTTCTCCAGCTCGCGGCCCGGGGCACGCAGGTTCCAGCGCCGGATGACGAACCGGAACAGACGTAGTAGACGACGGCTTGACGTCCTCCCCGCTCTGAAGGGCGGGGATTCCGGTCTGCGCGGCTCATGCCGCGCTCCCGGCGGGTTCTCGCTTCACGGCCGGTTGCGGGACCGGGGTCCCGGCTGACACCAGCTCCACGAGCGTTGGACTGTCCGCGCGTCCCGCGGCCAGGATGTTGCGTGCGGCGTTCAGGTCACGGTCGTGGAGCGCCCCACAGGGGCAGGACCAAGTGCGGACGTGCAGCGGCTTCGCCTCGCCGATGGCCCCACACGCCGAGCACGCCCGGGTGGAGGGCAACCACCGGTCGACCTTCACAAACGTCCGCCCATGCCGCGCCGCCTTGTAGGCGAGCATCGCCACGAACGTCGACCAGCCCGCATCATTGACGCTGCGGGCGAGCAGAGTCCGGGCCAGGCCGGACACAGCGAGGTCTTCCACGTACACCGCTTGGTTCTCACGGATCAACGTGGTCGACAGCTTGTGCAGCCAGTCCCGGCGCGTGTCGGCGACCCGAGCATGGCAACGCGCGACCTTCCGGCGCGACTTCGCCCGGTTGGCCGAACCCTTCTGGCGTCGGGCGAGTTCCTGCTGCGCCCGCCGCAGCTTTCGGGCCGCCTTGCGGGCGATCCGCGGGTTGTCCACCTTCCGACCGTCCGACAGCACCGCGAAATGCGCCAGCCCCAGGTCGATCCCCACCTCCCGCGACGAGGCCGGGAGCGGCTGGTCGGGGACGTCGACGACGAATGAGGCGTGATACCGCCCGGCCGCGTCCACGGTGACGGTCACACTCGACGGCTCCGACGGCAGGTCGCGCGACCAGCGCACCGGCACGTCGCCGATCCCGGGCAGCCGCAGCCGACCAGCCTCGGTGACCCGGAACCGGGCGGCCTTGGTGAACCGGATCGACTGCGCCCGGTCCCGCTTGGACCGGAACCGCGGCGCCCCCAGCCGGCGGCCCTTCCGGGCGGCTCTCAGCGAGGCGAAGAAGTTCCGGTACGCGGTGTTCGCATCCGCCAGCGCTTGTTGCAGCACGACCGCGGACACCTCGGCCAGCCACGCCCGCTGCGGGGTCCGCTTCGCGGCCGTCAGCGCCTTCGACAGCGGCCCCGTCGCTCGGGTACGGCTGCCCGGCCTCGCGGGCGCCGCGGCGGGCGGCGATCGCGTCGTTGAACACCACCCGTGCGCAGCCGAACGCCCGCGCGAGCGCGATCCGCTGCCCCGGGGTCGGGGTCAGGCGGTAGGCGTACCGGAGCTGCACACGAGCACCGTACGGTCGCGGACCGACAAGAAACGGCCCGCACACCGGCACTGCACGTTCCTGCTCCACGCGCACCCGGTGTTCGTCACGAAGTACCGACACCGCGTCGTCGGAGATCGGCACCTCGTGCGGATGGCACAGATCATGCGGGCCGTCTGCGACGACTTCGAAGCCGAGCTGGTCGAGGTCAACAGCGAGGCCGACCACGTGCACCTGCTGGTCGACTTCCCGCCCAAGCTCGCCCTGTCCTGACTGGCGAACAGCCTCAAGGGTGTCTCGTCCCGCCGACTGCGCCAGGAGTTCCCCGACCTCGCCCGGCACTACTGGCGCGCCCAGCGGCTGTAGCAATGGTGGGTCTCCGGGTCATCATGGCCTCGGTCGGGCACGGTCGTCGCCCCCGTCGCGGGCAACCTCATGAAGGTCCACCCGCACGCGTTCGTCGTGCTCACCCCCGACGGCGTCGGGGTGCTGGTGCACCTGGGCATCGACACCGTCCACCTGGGCGGAGAGGGTTTCACCATGCACAGTGCCGAGGGTGACGACGTCGCGCGGGTGCTCCGGTGGTGTCGTTCGACGTGGCGCTGGTGCGGGGGAGGGGCCTGTCGGCGGTCTGCCCGGTGGTCGTGCTCGACTCGCCGGCGGGGTCGGTGGCATCCGCAACGGGGCACATCACCGACGCCGGAGCGTCGTTGTTCGCCTATTCGACGGACCGATGACCGGTCGATCCCGCTTGGATTCGTCGTGAACGACTATCTCTGCGCACGGAGATAGTCGTCACCGACAGGTGCTTCAGCCGTCGGAGGCTGCTTACTGTGTCCGGCAATGACGCACAGGCGCATCGGGGTCGACGTCGGGGCAACCGGCATCAAGGCAGCCGTCGTCGACCTCGTGGACGGCCGGGCGCACCCGCCGAGGGACAAGCCGACACCACAACCCGCTCTACCGGAGAACGTCGCCGACCGTGTCGCGGAGATCGTCGCCCCGTGGCGTTGTCCCGGTCCGGTAGGTATCGCGCTGCCCTGCACGGTGGACGCCGGCTTCGCGCGCACGGCGGTCAACATTCCCCCCGAGTGGATCGGAACCGACGCGACGAAGCTGTTCCGCAGAGCGCTCGGCCGCGACGTCGTCGTGCTCAACGACACCGATGCCGCAGGGATCGCTGAGGCCCGCTACGGGGTCGCCGACCATCCGGGCACGGTTCTCGTTCTCACTTTTGGTACCGGGATCGGCAGTGCGGTCCTGCGCGGCGGCAAGCTGGAGCCGAACACCGAATTCGGCCAGTTGGCCGTCGACGGCCACATCGCCGACAGATATGTCTCGCTCTCCGGTCGACAGGCCGACGGCGTATCCTGGTCCGCCTGGATCGACCGGGCGAACCGGTTCCTCCGCGTGGTGGAGAACCAGGACGACTTCGACCTCATCGTCGTCGGCGGTGGCATCACGCATGAGTCCGTCCACTGGGAGGGCCAGCTCGCCGCCCGCGCACCACTCGTCCGAGCCCGGTTCTTCAACATGGCCGGGGTCATCGGTGCGGCCATGGCCGCCGAGCACGGCATCGACGGGGCGTTCCACCGGCGCCGGGAGCGGCGCCGGTGGTGACCACGGTCTGCACATTGCTCCCGGGGGGTCGTCGTGCACGCTGCCGCGGCTCGAGGACGGCTGCGTCCACCGCGGGGTTCTGAGCTGATGAACGCGATCAGTCGTTGATCTGGAGAAGGACGTAGCTGGGCACCGGTCTGGCCCACACCGATGCGCCGAACAGCTGGGCGCAGAGCATGTGCGGGGGCACGGGTCGCGCCGCCGATTGCGCGTAGTCGGCGATGAACGGCGTGATGAGGAACCCCTCCTCCGTGGTGGCGAGCTGCGTGTCGCCGGCCGCGCCCAGCACGATGGCGTCGCGAACGTCGAAACGCGTCACCAGAAGATCCGCGGCGCGGGCGACGGTCATGCCCGGGCTGTATGCCGTGCGTTCGACGACGAGCAGGACGATGTCGTGATGGCGGTTCAGGCCGACGACGGTCATCGGATGGTGCGCCAGGGGGGCGCCCTCGTCCAGCAGGCGGCGGACGTAGGCCCGGATCTCGGGATACTTGTCGCCGCGCCGGAGCGCTCCGAGGTCGAACAGCAGCCCCGGGTCCCAGGCGGCCTCTCCGTACTCGTGCCACACCGGGCGCCCCCTGCGCAGCAACGGGAACCCCGATATACCGCAGGGCGGAACGTGCTTGCTGACCGGCTGGATGTTGACATCCGAGTCGCCCGGGTTCTTCCATCCGACCAAGTTCACGTCGGCGATCTCGAAGCGGTGCGTGCTGCGCCGCCAATCGACGAAGAAGGTGTGGTCGCCGGTGGCATGCGCGTGCAGCCGGCCGTCGTCGAAGAGTGCGCCCTTCGGCTTGTAGACGAGCTCCTCGTCGTCGATCACGTACTGGTTGCCCCAGTACCCGATGTTGTTGCCGTTGAGCAGGATGGCGCGGGAGTCGCCCAGGTTCTCCAGCACCTCGTGCAGGTAGATGCCGGGACGGCGGCAGTAGTTGGAGTCGAGGTCGGGCCGGATGACACGACGGCGGAAGTCAAAATCGAGGGCGTCGTCGGCCGCTTTGACCGACATTCGCACGCGGTGACCGGGAATGACGAGAACCTGCGCGCATGGGCGGCCCGCGGCGTCAACGCGGACGTGGCGGGTGTAGTCCCGGCAGTGGATCCCGTTGGGGAACCGGGGTGCGGGGTGGCCACGCATCGGAGAGCCAGGTCGCGCACCAGCCCCGATCGGCATCCGCGCTCCTCCAAAGGGCGTCTGACGTGTGGAACGACATCGAGTGGAACAGGCGCCGCTCCCGGTTGCCAGACGGGCGCCACCGGACTGTATCCGACTCCGGACGGACTTCAAGATGCGGGGAGGGTGCGTCTTCGGGGCCAGCCGAATGGGTTGACGCTGTCAGACCCGCAGTTGGTCGGACCCCCCATTGTGTGGACTGGCGATGCCGAAACGCTCGAGCGCCACGAGTCCCGCACCGTGCGCGCCTTCGTCGCCTTCGATGGGGCGCCGCCGGATGGAGCTGTTTCCGTAGGTGTCGAAGGCCACCCACTGGTCGTAGTTGTCGAGGCTGCCGAAGAACGCGTCGCCGGCGCGCGTGCTCTTGGTGACCAGACACGCCGGTCCGTAGATCGCCCACGACGAGGGGTGGGCAATCACCTGCACCGTCGAGATACCCCGGGCGAGGTCACGACCGGCCGTGCGGAAGACCTCGGTGACGCGGTCGTTGGCCGGCTCGATCGGCTCCGCCAGCGCCACCGCCCGCTCGATGTCGTCGACGGTGTGCCCGCTCACCTCGGTGACACGGTCGGCGATCGCACGCGTGCTGGCGGTCGCCTCCAGGCATCCGCGTTTGCCGCACTCACAGTGCGCTCCGTTCTCGTGGAGCGTGAAATTGCCAATCTCCATCGGCATGCGCTTCGATACATCGCCATCGATGATCAACTTTGCGCCGATGCCCTCCGAGATCAGCAGCACGGCCCGGCACGGCTCGTCAGACGGGTAGAACCAGCGGTCGTAGGTGGCATAGCCCACGACGTCGTTCAGGACGTGAGTGCGCAGCCGGGTGGCGTGCTCGATCATGTCGCCGAGTGGGACGTCCTCCCACCTGGCCGTCGAGGATCCGGGCCGGCCCCGCCGTCGGAACGCGTTGACGACGCCTTCGCGGGCATCGACCGGGCCGCCGATTTGGACACCGAGGTACACCGGCGCGCCGGCGATCAGCGCGTGGTGCTCCGCGCGCACGTCGGCCACGAGAGTGGCGACCCCGGCCGTGACCGCATCCGGCGACATATCGGGCTGCAGTCGGTGCGCCCACTCGACTATCTCCCCGTCGGCGCCCACCAGCACCGCCCGCAGCTCACCCGGGAGGATCTCGATGCCGATCGCCAGCCCGGTCAGCCGCCGCCACGTGCGGACGCGGGAATCGCGCACCGACTCGTCCAGCAGGACCTCACGTTCGGCGTCGCCCAGCACGGCCATCTGCTCGGCGACCCGCCAGAGCCGCTCGCCCAGGAGGTGCCGCGCCGCCTGCGCGGCGGGCGAGTAGGGGCGGGCAGTGAAGCCGGTCAGGCAGAGCGAAGTCGGGAACGCCTCCCGGTCGGTGCCGTCGAACTCGATGCACAGCAGCTCGTCGACCACCCGGTCGTCGACCGGCTCCAGCGGGAGGATCTCCACGATCAGCGCGTCGTCCTCGACGATGTGGCGCAGCCGCACGACGGGGTGCTCGTGCCACGCGAGCCGTGTCGCCAGTCGTCGCATGCAGCGCACCGCGTGCTCCTGGCGCACGTCGCCGACGGGACGGGCATCGGTCTTCCCCGGCGCGCGGGCCGCGCCGAACTCGTGGTCGGGCAGCTCAGCGGACATCACGGACGACCCTCCGTCTCGAAAATGCGGTCGATCTTCTTGTGGACACCCTCGACGATCTGGATGACCTCGTCGTTGGAGCGGTTGAGGTGCGGTGCGGCGGCGGCGGCAGTGCCGTGCTTTCGCCATGTGCGCACGACGAGGACCTCCTCGGCGGTCAGGCCGAAGAGCTCCTCGATCTTGCGGGTGCCGCGCTCGTACTCCTTGCGCACCGAGGCGTAGCTGCGGTGGACGAGCTCGGCGAAGTCCTTCAACGGCATGTCGACGCCGGTACAGCGCATGGCGACGACCTGCGCCTCGTGCGGGGTCAGGCCCAACTGGACGAGGTGTTTCACGTCGAGCGTCACGGGTCCCGGGTGCTCGGGGGCCGGCCGGCGGGCGATCATGTCGTCCTCGATGGCCTGAAGATCCTCCGGGCCGACGGCGTCCTCCCGGCCACGGCGGCGCAGCATGTCCTTGGCGGTCCAGTCGACCCGGCTGCCCAGCCACGTCCGCACACCCTTGTTGCCCTCGTCCACGGTGGTGCTGCGCCGCAGCATGCTGAGCATCAGCTCCTGACACAGCTCGTCCGCGTCCAGCCGGAACCGATGGGCAGTGCTCCGGACCCGGCAGCGCAGCCAGTCGCCCTGGACCTCCAGCAGTCGCTCGATGCGCTCCGCCGCAGGGTTCGCCTCGCAGACCGGACGCCGGTTCCGGCGGAGGACCTCCCGTGGGTCATTCGAACCATCGGTGGGCGGGTGGCTGCTGGCTGGTGACACGGACCACCTCCGAGGGTCGACGCAGACTGCGCTACGCGATCCGGTCTCGGTCGGGTGACAGGTTGTGAGGCAGGTCACATCAACCCGGGATCGCGGGGTCGTGGAGCAGACGGACGGTGGTTCGCCCTTTTCCCGTTACGGGCGCGGGGTGCGCAGATGTGACAGCGACGCCGGTCACGTTCGCCGCGGGCGACCCGTACCTCTCCACGAGCGGTTCGAGGGGAACCGCCCGCCCGCGGAGGTCGCCATGAACAGCCTGCCCGCCAACTTCCCGGAGATCTCGCTCCTGCTCGCCCTGCTGCTTTCGGTGATCTTCTGGAACGTGATCCGCCTCGTCCTGGCCGCGCTCGCCGTCGGGTTCGTCCTGCTCGTCATGGTCGGCATGGCCGGCTACGGCGTGGTCGAGCTGCTCACGTGATCGTGAGGGTGCCCGCCGCGACGCTCCGTCGCGGCAGGCCCGTCACGTAGGTTGGAGCCCATGCAGACCTGGGACCCGGTCGACATCCCCCACCTGCAGGGCAGCGGCCCACCGCTACGCCTGCACGACACGTCCACCGGCGAGGTCGCGATCACCGCGCCCGGGCCCGAAGCGCTCATGTACGTCTGCGGGATCACCCCCTACGACGCCACCCACCTCGGGCACGCCGCGACCTATCTGGCCTTCGACCTGGTCAACCGGTACTGGCGCGACCGGGGTCACGACGTCGCCTACGTCCAGAACATCACCGACATCGACGACCCGCTGCTCGAGCGCGCCGCCCGCGACCAGGACGACTGGGTGGTGCTCGGCATGCGCGAGACCGCGCTGTTCCGGGAGGACATGGAGGCGCTGCGGGTCGTGCCGCCGCGGCACTACATCGGGGCGGTCGAGGCGATGGGGGAGATCGCCGAGCTGGTCGGCAAGCTGCTCGCCGAGGGCGCGGCCTACCGCGTCGACGACCCGCAGTTCCCGGACGTCTACTTCGACAGCGCAGTGACCGGGCACTTCGGCTACGAGAGCCGGTACGACGAAGAGACCATGGTCCGGCTGTCCCGCGAGCGCGGCGGCGACCCGGACCGGCCCGGCAAGCGGCACCCGACGGACGCGCTGCTGTGGCGGACGGCCCGCGAGGGTGAGCCCTCCTGGGAGTCTGACCTCGGCCCGGGGCGCCCGGGCTGGCACGTCGAGTGTGCGGCGATCGCCCTGAACCGGCTCGGCCCGCAGATCGACGTGAACGGCGGCGGATCGGACCTGATCTTCCCGCACCACGAGTGCGGGGCGGCCCATGCCGAGGCGCACACCGGCGTCCATCCCTTCGCGAAGCACTACGTGCACGCCGGGATGATCGGGCTGGACGGCGAGAAGATGAGCAAGAGCCGCGGCAACCTGGTGTTCGTCTCCAAGCTGCGCAGCCAGGGGGTCGACCCGAACGCGATCCGCCTGGCCCTGCTCGCCGGGCACTACCGCAGCGACCGGCCGTGGACGGCGGACCTGCTCACCGACGCGCAGGAGCGGCTCGGGACGTGGCGGGCCGCGACCGCGCGCGACACCGGCCCGGACGGGGCCGCCCTCGTCGCCGCGCTGCGCGACCGGTTGGCCGACGATCTCGACACCCCCGGCGCGCTCGCGGCCGTCGACACGTGGGCGGCGGGGGAGGGCGACGACGCGACGGCGCCGGGGCTGGTCCGGGAGGCGGTGGACGCCCTGCTCGGCGTCGCGCTGTAGGGGGTGTCCGACGGATCTTTGCTGGCGGGGTCGGGCAGCCATGATCCCCCGCTACGGGCGTCCATGGCGGTGATCGGAGGTTGCGGGTGTACGTGGTCGTCGCCACGACCACCCTGACCCTCAACCGGCGATGATGGGCGCCACCACTGCCATAGGGCTCTCGCGGAAATTAGTCCTGCCATCTCGGGCGTGTCGTGTCCTCCTCACCCTGTCCTCACCCGGGGGCGGCGGTCACGGTGTAGTTCCAGTCACCGTGAAACTCGTGTCGTTGCAGGTGGACGGCCTCGAAGGCCTTCATCTCCTTGTCGGTGATCTTGATGCCGCGCGGGTAGGTGTTCGTGTCGAGCTCGGCCTGGATACTCAGCCCGGTCTTGGTGGTGGTCGCCGCGATGGTCTCGACGACCACCTCGTGGGTTTCCAGTGGACGTCCGCGCCAGTTCATGGTGATCGCGGAGAACATCCGGTGCTCGATCCTGTTCCACTTCGAGGTACCCGGCGGAAGATGCGACACAGTGATCTCCAGCCCGGTCTCCGCGGCCAGCTCCGCCAACTGGGTCTTCCACAACCGCAGCCGGGAACCGTTGGACCCACCGCCGTCCGCAGTGATCAGCAACCGGTTCGCCCCCGGGTAGTGAGACCGCCCGATCTTGGTCCACCAGCGGCGGATCGACTCGACGGCGAACACCCCGGTGTCGGCGTCGGCGCCCACGTTGACCCAGCCGGTGTTGGCGCCCACGTCATACACCCCGTAGGGCACCGCCTTGCCGGCCTCGCCGATGAAGTCATAGGTGTTGGTCGGGGTCGGTTCACCCTGGGGCTGGTACTCCCGGCCGCCGTTCTTGTAGGCCCCGACCAGTTCTTTCTTTTTCGTATCGACTGAGATCACTGGCAGGTCGGCGGCGAGAAACGCGCTGACCTGATCGTTGAGGTAGCGGAACTGGGCGTCGCGGTCGGGGTGCTGCTTACCTTCGATCGTCTTGGCGTTGCCTTGTACTACAGTCGGGGTTTCACGTTGGGTAGCCGATTGTGTCCCAGAGTAGTTGACTGCGTGGCGGACGCAGCTACGTAGAGTGACATCCTTGGGTACCTGAATTACAGGGGTGTAATGCGGGGCGGCCGTGCCGCGTTGGCGGTTTGTGGAACACATCAACAACAGCACGGCCGCGGTGGCCAGCATAGAGGACCTCGCCGAGTGCACGGCGAGAGCGGACGCCCAACTCCGGGCCGTCCTGCAGACGGTGATGGCACAGCAGCGCAGCGCGTCGGCGGCGTTGGACTATGTGACGGCGTTGGCGCCGGGTGTGAAGGCCAACTGCTGGTCGCTGGCGGAATCGGCTGGTCATGAGGGGCAGTGCCGGATGCAGGGCCTGCTCGGCTCGTACCGGTGGGACTACAAGCAGCTGCGCGATCAGCTGCCCGCGCTGGCCGTCGCGTGGATCCCGGACGTGCAGCGGGACCTGATCGGCCCGGGGATCGCGATCGACGAGACCGCGCAGCTGAAGAAGGGAGAGGCCACCGCGTGCGTGGCGCCACAGCACGCCGGGTGCACCGGCACCGTGGAAAACTGTGTGACCACGGTGTTCTCCGCCTACGTCACCGCGCACGGGCAGGCCTGGGCGGACTTCGACGTGTACCTGCCAAAGCGCTGGGCACAGGATCTTCCCCGCCGCCGGGCCGCCGGGATCCCCGATGACCTGACCTTCGCGACGAAGCCGCAGCTGGCCATGGCCCAGCTGGACCGGCTGACCGCGGCCGGGCTGCCGGCCAGATGGGTCGCGTTCGACGAGGTCTACGGCCGCAGCGAACAGCTGCGCACGAAGACCGCCCGGGCCGGGCTGGCGTATGTGGCGATCATCCCGTGCGACTACCAGGTCAGGCTGCCCTCCGGCACGACGATCCGGGCCGATCAGGCCGTCGCAGACGCGGTGTTCGAGCGCCGGTCCTGCGGCAACGGGTCCAAGGGGCCCCGCTACAGCGACTGGGCGATGACCGCCACCGCGACCCCGGGACAGTACCTGCTGATCCGGCGGCTGATCTCCCGCCCGAACAGCTACACGTTCTACCTGTGCTGGGCGCCACCGGACCGCCCGGCGACCATGACCTACTTCATCACCATCGCCGGGCGCCGGTGGCCGGTGGAGGAAACGTTCAAGACCGGGAAGGACGTGTTCGGCTGGGACCAGACCCAGGCCCGCACCTGGAACGGGACCTGCCGACACACCGCCCTGGCCGCCCTCGCCCAGCTCCGCACCGCCGCCATCCGCAACGCACTCACCGCCAGCATCACCCTCCCCGCCGTCAACGACGCCGTCAACGACGCCGTCAACGACGGCCGCCGCCGCCTCTCAGCACCCGCCGGACGCCAGCACAGCGACCGGCGACGGCGATGGCCCGGTCAGCGACGCCGACCTGCAGATCCCCCTCGGCGACGCCCCCGTCCCGGCCCGCGGCGGCCAGCCCTGCCCACCCGAGATCAACCCGATCAAGCTGTCCATCGCCGAAACCACCCGACTGGCCACCCTCGCCGCCCGCTACACCACCGGACTGATCACCCGCGCCCGACTCGCCTTCGCCCTGCGCTGGTCACTACGCCGACGACGTCACCAGGCCAGATCCCGCTGGCACCACTACAGCACCCGGCTCACCGCCGTCACCGGACCCGGATAGCCAACCAGGAAAGGAGGTCACGCAATGTAACCACATCTCGTCAACCGCACATCACGCTGAGCGACAGCGCAGCCACGCACCGGAAACCCGCGACTGTAGTACTTGCAGGCTGTAACCGTTGTCCTTGAGCAGCCTCGCCACCGTGGTGGGCGCGACCTCATGCCCCCGGGCGGTCAACTCCTCGGCGAGCTTGACCGTCGACTTGGTCGTCCACCGCAGCGGCGACATCGGGTCCCCACGAGTCTCGGGGTCCACCAGACCGTCCAGCGCCGGCCACAACTGCGGGTCGGTCTGCTCGACCGGCTTCCGCCCGGCGCCGGGCACGCGCACCCGACCGTCGGCCACGATCCCCGCCTCCAACTCCGCGGCACCACGTCCGACCGTGTCCCTCGCCGCGCCGGTCGCGGCAGCGATCAGCTTGATCCCGCCGCGTCCCAGCCGGCGCGCACCCGCCCCCAACAGCAGCCGCCGCGCCCGCTCATCCAGCACCGGTGCCACCTCGGCCAACACTCCCGCCAGCCCCGCCGCGAACGACTCCCGGAACCCTGCGATCTCCGCCATAGCACAACTCTAGAGATCAAACATGCCAAAGCAGATGTTATTTACCTGCGAGTCCATAGCCACCCGTAGCGGGGGATCACCGACCTTAGTCGGGCGGCTCGACGGCGGCGGTGTCGTCGGTGACGTCCTCGTCGTCGGGTTCGACGCGGTGGATCCGCTCGCCCGTAGGCAGCGGGTCACCCACCAGCTCGTCGACGTCGGGTGTGCCGGGCGGGCGCGGGGGATCGGTGGTGAGCTTGTCGTGAGCGTCGGTCATGACCTGATCTACCCCGTCCCGGCCCCGGACGACCACACGGAGCGGTCGGGGCGACTCGCCGGGATCAGGCCCCGCCGCCCTGCCCACGCCTGCGCAGGTAGCGCTCGAAGTCGGCCGCGATCTCGTCGCCGCTGGCCTTCGACAGGTCGTCGTCGTCCGCGGACGCCTCGGCCTGCTCCTCGAGCTGGCGGACGTACTCGCGCACCTCGTCGTCCGCCTCCGCCATCTCGCTGACGGTGCGCTCCCACTCCTCGGCCTGCTCCGGCAACGCCCCGAGCGGCACCTCGACGTCGAGGACCTCCTCGATGCGGTGCAGCAGCGCCACCGCCGCCTTGGGAACGCGGGCCTGCGAGACGTAGTGCGGCACGGACGCCCAGAACGAGACGGCCGGGATGCCGGCCTCGACGCAGGCGTTCTGGAAGACCCCGACGATCCCCGTCGGGCCCTGGTAGCTGGTGGGTTCCACGCGCAGCTCCGACGCCGAGACCGCGTCGTAGGAGGTGCCGCTGACCGGGGTGGGGCGGGTGTGCGGGGTGTCGGTCAGCAGCGCACCAAGTGTGATGACCTTCGTCACGCCGAGCCGCTCGATGTGCCCGAGCAGCTCCGCGCAGAACGAGCGCCACCGCAGGTTCGGCTCGATCCCGTTGACGAGCACGACGTGCCGCTCGGTGCCCGGGATCTGCGCGACCGACAGCCGGGTGGTCTGCCACTCGATGCGCCGGGTGACCCCGTCGGCGAGCTTCACGTGCGGCCGCGTGACCTGGAAGTCGTAGTAGTCCTCCGGATCGATCGAGGCCAGGGGCGTCGCGTCCCAGGTGAGCTCGAGGTGCTCCAGCGCGGTGCTCGCGGCCTCCCCGGCGTCGTTCCAGCCCTCGAACGCGGCGATCATCACCGGGTCGACGAGCGTGGGTACGGTGTCATCGGGACCGGTGCTCGGCTCGCGGTCGGTCATCGGTCCAGCCTACGGCGCCGGGCGTCCGGCGGAGGGACGGAGGCCCCGCCGGTAACCTTTCAGGGTGCCCGGCGAACTCTCCGACGTGCAGAACCTGCCGTCCCACTCCCGCTTCCTCGACGTCCTCCACGAGCGTGTCATGGTCGCGGACGGGGCGATGGGCACCATGCTGCAGGATGCCGGTGAACGCGGCGACCTCGTGCTCGACGACTTCGCGGGCCTCGAGGGCTGCAACGAGATCCTGAACGACACGCGCCCGGACGTCGTCGCCGACATCCACCGGGCCTACTTCGCCGCGGGCGCGGACGCCGTGGAGACGAACACCTTCGGCGCGAACCTGCCCAACCTCGCGGACTACGGCATCGCGGACCGGATCCGGGAGCTGGCCGAGAAGGGGGCGCGGATCGCCCGGGAGGTCGCGGACGAGATGGCAGGGCCGGACCTGCCGCGGTTCGTCCTCGGCTCGGTCGGCCCGGGCACGAAGCTGCCCACGCTGGGCCACGAGTCCTACGCCCGGCTGCGCGACGCCTACACCGAGTGCGGCCGCGGGTTGATCGCCGGCGGCAGCGACGCGCTGGTCGTCGAGACCTGCCAGGACCTGCTGCAGGTCAAGGCCGCGGTGCTGGGGCTGCGCCGGGCGATGGTCGCCGAGGGCCGCCGCGTCCCGATCGTCACCAACGTGACGGTGGAGACCACGGGCACGATGCTCCTGGGCAGCGAGATCGGGGCGGCGCTGACGGCGATCGAGCCGCTGGGCGTCGACCTCATCGGGCTCAACTGCGCCACCGGCCCCGCGGAGATGAGCGAGCACCTGCGCACGCTCGCCAAGCACGCGCGCATCCCGCTGTCGGTGATGCCGAACGCCGGCCTGCCGCAGCTGGGCCCGCGCGGCGCCGAGTACCCGCTCACCCCGGACGAGCTGGCCGAGGCGCTCGCCGGGTTCGTCCGCGACTACGGGCTACGGCTGGTCGGCGGCTGCTGCGGGACCACTCCGGCGCACGTCCGCGCCGTCGCCGACGCCATCCCGTCGGTCACGCCGGCGCGGCGCCATCCGCGACCGGAGCCGGGCGTCAGCTCGCTCTACGCCCCGGTGCCGTTCCGCCAGGACACCTCGGTGCTCATGGTGGGCGAGCGGACCAACGCCAACGGCAGCAAGGCCTTCCGCGAGGCGATGCTCGCCGAGCGCTGGGACGACTGCGTCGCGATGGCCCGCGAGCAGACCCGCGACGGCGCGCACCTGATCGACCTCAACGTCGACTACGTGGGCCGCGACGGGGCCGCGGACATGGCGGAGCTGGCGGGCCGCCTGGCCACCGCGTCCACCCTGCCGATCATGCTCGACTCGACCGAGCCGGAGGTGCTGCGCGCCGGGTTGGAGCGCCTGGGCGGGCGCTCCATCGTGAACTCGGTGAACTACGAGGACGGCGACGGGCCCGGCTCGCGCTTCCAGCGGACGATGGCGCTGGTCCGGGAGCACGGCGCGGCGGTCGTCGCACTGTGCATCGACGAGGAGGGCCAGGCGCGCACGGCCGACTGGAAGGTCCGGATCGCGGACCGGCTGATCCGCGACCTCACGACGAACCACGGCATGCACGTCGAGGACATCGTCGTGGACACCCTCACCTTCCCGATCACCACCGGGCAGGAGGAGGTCCGCCGCGATGCGCTGGAGACGATCGAGGCGATCCGCGAGCTCAAGCGCCTGCACTCCGGGGTGCAGACCACGCTCGGCATCTCGAACGTGTCGTTCGGCCTGAACGCCGCCGCCCGGCAGGTGCTGAACTCGGTGTTCCTGCACGAGTGCGTGAACGCCGGGCTCGACACCGCGATCGTGTCGGCGGCGAAGATCCTGCCCATGGCCAAGATCGACGACGAGCAGCGCTCGGTCGCGCTGGACCTCGTCTACGACCGCCGCCGCCCTGCTACTGCCACATCGGGGGCATACGACCCGCTCAGCCGGTTCATGGAGCTGTTCGAGGGCGTCACCGCCGCGGCCGCGAAGGCCGGGCGGGCCGAGGAACTGGCAGGGCTGCCGCTGTTCGAGCGCCTGGAGCGTCGGATCGTCGACGGCGAGCGGATCGGGCTCGAGGCCGACCTCGACGCCGCCCTCGAGCAGCGGCCCGCTCTGGAGATCATCAACGACACGCTGCTGTCGGGGATGAAGACCGTCGGGGAGCTGTTCGGGTCCGGGCAGATGCAGCTCCCGTTCGTGCTGCAGTCCGCCGAGGTGATGAAGAACGCGGTGGCCCACCTCGAGCCGCACATGGAGAAGACCGACAGCCAGGGCAAGGGCACCATCGTGCTGGCCACGGTCAAGGGCGACGTCCACGACATCGGCAAGAACCTCGTCGACATCATCCTCAGCAACAACGGCTACACGGTGGTCAACCTCGGCATCAAGCAGCCGATCTCGACGATCCTCTCCGCCGCCGAGGAGCACCGCGCGGACGCCGTGGGCATGTCGGGCCTGCTGGTCAAGTCGACGGTGGTGATGAAGGAGAACCTGCAGGAGATGAACTCCCGCGGGGTCGCCGCGAAGCTGCCGGTGCTCCTGGGCGGTGCGGCGCTGACCCGCTCCTACGTGGAGAACGACCTCAGCGAGGTCTACGAGGGCCGCGTCGACTACGCCCGCGACGCCTTCGAGGGACTGCGGCTGATGGACGCGACGATGGCCCGCGCCCGCGGCGCCGCGCCGACCCTCGACGCGGCGGAGGAGACGAAACGGGCCGAGCGCAAGGCGCGCCACGAGCGCTCGCAGCGGGTCGCGGCGAAGCGGCGCGCCGCCGAGGCCGCGGTGGCCGGGCCGCTCCCGGAACGCTCGGACGTCGCGCTGGACAACCCGATCCCGACCCCGCCGTTCTGGGGCACCCGGGTCGTCAAGGGCCTCGCCGTGGCCGAGTACGCCGGGCTCGTCGACGAGCGCGCCCTGTTCCTGGGCCAGTGGGGCCTGCGCGGGTCCCGCGCCGGCGGTCCGTCCTACGAGGAGCTCGTCGAGACCCAGGGCAGGCCGCGGCTGCGGTACTGGCTGGACCGGCTGGCCACCGAGGGCGTGCTGGCGGGGGCGGCCGTGGTCTACGGCTACTTCCCGGCCGTCGCCGAGGGCGACACGCTGGTGGTGCTCGCCGAGCCGCGGCCGGACGCGGGGGAGCGGACCCGCTTCACCTTCCCGCGCCAGCGTCGCGACCGGCACCTGTGCCTGGCCGACTTCTGGCGGCCCCGCGCGCTGGCCGCAGCGGCCGGTGAGGTGGACGTGCTGCCGCTGCACCTGGTCACGATGGGGCAGCCCATCGCGGACTACGCGAACGAGCTGTTCGCCAAGGACGCCTACCGCGACTACCTCGAGGTGCACGGCCTGGGCGTGCAGCTCACCGAGGCGCTCGCCGAGTACTGGCACCGGCGCATCCGCGAGGAGCTCACGTTCCCGACCGGCGCCCCCGTCGCGGCCGAGGACCCCGCGGACGTCGAGGACTACTTCAAGCTCGGCTACCGCGGTGCCCGCTACTCGCTGGGCTACGGCGCCTGCCCGGACCTCGACGACCGGACCAAGTTCGTCGACCTGCTGCAGCCCGGCCGCATCGGCGTCACGCTGTCCGAGGAGCTGCAGCTGCACCCCGAGCAGTCCACGGACGCGCTCGTCGCCCACCACCCGGAGGCCAAGTACTTCAATGCCGGCTGAATACCCCGCCGCCGTCCTGTGGGACATGGACGGCACGCTGATCGACTCCGAGCGCCTGTGGGACGTCTCGCTGCAGGACACCGCCCGGGAGCTCGGCGGTGCGCTCCACGCGGCGTCGCGCGACGCGCTCGTCGGGGTCGACATCGACACGAGCATCGTCGTGCTGCTCGGCGACGTCGGCGTGCCCGCCACCGCTGAACGGATCGCGTGGACCTACGAGCGCCTCGTCGCGCGGACCGAGGAGCTGTTCACCGCGGGCGACGTCGAGTGGCGGCCCGGTGCCCGCGCCGCCCTGCGCACCGTGCGGGCCGCCGGGATACCGACGGCGCTGGTGACGAACAGCCTGCGCCGGATCACCGAGCTCGCACTGGACGGCATCGGCCGGGAGTTCTTCGACGTCACGGTCTGCGGCGACGAGGTCGAGCAGGGCAAGCCCGCTCCTGATCCCTACGTGCGGGCCGCGGAGCTGCTCGGGGTCCCGGTCGAGGAGTGCGTGGCCGTCGAGGACTCCCCGAACGGCGCGCTGGCCGCCGAGCGCGCCGGTGCCGCGGTCCTCGTCGTGCCGTGCGAGGTGCCGGTGCCGACCGGGCCGCGGCGTACGTTCCGTGACGACCTCGTGGGACTGACCGCGGGCGAGCTGGGCGCGGTGCTGCATGCGGCGTCCGAGGCGGACGAGGAGCGGGTGGCCTGACGGGCGCGTCCGGCCGTGCTCGACGCGGCCCCGATACCGTTGGTGCCGCTCGGCTCGCCGAGCGGTCCGACGCCGGACCGCGGCGCCCCGTCCCGGCCATCCGGCGCACCCGGTTGCCCGGCGGCCTCAGCACGCGCACCCCGGTGGCCGGGTGACGGATCCGACGACGGACACTGTGAGCGACAGGTGGAACCCTTAAGGAAACCGACCCCGGGATGTGTGTGACCGTGAAGACGTTCGACGAGTTGTTCGCCGAGCTGACCGAGAAGGCGGCCACCCGCCCGACCGGATCCGGGACCGTGGCCGCGCTCGATGCCGGGGTGCACGCCCAGGGAAAGAAGCTCCTCGAGGAGGCCGGCGAGGTCTGGCTGGCCGCCGAGCACGAACCGGACGACGCGCTCGCCGAGGAGATCTCCCAGCTTCTGTACCGCGCCCAGGTCATCATGATCGGGCGCGGCCTGAACCTCGCCGACGTCTACAAGTACCTCTGAGGCCCGCACCCCGCTGTATCCGTTCGACCGCACCGCGCCCTATCAGCACTGGCTAGGAGAAACCCGATGCTCCGCGTCGCACTCCCCAACAAGGGGACCCTCGCCGAACCCGCCGCGACGATGATGCGCGAGGCCGGGTACCGGCAACGGTCCGACCCGCGCGACCTGAGCATCGCGGACGAGGAGAACGACATCGAGTTCTTCTACCTGCGGCCCAAGGACATCGCGACCTACGTCGGATCCGGCGACCTGCAGCTCGGCGTGACCGGTGCGGACCTCAAGGAGGAGTCGGGCAGCCAGGTGCAGAGCCTGCTCGAGCTGGGCTTCGGCGCCTCCAAGTTCCGGTACGCCGCGCTCGACGACGGGGAGATCAAGACCGTCGTAGACCTCGAGGGCAAGCGGATCGCCACCTCGTACCCGCGCCTGGTGCGCGCGCACCTGGCGCGGGCCAGGGTCCGCGCCGAGATCGTCAAGCTTGACGGCGCGGTGGAGATCTCCGTGCACCTGGGGCTGGCCGACGCCATCGCGGACGTCGTGTCGTCCGGCCGCACCCTGCGCCAGCACGGCCTCATCGTGATCGGCGAGCCGATCGCCGAGAGCGAGGCCACGCTGATCGAGCGCGAACCCCGCCCGGACCGCGAGCAGACCGCCGAGGTCGCCGCGATGAAGCGGGTGTTCACCGAGCGGCTGCGCGGGGTGGTGCTGGCCCGCCAGTACCTGATGATGGAGTACGACTGCCCGAAGACGGTCAAGGACGCGGCCGTGAAGATCACCCCCGGCCTGCAGGCGCCGACGATCTCGCCGCTCGACGACGACAAGTGGGTGGCCGTGCGGTCCATGGTCAAGCGGACGAAGGCGAACAAGGTCATGGACCAGCTCGCCGCGTTGGGCGCCAAAGCCATCCTCACCACCGACATCCGGTCGTGCCGCGCGCTCAAGACGAACGGCTCGGACTGACCGCGGGCTCGGGCCAACCCGGGTAGGGCGGGGGCACCCCGTCCCACGCCGGGCACAGCGGCTTGTAGCCGCACCACCCGCACGACGGGCCGGGGTTAGGCCTGAAGTCGCCGGTGCTGCCCGCGGTGCGGATCGCGGCCCAGATCGCCTCCAGGGTGCGGGCGAACCGGCGCAGCTGGGCCTCGTCCGGGGTGTAGTGCAGGACCTCGGGGCCGGTCAGGTACAGCAGCCGCAGCTCGCTCGGCAGCACGCCGCGCAGGATCAGCAGCGCCAGCGCGTAGAACTTCATCTGGAACAGCGCCCGCGCCTCGGCGATCGGCCGGGGCGCGCTACCGGTCTTGTAGTCGACCACCCGGATCGTGGCACCGTCCGGGCCCGCGCGGTCGACCCGATCGACGTACCCGCGCAGCAGCAACCCCGACTCCAGCTCGACCTCGACGAGCAGCTCCCGGGCCTCCGGTTCGAGCAGGCGCGGATCCTCGAGGGCGAAGTAGGCGTCGAGCAGCCGCCCGGCGCTCGCAAGCCAGGCCTGGACGCCCGCGGCCGACCCGGGTTCGGCGCTGGCCCCTTCGGCATCCGTCGTCGACCCGCGTTCGGCGGCGCTCCGGTCGCGATCCGTGGGCGACCGATGCGCCGCGTCACCCGTTGCCTCGGCCGCGCTCTCGCTTGGTCCGGTGCTGCCCGTGGGCACCGTGCCCCGCGGCACGTGTTCGTCGGTGCTCGCGTCGATGTCCGTGGTCCACAGGCGTGCTGCGTCGTCCGCTACCCCGGGTGGTGGTGTGCGCTCGGCCGGTCCGGCACCGCCCATAGGAGCGGTGCGCTCGGCCTGCGCCGCCGCGTAGCCCGCCACCTCGACAGGTGATGCTGCGCTTTCGCTCGGTGCCGCACCGTCCGCTGCAACGATGCCCTCGCCCTGCACAGCCACCTCGCGGCGCTCAGGTCCGGAGCGGTCCGGACCCGATGAGCCGCCGAACAGCGCGGCCGGGAGCCCGGGGTCGTCGGCGCACAACTGGGCCCACGCCGGGCCGAGAAGCGCCCGGGCGGCCTCCGGCGTGCGCTCCTCGGCCGGCAGCAGGAACAGCCGCTCCAGCACCGCGTGCACGAGCGTGCCACGGGCCTGGGCCGCGGTCGGCACCTCGGGCAGCCGGTCGATCGCCCGGAACCGGTACAGCAGCGGGCACTGCTTGAAGTCGTTCGCGCGCGACGGCGACAGCGCGGGGCGGCGCGGGACGTCGCCCGGCTTCCCGGGCGACGCGAGCCCCTCCGACCCGGCGGTGCACTGCGTCTGCGGCATGTCGGTCACGGTAGGGCAGGGGTACGACACTTCCCGCCACGGCGCCGACCTCCAGGGCCGGCGGATGCCGACATCGCGCGCGCTCCCACGAGCGCGACGACCCCGGACCCCGGCCGAGCTTTCGCAAGCGCACCGGATTCTCACTGAGCGCCAGCTCTGTGCACCGAGCGCCAGCGGTGGCAGGCGCGGAGTCGTCGGAGCTGGCGCCCAGTCACGAAGATGGCGCGGGGTCAGAGGAGAAGCGCAGTCCTGCAGCGGGCAGGCCCCGCGCGGAGTCCCCGCAGTGGGCGCCGGCTCCTCGACCTCGCGCCGGCTCCTCGACCTCGCGCCGGCTCCCAACAACGAGCGTCGGTTACGGCGGGCGCGCAGCGCAGGGGAGTGGCACCGCGTCAGGACAGTGGCGCGGGGTCAAAGACAGACGCGTAGGCCCGCGCCGAGTCCCCGCACGGAGCGCCGGATCCCCGACTTCGCGCTGGCGTCCCGACTTCGCGCCAGCTGCCCGACATAGCGCCAGCTGCCCGACATAGCGCCAGCTGCCCGCACTCAGCGCTTGTTGCGGCAGGCGCAGGGTCGTGGAAGGTGGCGCCCAGTCGGGATGGTGGCGCGAAGTCCGGCCTGGCGGGGTCGTCCGCGGTCGCGGCGCTACGGTGACCGCGATGAACCGCCTGCCGAGGTTCGGCGCCGCTGCCCGAGCCCGCATCGTCGCTGCTCTTGCGGCCGGCGTGACCGTGGGCGGATGCGGCTCCTCGACGCCCCCCGCCCTCACACCGCCGACCGGCACGCCGGCCCTGAGCGCGACCGCGGCGCCCACCACGTCACTCGCACCCCCGTCGACGCCGGTCTCGCGCGCCCCCCTCGCCCCGGTCACGCAGCCCGCTCCCGGCAACGGGACCGCCGAGGACCGGGCCGCGGTGGAGACCGTGTTCCGCACCTACCTGCGCGCCGTCGCCGACGGCGACTTCGCCACCGCCTGCGCGCTCAACGCCCCCGAGACCAACCAGCGGCTCCTCGACGAGCTCGCCCGCCGCGGCACCCGGGCCCCGAGCTGCGAGGCCGCCATCGCGACCCTCTACGCCGGGTCCGGCGTCGCGCAGGGTGCGGCGACGATCGCCGACACGCTGTCGGTCGAGCGCGTCGACGTCGACGGCGACGCCGCGACCGTGGCGTGGTCGGTGGAGGTGTCGGGACGGCGGCCCGTGGTGACGAACGCGCTGCGCCGCGTCGACGGGCAGTGGAGGCTGCTGCCCACACCCGACCCCACCGGCTGACCCGGCACCCGGGACCGGCCCGCAGCGCGATCCTCCGACCCGGATAGCGTGGCGTCGTGTCCGAACTGCTCGACCCGCCGCTCCGCGACCCCGGACCCGACGAGGCCGCGCTCTCGGCGACCGGTTCCGACACGACCGACGGCGGTGCCGGGTCCGCCGCCCGGGAGACCGGGGCGCCCGCACCCGTCGAAGCCCGCAACGGCGGCCCACCACGTCCGGACCCGCTCGCCCGCGGCGGCCCCTTCCGCGCAGGCGACCGCGTCCAGCTCACCGACCCCAAGGGCCGTCACTACACGCTCACCCTCGAGGAAGGTGGGCAGTATCACACCCACCGCGGCGGCCTGGCCCACGACGACCTGATCGGCAAGCCGGAGGGCAGCGTCGTCGTGTCCCCCGTCGGCACGCCCTACCTGGCGCTGCGTCCTCTGCTGGCCGACTACGTCCTCTCGATGCCCCGCGGTGCGCAGGTCATCTATCCCAAGGACGCCGCCCAGATCCTGATGTGGGGCGACGTGTTCCCCGGCGCTCGCGTGCTGGAGGCCGGCGCCGGGTCGGGAGCGCTGACCTGTTCGCTGCTACAGGCGGTAGGGTCCGCCGGCGCGGTGATCTCCTACGAGATCCGCGACGACCACCTGCAACACGCACGGCGCAATGTGGAGACTTTCTTCGGTCGGGTTCCCCCGAACTGGGTGCTCCGCTCGGGTGATCTGAACACCCACGATTGCGCCGCGGAGCCCGTCGACCGGGTTGCGCTCGACATGCTCGCGCCCTGGGAGTGCCTCGACACGGTCCGGGCAGCGCTCGTGCCCGGTGGTGTCCTCGTCGGTTACGTAGCGACAACCACTCAGCTCTCCCGGCTGACCGAGGCGCTGCGCGAACAACAGTGCTGGACCGAGCCGCAGGCCTGGGAATCGCTGGTCCGGCCCTGGCACGTGGTGGGTCTGGCGGTCCGGCCGGAGCATCGCATGATCGGTCACACAGCGTTCCTGGTGACGGCCCGTAGACTGGCCGAGGGGGTGGTTCCACCCCGGCCACAGCGCCGTCCGACCGGTCGCTGACACCGTTCGGAGCAGTTCGGCACATCGGGTCCGTCACCGGAGAGGAACGACGACGCCGCGTCAAGGTGCCGTCCGGCTGAGTGATGGATCACCGGTTCGCCGCAGCATTCAGAACCTCGTTCGCAGGTACCGTATGGAAACGGAACACGGAGGGAGGATGCCGTGAACCACTACGACGGTCCCGGCAGACATGGCCCGGGCGACGCGCACGGTCATGGCGAACTCAGCCCGACTGAGGCCGCCGCCCAGATCCGCTTCCTCGAAGAAGAGGTCGCGCTCCTACGGCGCAAGATCACCGAATCCCCGCGGCACGTCCGCATCCTGGAGCAGCGGCTCGCCGAGTCAGCCGGACGCCTCGCCCAGCTGTCGGCCCGCAACGAGAAGCTCACCGAGACCCTCAAGGAGGCGCGGGCCCAGCTCGTCGCGCTCCGCGAGGAGGTCGACCGGCTGGCGCAGCCGCCCAGCGGGTACGGCGTCTTCCTGACCCGGTTCCCCGACGAGACCGTGGACGTGTTCACCTCCGGCCGGCGCATGCGGGTCGCGGTGTCCCCGGCGGTCGAGGCCGAGACGCTGCAGTCGGGGCAGACCGTGCGGCTCAACGAGGCGCTCACCGTCGTCGAAGCCGGCGACTACGAGCGCACCGGCGAGGTGTGCGGGCTGCGTGAGGTCCTGTCGGAGCCGACCGTCGAGCTCGCCGGCCGCGCGCTGGTCGTCGGGCACGCGGACGAGGAGCGGGTGGTGTGGCTCGCCGCGCCGCTGACCCTCCCACCGGACGACCCGGCGTTCGTCCCGCTCAAGCCGGGCGACTCGCTGCTGGTCGACACCAAGGCCGGCTACGCCTACGAGCGGGTGCCGAAGGCCGAGGTCGAGGACCTCGTGCTGGAGGAGGTGCCGGACGTCGCGTACGAGGACATCGGCGGCCTGTTCCGGCAGATCGAGCAGATCCGCGACGCGGTCGAGCTGCCGTTCCTGCACGCCGAGCTGTTCCGCGAGTACGAGCTGCGCCCGCCCAAGGGCGTGCTGCTCTACGGCCCGCCCGGCTGCGGCAAGACGCTCATCGCGAAGGCGGTGGCGAACTCGCTGGCCAAGAAGGTCGCGGCGGCGCGCGGGGACAACCCGAACGAGGCGAAGTCGTTCTTCCTCAACATCAAGGGCCCGGAGCTGCTCAACAAGTTCGTCGGCGAGACCGAGCGGCACATCCGGCTGATCTTCCAGCGGGCCCGGGAGAAGGCCTCGGCCGGCACCCCGGTGATCGTGTTCTTCGACGAGATGGACTCGATCTTCCGCACCCGCGGATCGGGCGTGTCCAGCGACGTCGAGACGACGATCGTGCCCCAGCTGCTGAGCGAGATCGACGGCGTCGAGGGCCTGGAGAACGTCATCGTCATCGGCGCCTCGAACCGGGAAGACATGATCGACCCGGCCATCCTGCGGCCCGGGCGGCTCGACGTGAAGATCAAGATCGAGCGGCCGGACGCCGAGGCGGCGCAGGACATCTTCTCCAAGTACCTCACGAAGACGCTGCCGATCCACGACGACGATCTGGCCGAGTTCGCGGGCGACCGCAAGTCGTGCATCACCGCGATGATCCAGCGCGTGGTCGAGCGGATGTACGACGAGACCGAGGAGAACCGGTTCCTGGAGGTCACCTACGCCAACGGTGACAAGGAGACCCTGTACTTCAAGGACTTCAACTCCGGGGCGATGATCCAGAACATCGTGGACCGGTCGAAGAAGGCGGCGATCAAGTCGGTGCTCGAGACCGGGCAGCCCGGTCTGCGGGTGCAGCACCTGCTCGACGCGATCGTCGACGAGTTCGCCGAGAACGAAGACCTGCCCAACACCACGAACCCGGACGACTGGGCGCGGATCTCGGGCAAGAAGGGCGAGCGGATCGTCTACATCCGCACCCTGGTCACGGGCAAGAACGCGGAGTCGGGTCGGGCGATCGACACCGCGAGCAACACCGGCCAGTACCTGTAGCACCGCGCGCCCCGGTGGCCCGGTCCCTGCGTGGGGCCGGGCCACCGGCGTTGCCGGCCGGGCCCGATCGGGGCGGCCCACGGGAGGACCGCCGTCGGTGATGCGACCTACCTGCGCGAGACCTGGCACCCGAGTACGCGCCCACGCCGGGTGGAGCCGGACCGCGACGTCGTGGACGGGGCTGGAGGTGTTGGGCAGCACCGGCGGCGGGCTGTTCGACACCGCAGGCACCGTGGCGTTCCGCGCCCACCACCGGACCGGGGTCGTCGCGGAGGACAGCGCCTTCGGCCGGTCGGGTGGCCGCTGGTTCTACAGGGGACCGGTGTCCGATCCGTTCACGACGCCGCCGCACCGCCGGCCGTAGCGTCGCCGCATGATCACAGACGCGAAACCGGCCGTGGTGGGCATCGTCGTCGCCGACATGGCGCGCGCGCTCGCGTTCTACCGGCTGCTGGGCCTGGACATCCCGACGGCGGCCGACGCGGAGCCGCACGTCGACGTCGCTCTCCCGGGTGGGCTACGGCTGGCGTTCGACACCGAGGAGACGATCGCGAGCTTCCATCCGGCGTGGAAGCCGGGTACGGGTGGTGGCCGGGTGAGCCTGGCCTTCGCGCTGCCCGACCCAGCCGCGGTCGACGCCGCCTACGACCAGCTCACGGCGGCCGGGCACCACGGTGAGCTGGCCCCGTTCGACGCGTTCTGGGGGATGCGCTACGCCACCGTCCACGACCCGGACGGCACGGGCGTCGACCTGTTCGCGCTGCTTTCCGGCGTCCGCAGCCGGCTGAAGCCCTGGTCAGGAGCAGTCCTGTGGCGGTCCGGTAGCGGAGCGGGCGACCGAGCGGTCCCGACCAGGGCCGGGCCGCCGCTCTGCCGCACCCTCCGCGGCGTCGTCGCACACCGACTCCAGTCGTCGCACCCCCCTCAGCAGTTGCGACAGTCCTACTCGGGGTGTGACAGCTCTACTCGGCGCGTGACGGCGCCAGCCGAGCGGGGGAGACGCCCGCGAACGCGCGGACATCGCGGGACAGATGCGGCTGATCGGCGTACCCGGCCTGGGCGGCGACCTCGGCCGGGGCCACGCCGGCCCGCAGCAGGGCGACCGCCCGACGGAACCGCAGCACCCGGCGCAGCACCGACGGCCCGTAGCCGAACGCGGTGAGGCAGCGGCGGTGCAGGGTGCGGGTGGTCCAGCCGAGCGTCGTCCGCAGCCTCCGCGGCCGAGCCACCGCCGCGCCAGCCGCCGTCGCGGCCGCGCGCAGCCCGGGTTCAGGCGCGGCGCCCGGGAGCCGGGCCGCCAGGGCGGTGAGAGCCGGCGCGGCGGGTCCGCCCGCGGCCAGTGCCGCGACACACGCGCCGGGCGAGTGCGGGGTGCAGCGCGTCCAGCGGAACGCGCGCGTCACGCAGGGCCGCAGCCGGCACGTCGAGCAGCGCGGGCAGGACCCCGGGGAGGAACCGCAGCCCGTCGCCGCGACGCCCGCCGTCCGCTCGAACGGGTGCGGCGCGGTGTCCGGCCCGGCGACGAACAGCTCCGCGCCGGACCAGACGAGGTCCATGCAGCCGTCGGGCAGCACGTCGATCACCTCGGCCGCGGCAGGCGCCGCCGAGGTCCACACGCACTCGGCGAGGCCGCGCCACCGAAGCGGCACGGGATGCTCGCGGTAGCCCACGGGACCGACGGTAGCGCGCCGCCGGGCGCGATGCTCCGATGCACCAAGAGTGGCGTTCGGTGCATCCACCGCTGCCAGCGCCCGCAAGGGGTGTCGACTCGCGGCAGCAAACGTGCCGACTCGCGGCGGCAAACGTGCCGACTCGCGGCGGCAAACGTGCCGACTCGCGGCGGCAAACGTGCCGACTCGCGGCGGATGGCCCCGGCCGGGGCGTCGGCCCGACGCGCGCACGGAGTCGGACCGCAGTCGGACCGGGTCGGACCGGAACGAGCGAAAGCAGCGTCGGCAAGGTCCAACCTTGCGAACGCCGCTTTCGCTCAGCGGGCCGGTGCGGCCCGGTGGCGGGTCAGGACTGGCGCAGAACCGCCTCGATCTCCAGGGCGACCTGGACCTTCTCGCTCACGACGACCCCGCCGCCGTCGAGCGGCATGGAGATGTCGACGCCGAAGTCGCTGCGGTTGATCGTGGTGGTGGCCGAGAAGCCGGCGCGGGTGCCGCCGTAGGCGTCCGGGCCGAAGCCGTTGACCTCGAGGGAGAAGGTGACGGGCCGGGTCACGCCCTTGATCGTCAGCTCGCCGTCGAGGGCGTAGTCGTCGCCGTCGGGGCGGATGGCGGCGCTGCGGAACGACCACGTCGGGTGGTTCTCGACCTCGAAGAAGTCGGCGGTGCGGATGTGGCCGTCGCGCTGGGCGTTGCCGGTGTCCACGGAGCTGGCGTCGACGGTGGCGGTCACCACCGACTCGGTGAACTCCGGCGCGGTGACGATCTCACCGCTGAACGTGCCGAGACGACCGCGTACCTTGCTCACCATCATGTGCCGCACGGTGAAGGAGACATCGGAGTGCACCGGGTCGATGTCCCAGGTGCCGACCACGTAGCCAGGAATCCGGGTGCTGGTGGGGGCAGTCATGGTGACCTTCCTACTTAGTTGAACTCTCAGCCGTTGAGAGCGACACTATGTCTAACGCGTTGACATCTCAACTATTTCCGGGGGCTTCGACCGTGACCGCCGACACACGCTGGCTCGACGAGGACGAGCAAGCAGACATGGCGCGCCTTCCTCACCGCCCAGCGCCTGCTGTTCGACCGCCTCGAGCGCCAGTTGCAGCGCGACGCCGGGCTCCCGCACGCCTACTACGAGATCCTCGTCCGCCTCTCCGAGGCACCGGACCGGACGCTGCGGATGAGCCAGCTCGCCGATTCGTCGCTGTCGTCGCGCAGCCGGCTCTCCCATGCGGTCGCGCGGCTGGAGGCGGCGGGCTGGGTGCGCCGCCGCGCGTGTGCCGAGGACCGGCGCGGGGCGTTCGCCGAGCTCACGCCCGAAGGCCTGGCCAAGCTGGAGGAGTCGGCGCCCGGGCACGTCGAGGCCGTCCGGGCCGACCTGTTCGACGCACTCGACCGCGACCAGCAGCGCGTGCTGCGCGAGATCAGCGACGCCCTGGTCGCACACCTGTCCGATACCGCGGTCTGGCCTGCGGACAGCGACAGCCACCCGTGTGGACGCCGGGTAGCCGCTACCCCCCGCCGGCCTCCTGGTCGGCGAACCAGCGCTCGACGAGCATCCGGCCGTCCGGCACGAATGGCCACGCCGGATCCGCCAGCCGTGCCCGCAGCGCAGCGACCGGCATCCACCACCCGTCGGCGACCTCCTCGGGCTGGTGGCGCACCGGCCCGTCGTAGCGCGCCTCGAACGCGAACAGGTGACTGCGCAGCCCGCCCGGACCCTCGTCGTAGACCAGCGTGAACAGCGGCGTGAGCGGCACGCCGGTCACGCCGAGCTCCTCGGCCAGCTCCCGCGCCGCGGTGCCCGCCGGGTCCTCGCCGGGCCCGATCACCCCGCCCGCCCAGCAGTCGTGCAGCCCGGGCATCACCAGCTTCGTCACCGACCGCCGGTGGACGTAGACCCGATGCCCGTCGCCGCTGCGCAGCAGCACCCCGCCCACCCCGTGCCACAGCGACCGCGCGTACACCTCGCCGCGCGGTGCGACGCCCGCCACCGCGCCCGCCTCGTCGTAGACGGCGACGGCCTCCGCCGCGGGATCGACCTCCATGACGTCATCATCGCCACTGCGTCCTCACGCGCGACGACCAGTCATGACGGCGTTGCTCCACAGGACACGCGTTACGCTCGCGTCATGACTGGCGCTTGCAGGACGGCCCGGCTGTGTTGCGATGAGGGCGGCCCGCCCGTGACGGCCCGGCGCATCATGGGCACCGAGGTCGAGTACGGGATCTCCGTGCCCGGTGATCCCACGGCCAACCCGGTGATCACCTCGACCCAGGTCGTGCTGGCCTACGCGGCGGCCGCGGACATCCCGCGCTCGCGCCGGGCCCGCTGGGACTACGAGGTGGAGTCGCCGCTGCGCGACGCGCGCGGGTTCGACCTGTCCGCGCCCACCATGGCCTCGCCCAACGAGTCCGAGCTCGACGACCTCGGCGCCGCCAACGTCATCCTCACCAACGGTGCCCGGCTCTACGTCGACCACGCCCACCCCGAGTTCTCCACGCCCGAGGTCCTCATCCCGCGCGACGTCGTCATCTGGGACAAGGCGGGGGAGCGGGTGATGGAGGAGGCCGCGATGCGCGCCGCCACCGTCCCCGGCGCCCCGCGCATGCAGCTGTACAAGAACAACGTCGATGGCAAGGGCGCCAGCTACGGCTCCCACGAGAACTACCTCATGGCCCGCCAGACCACGTTCCCGTCGATCGTCGCGGGGCTCACGCCGTTCTTCGTCTCCCGGCAGGTGATCGTCGGCGCCGGCCGGGTCGGGCGGGGCGCCTCCGGTGACGAGGCGGGCTACCAGCTCTCGCAGCGCAGCGACTACATCGAGGTCGAGGTCGGCCTGGAGACCACGCTCAAGCGCGGGATCATCAACACCCGCGACGAGCCGCACGCCGACGCCGACAAGTACCGCCGCCTGCACGTGATCATCGGCGACGCGAACCTGTCGGAGTACTCGACGCTGCTCAAGGTCGGCACCACCGCGCTGGTCCTCGACATGATCGAGAAGGGCGTCCGGTTCGACGAGCTGCGGCTGGCCGAGCCCGTCCGATCGGTCCACCGGATCAGCCACGACCCGTCGCTGAAGACGACGATCGAGCTGACCGACGGCCGCAAGGTCACCGGTCTGGACCTGCAGCGGGCCTACTTCGAGAAGGCCGCCAAGCACGTCGAGAACACCCTCGGCGCCGACGTCGACGCGGACACCGCCGAGGTCCTGGAGCTGTGGGGCACGGTCCTCGACGACCTGACCCGGGACCCGCTGAGCTGCGCGGACCGCCTCGACTGGCCCGCGAAGCTGCGCCTGCTCGAGGGCTACCGCGAGCGTGACGGGCTGACCTGGGACGCGCCGCGGCTGCAGCTGGTCGACCTGCAGTACGCGGACGTGCGGATGGGCAAGGGCCTCTACAACCGCCTCGTCACCCGCGGCTCGATGACGCGGCTGGTCGACGAGGACGCCGTGCTGGCCGCGATGACCACCCCGCCGACCGACACCCGCGCCTACTTCCGCGGCCGCTGCCTGGAGCGCTACCCCACGCAGGTCGCTGCCGCGTCCTGGGACTCGGTGATCTTCGATCTGGGCCGCGAGTCGCTGGTGCGCATCCCCACCCTGGAGCCGATGCGGGGCACCCGCCGGCACGTGGGCGAGCTCATCGACGCCTCGCGCACGGCGGAGGAGCTGGTGGAGGCGCTCACGCGCGGCTGAGTGCCTCTCGTGGACCGCACCGGCGCCTCGGCGTGAGCACGGCCTCGCGCTTTTCGTCGGTCTCCTCGGTAGGGTTCGGTCACCGGATCCCACCGGGCGCCCCGTCGGTCCGGGGCGTGCGGTGGGACAGGCCCGAGGAGGAGACGTCATGTCGCAGGAGCAGACCAAGCGTCAGGGCGGCGGTGGCGGGGACGACGAAGACGGCACGGGCGCCGAGGCGTCCGGACAGGAGCGGCGGGAGAAGCTCGGAGAGGACGTCGACACGATCCTCGACGAGATCGACGACGTGCTCGAGGAGAACGCCGAAGACTTCGTCCGCGCCTACGTCCAGAAGGGCGGCGAGTAGCCTCCCCCTACCGGGGGGACGAGACCGGGGAACACCCACCGCACGCGCCGGTTCGATGTCGGCCCCGGTCTCGTCCCCCGTCGGCCCCCGCGCACGCGGGGGCCGGGTCCGTACCACCCTCATCCCATCCCCGCCGTCGTAGATCGAGAGGCACATGTCGTTCCCCGAGCCCCGGCTGCCGAACCCCAGCGTGCTCGGCACGGGCGTGCAGCCCGGCTGCACCTCGTTCACGGACTACCTGGCGGCCACGGCCCCGCACCTGCTCCCCGGCCGGATGCCCGAGGGGATCGACCTCCGGGGGCACACCGCGGCCCCGCGCACCCCGGGCCTGGACGTGCCGCACGGCACGACCATCGTCGCGCTGACCTTCGCAGGCGGTGTCGTCATCGCCGGTGACCGGCGCGCCACGATGGGCAACATGATCGCCCAGCGCGACATCGAGAAGGTGTTCATCACCGACTCCTTCTCCGCGGTCGGGATCGCCGGGTCGGCCGGCATCGCGGTCGAGATGGTGCGGCTGTTCACCGTCCAGCTCGAGCACTACGAGAAGATCGAGGGCGTGCCGCTGTCGCTCGACGGCAAGGCGAACCAGCTGGCCGCGATGGTCCGCGGGAACCTCGGCGCCGCGCTGCAGGGCTTCGTCGTCATCCCGCTGTTCGCCGGGTACGACACGGACGCCGCGGACCCGACGACGGCCGGGCGGATCGTCACGTTCGACGCCACCGGCGGCCGCTACGAGGAGAAGCTGGGCTTCCACGCGGTCGGCTCCGGCTCGGTGTTCGCCCGCGGGGCGCTCAAGAAGCTGCACGACCCCGCGGCGGACCTGGGCGGCGCGGTCCGCACGGCCGTCGAGTCGCTCTACGACGCCGCGGACGACGACTCCGCAACGGGCGGGCCGGACCTGATCCGCCACATCTACCCGGTGGTGGTCTCGATCACCGTCGACGGCGCGGTGCGCCACCCGGACGCCGACATCGCCGAGGTCACCACGGCCGTGGTGAACGGTCGCACCGCGCGGCCCGGCGGCTGACTCTCCTCCGTGCCCCCGCTGCTCTCCTCCCCTGCGCACCCTGGAGCCGCCCCGTGACGATGCCGTTCTACTCCTCCGTCGACCAGCTCCTGCGCGACCGCTCGGAGCTGGCCCGCAAGGGGATCGCCCGTGGCCGCAGCGTCGTGGTGCTCACCTTCGCCGATGGTGTGCTGTTCGTCGCGGAGAACCACTCGCCGTCGCTGCGCAAGGTCTCGGAGATCTACGACCGGATCGGGTTCGCGGCCGTCGGCCGGTACAACGAGTTCGAGTCGCTGCGCACCAACGGCGTCCGGCTCGCGGACATCCGCGGCTACTCCTACGACCGGCGCGACGTCACCGGCCGCTGGCTGGCCAACGCCTACGCCCAGTTCCTCGGGCCCTCGTTCATCGAGCAGCAGAAGCCGTTCGAGGTCGAGCTGTGCGTCGCCGAGGTCGGGGCGGAGCCCGCGGGCGACCAGCTCTACCGGATCACCTACGACGGCTCGATCACGGACGAGCCGCAGTTCGTCGTGATGGGCGGGCAGACCGACCCGATCAGCTCCAGCCTCCGCGGCTCCTACCAGGCAGGCGCCGCGCTGGCCGACGCCCTCGCGGTGGCCGTCAAGGCCCTGCAGTCGGCACCGGCGCCCGGCCCCGCCGGAAACGGCCCCGCCGCGGCGCGCGTGCTCGGGGTGAGCGCGCTGGAGGTCGCGGTGCTGGACCGCGCGCGGCTGCCGCGCCGGGCGTTCCGGCGGATCACCGGGGCGACGCTGCGTGGCCTGCTGCCTTCGGAGAACCGCGGCACCCCGGACGCGGACCAGGAGAGGGGCGGCGACGACGCGCCGGCGGCGAGCGGCGCGGAGGACCGCACCGGCTGAGGGGTCAGATCCCGACGCGGTGGGTCCAGCGCCCGCCGAGCAGCGTGCCGGCGACCGGCATGGCGCGCAGGGTCGCGGCGGGCACCGCGGCCGGGTCCAGGTCGGTCACGCACAGGTCGGCGCGGCGGCCCACGCGCACCGGGCCGTCGGGCCCGGTGGACGCGGCGAGCGCGACCGGCAGCGGGATCTCCTGCTCGGGATGCCACGACGGCCGGTCGTCGCCGCTGCGGTGCACCGCAGCGGCGATCGTGATCCACGGATCGAGCGGCGCGACGGGCGCGTCGGAGCCGAGAACGATCTCGACGCCGGCGTCGACCAGGGTGCGGTAGGGGAAGGCCCGGGCGGTGCGGCCGGGCCAGAGCCGGTCGGCGACGTCGCGGTCGTCGAGCACGTGCGCGGGCTGCACGCTGGCCACCACCCCGAGCGCGGCGAACCGGGCCGGGTCGACGTCGCGCAGGAGCTGAGCGTGCTCGATGCGCCGGGTCGGCACCCTGACCGGGCCCGGCGACGCGACCTCTTCCGGCGTTGCGAGAGCGGCGAAGGCGTCGAGCACGAGCGCGTTGGCCCGGTCGCCGATCGCGTGCACCGCCGCGTCGATCCCGTGCCGGGCGGCGCGGCGCACGAGCGGCAACAGTTCATCCGGTGCCACCAGCAACACGCCGCGGGCCCGCGGGCCGGTCAGCCCGGGGTAGGGGTCGTCGCAGCAGGCCGTACGGGTGTTGAGCGAGCCGTCGGTGACGACCTTCAGCGGCCCCATCGTCAGCAACCCGCGAGAGCCCGGCACGACGTCGCCGCTGCGCAGATTTCGGGCGATCGGCCCGTCGGAGCCGTCGAGCGCCTCCGGCCACACCGACGCCACCACCCGCAGCGCGTCGGCGCCCCCGGCGATCCGGGCGGCCCAGGCGTCGAGCTGCCACGGCGCCTCGTAGTCGACGATGCCGACGACGCCCCGCGCGGCCGCGGCCCGGCCCGCCTCGGCGCACCAGCGGTCGACGCACGGTGGACCGCACATCGATCATGATCGGCATCCAGTCCCGCTCGCGGACGAGCCCGGTGGGATGGTCCGCCATGCCGTAGCGGGCGGCGGCGGCCGAGTTGAGCCAGCAGCAGTGCAGGTCCGCGGCCACCAGCACGACCGGTACGGCACCGGTGACCGGGTCGAGCAGGTCGCGGTGCGGCGCATCGGACCACAGCGCGTCGCGGAACCCGTGCCCGACCAGCGCGGTTCCCGCCTCGGGCGGATCCGTCCGCAGCCGGGCGGCGACCAGCGCGGCCGCCTCGCCCGCGGACCGGGCCGGCCCGAGATCGAGGCGCCTGCGGGCGAGCGTCCACTGGTCGAAGTGCACGTGCGCGTCCCACAACCCGGGTAGCAGCACCCGCCCGTCGAGGGCGACGACCTGGGCGCCCGCCGGGGCGGGCAGGTCCGGGCCGATCGCGGCGACGGTGCCGGCGTCGACGAGGACGTCGGTGACCGTGCCGTCGAGCGCGGCGGACCGCAGCAGCACCGCGGGGTCGGGCATCGATCTCCTTCGGGCGGGGCGCACGCGGCCCTTGACCTCGACCGTGGTCGAGGTCGCATCGTGGGGTATGGCCGAGCTGAACCACACCATCGTCGCAAGCCCCGACCGCTGGGCCGGAGCCCGCTTCCTCACCGAGATCCTCGGGTTGCCGGAGCCCGTCGGCTTCGGCCCGTTCGCGGTCGTGACCATGGCGAACGGGGTGAGCCTGGACTTCATGGAGTCGACCGAGGTCGTTCCGCAGCACTACGCGTTCCTCGTCGGCGACGACGAGTTCGCCGCGACGGCGCAGCGGCTGAAGGAGCGCGGGCTGCCGACGTGGGCGGACCCCGGGCACGGTCAGGAGGGGGAGAACCACAACGACGGCGGTCGGGGGCTCTACTTCGACTCGCCGGAGGGACACAACCTGGAGATCCTCACTCGGTCCTACGGGTCGGGCGGCTGACCGGTTGCTGTTCAGCCGTCGTCACGCCAGCGGCGACGGGGCGACCGTCGGCGCAGGTCAGGTTCACCTCGATGCGCGTCTGCCCCGCGCGGAACCGGACCCGCGGCCCACGCCGCGACGCCGGCCGCCACACGGGTACGCGCGCTCGACACAGGGCGGCGACCGCTGACGGGAGAGGCCGTGCTCCGCCGACCGGAACGGCGGGCACGGCCAGCGGGGCCCTCAGGGCCGGGCGTCGGCGATCCCCGCGTCGTGGGACATCGCGGCCTGCCGGATCTCCAGCTCCCGCCGCTGATCGGCAAGCGCCACCTCCACGGCGGCGCGGACGGCGGCCGTCGAGACCTCCGGGTCGACCGCCCGGGCGGCGACCAGGGCGCGCGCCGAGACCGAGATGCTCATCATGTCCATCGTCTCCGGATTGCTGCGGGAGAGTGCCGGCACGGCCCGGTCGGGACCGTGCCGGCAGGTCGGGGGCGGTGGCCCCAGCGTTATCGCGTCCGGGGAAGCGGGGCGTTAACCGCCGTGACCGGCCTCACCCCAGGTACGGCCGCGACCGTCCGGACCAGCGCCGCTCGTCGCGCCGGTAGACCGGCACCCGGCGCTGCGCCACCCGAAACGTGTAGCGGCCGCTGTACTCGACGACCTCACCGTCGGTCGCCAGCATCCCGGGCACCTGCAGCTCCACATCCAGCTCCGGCACCTCGCACTGCCCGTACACACGGCTGTGCCCGAGCGCCCCGAAGATCAGTGCGGCCATCACCCGCAGCCGGGAGAAGCGGACGTCGGCGCGCATCCACCGCACGTCGAGCAGTCCCGAGTCCAGCGTCGGCCGCCACGCCGGCACCATGCCCCGGGGGTGGTACGGGCCGTTGCCGACGAACAGGAACCACACCGTCCGGCACTCGCCGAGGAACCGCACGTGCACCGGCTGCGCCCGGCGCAGCACCACCATCAGCGCCGCGACGAACGCCGGCCACTTGCCCAACCGCGGCTGCCAACGTTCCCGCAGCCGCACGAGCTCCGGGTACGAGCCGATGCTCGCGGTGTTGAGGAACGTCCGGATCCGCACGACCTCGTCGTCCGAGCCCGTCCGCGGGTGGACCTCCACCACCCCCAGGTCGACGGCGACCGCCTGCCCCGCGCGCGTGGCGTCGTCGACCTCCTGCAGGTCGTAGACGCCGACGTCGCGGGCGAAGTGGTTGAGGGTGCCCAGCGGCACCACCACCAGCGGCAGCCCGTAGCGCTCCGCGACCGCGGCCCCGGCGCCGACCGACCCGTCGCCGCCGGTCACCCCCAGCGCCTTGATCCGGGACCCGATCTCGTCGGTGCGGCGGTGCAGCGCGGCCTCGAGCTGCCCGTCGATGCTGCGGCCGCGCTGCACGGTGAGGATCTCCGCGCGGGGCAGGACGCGGGCGACGTCGGCGACGGGGTCGTAGTTCGGGTCGCCGGAGAACTGGTTGACCATCATGAGCAGGCCCTCGCCGTCGGGAAGCGCCGGCACGCTGTCGACGGGACGGGCCCGCGCCTCGTCGGTGCGGCGCACCGGCCACCAGCGCCGGGTGAGCGCGGCCACGCCGACGCCCAGCGCGGCGCCCGCGGCGACGTCAGATGCCCAGTGCACGCCGACGTGCACCCGGGAGTAGCCGACAGCGGCGGCGAGCGGGGCCAGCGCCAGCCCGAGCCGCGGGCTCTCCAGCCCGACGGCGGTCGCGAACGCGGCGGCCGACGCCGCGTGCCCCGAGGGGAACGACGACGACGTCGGCGGCGAGGTCAGCGTCTGGTAGGCGGGCAGCTCCGCGGCGGCGGGGCGGCGGCGGGGGAGCAGCGGCTTGCACACGGCGTTCGCGCTGCTGCTGGCCAGCGCGATGGCGAGCACGCCGCGCGCGGCGGCCTTACGGGTGGCGCCGCGGCGCAGCGCGAGACCGGCGGCGATGGCGAACCACAGGAGGCTGTGGTTGGCCGAGGTCGTGAGGCCCTTCATCATCGCGTCGAGCCGGCTCGGGGGCAGCGCCGCGATGCGGTGCGAGATGCCGCGGTCGACGTCGTTGACCGGGTCGACCAGCCGCAGGAGCCGCTTCATCGCGCAGACATTAGTGGCGCGACCGCCGCCGCACCGGCCACCGTCCGTCACCCGGCGCAACCGCCGTCACGTGCGGTGATGTGACGGCAGGGAAACGGCCGCTGGCAGTGGTGCCCTCGGGCCCCGTGCACCGCCTAGGCTGGTAAGCATGCAGCGGCGGATCTTCGGTCTCGAGACCGAGTTCGGGGTCACGTGCACCTTCCACGGCCAGCGGCGCCTGTCCCCGGACGAGGTGGCGCGCTACCTGTTCCGCCGGGTCGTGTCGTGGGGCCGGTCGTCGAACGTGTTCCTGCGCAACGGTGCCCGGCTCTACCTGGACGTCGGCAGTCACCCCGAGTACGCCACGGCGGAGTGCGACTCGCTGTACCAGCTCGTCGCCCACGACAAGGCCGGCGAGCGGATCCTCGAAGACCTCCTGGTCGACGCCGAGCGGCGGCTGGTCGACGAGGGCATCGGCGGCGACATCTACCTGTTCAAGAACAACACCGACTCCGCGGGCAACTCCTACGGCTGCCACGAGAACTACTTGGTCGCCCGGGCAGGGGAGTTCTCCCGGATCGCGGACGTCCTGCTGCCCTTCCTCGTCACCCGCCAGCTCATCTGCGGGGCGGGCAAGGTGCTGCAGACCCCGCGCGGCGCCGTCTACTGCCTGAGCCAGCGCGCCGAGCACATCTGGGAGGGCGTCTCCAGCGCCACCACCCGGTCGCGGCCGATCATCAACACGCGCGACGAGCCGCACGCCGACGCCGAGCGCTACCGCCGCCTGCACGTGATCGTCGGCGACTCGAACATGAGCGAGGTGACGACGCTGCTCAAGGTGGGGTCGGCGCACCTGGTGCTGGAGATGGTCGAGGCCGGGGTCCAGTTCCGCGACTTCACCCTGGACAACCCGATCCGGGCCATCCGCGAGATCAGCCACGACCTCACCGGGCGTCGCACCGTGCGGCTGGCCGGGGGCCGGGAGGCCAGCGCGCTGGACATCCAGCGCGAGTACCACACCCGCGCCGTCGAGCACGTCGCCGCGCGGGGATCGGCGCTGCCGGACCGCACGATCACCCGGGTGCTCGACCTGTGGGGCCGCACCCTGGACGCCGTCGAGGCCCAGAACCTGTCGCTGATCGACCGCGAGATCGACTGGGCGATCAAGCACCGGCTCGTCGAGCGCTACCGCGAACGCAACGACCTGGACCTGTCCAGCGCCCGCGTCGCGCAGCTCGACCTGGCCTACCACGACATCCGCCGCGGCCGTGGCCTGTTCGACCTGCTGCAGCGAAAGGGCATGGTCGAGCGGGTCACCGACGACGGGGAGATCGAGCTGGCGAAGGACTCCCCGCCGCAGACCACGCGGGCCAAGCTGCGCGGCGACTTCATCGCCGCTGCCCAGGCCGCCGGCCGCGACTTCACCGTCGACTGGGTGCACCTCAAGCTCAACGACCAGGCCCAGCGCACCGTGCTGTGCAAGGACCCGTTCCGGTCGGTCGACGAGCGTGTGGACCGGCTGATCGCCTCGCTGTAGGCGCGCGGGCGGGGCCTACTTCTCGCCGAGGAAGCGGGCGCGCAGGGCGGCCAGCTCGTCCTGCACCGCCGCCGAGGTGACGCTCTCGTCGTTGCGGCCCGGCTCGATGCCCATCGCCCGCAGCAACGCGGTCGCCGGGACGGCCGGGTCGCCGGTCTCGCCGAGCACGGGGTGCAGCCCGTTCTCGGCCAGGTGGTGGAACACCAGGTTCACCACGGTCCACGGGTTGAACGTCTCCCTCGCTCCCTCGCCCTGCGCAGTACTCATGTCCGAAAGCGTCGGCCGGACGCGACGCGTGGTCAACGGGGTGTCGCAGGATGAGACGGCGGCCCCGTCTTCCCAGGTCGGCAACGAGCGAGCGGCCGCCGCCGTACGATGCCGGGGTGTCCTCCGCCCGGGCCGAGCGTCTGGTGAACCTGGTGCTCTGCCTGCTGTCCACCCGGCAGTTCCTGCCCGCCGAGAAGATCCGCGCCACCGTCCCCGGCTACGCCGACGCCGCGACGGACGAGGCGTTCTTCCGCATGTTCGAGCGGGACAAGACCGAGCTGCGCGAGCTGGGCGTCCCGCTGGAGACCGGCCGTAACTCCGGGTTCGACACCACCGACGGCTACCGGATCGCCCGTCACGACTACGAGCTGGGCGAGATCGACCTCGAGCCGGACGAGGCGGCCGCCGTCGCGCTGGCCGCGCGGCTGTGGGACACCCCGGCGCTGGCCGGGGCCGCGCACGGCGCGGTGCTCAAGCTGCGGGCCGCCGGGGTGGAGGTCGACGAGACCGGCGGGCCGGTGCAGGCGCGGGTGCGGGCCGTCGAACCGGCGTTCGGGCCACTGCTCGCCGCGGTGCAGGCCGGTCAGGTGGTGTCGTTCCCGCACCGCCGCGGCGGCCCGACCGGCGAGGTCAGCCGGCGGACGGTGGAACCGTGGGGGGTGGTGTCGGCACGCGGCCGCTGGTACCTGGTGGGCCACGACCGCGACCGGGCGGACGTGCGCTCGTTCCGGCTCTCCCGGATCGCCGGGCCGGTGTCGACGCTCGGGCCACCGGAGGCCGTCCAGGTGCCGCCGGGGGTGGACCTGCTCGCGGTCGTCGACCGCGGGGTCGCGCTACCGCCGGTGATCGGGACGGCCCGGCTGTGGGTCGCGGCGGGCCGGGCGAACGGCCTGCGCCGGCTGGGCCGGGTGGTACGGCCCGCCGACGGCGGCGACGAGCTGGAGATCGACCTGCGCAGCCTGGACACCGTCGCCCGGTGGGTCGCCGGCTACGGGCCGGACGTGGTGGTGCTGGCACCGCCGGAGCTCGTGGCCGCGGTGCGGCGGGCCTGGACGGGGGTCGCCGCGGCGCATGCTCTCGCCGATTCACCCACGGACGGGGTGGGCGCAGGGTGGCGTGAGGCGGTCCGGTGACGGGCTCCGGCCTCACCGAGCGGCTCCCGCGGCTGCTGTCGCTCGTGCCCTACCTGCTCGCCCGGCCCGGGATCCCGCTCGCCGACGTCGCCGCCGACTTCGGGATCGGGGAGCGCCAGCTGCGTCGGGACCTGGAGCTTCTGTGGATGTGCGGTCTGCCCGGCTACGGCCCGGGCGACCTGGTCGACCTGTCGTTCGCCGGGGACACCGTCACCGTCACCGAGGACGCCGGCATGCGCCGCCCGCTGCGGCTCACCACCGCGGAGGGCACCGCGCTGCTCGTCGCGCTGCGCACCCTGGGCGACCTGCCCGGGATGGTCGACACGAACGCCGTGCTGCGCGCGACGGCGAAGATCGAGCGGGCCGTCGGGGACGCGGGGGCGGGCGGGGTCGCCGTCGAGGTCTCCCGGCAGGAGCAGGCCACCACCGCCGTGATCCGCGAGGGGCTGGAGACGGGACGGGCGCTGACGATCCGCTACTACACGGCGGGCCGCGACGACGTCACCCGCCGCACCGTCGACCCGATGCGGCTGCTGCTCGTCGAGGGGCGCGGCTACCTCGAGGCGTGGTGCCGGCGCGCGGGGGCGGTGCGCCTGTTCCGGCTGGACCGCGTGGACGACGTCGCCGTGCTCGACGAACCCGCCGCCGCCCCGCCGGAGGCCGAGCCGACGGACCTGTCGGCCGGGGTGTTCCCGGCGCGCCCCGAGCACGGCAGCGCGGTGCTGCTGCTCGAGCCGTGGGCGCGCTGGGTGGCCGAGTACTACCCGGTGGAGCAGGTGGTGGAGCTGCCCGCCGAGCCGGCCGACGGGGGGACCGGGCATGATCACGGCACCCGGGGCGACGGCCGGGCCCGGGTGCTGCTGCGCTACGCCGACCCGGCCTGGCTGGTGCGGCTGGTGCTGGGGCTGGGCGGGGGAGCGCGGATCCTCGAGCCGGTCGAGCTGGCCGCCGAGGTGTCGCGGCGGGCGGCGCAGGCGTTGGCCCGGGCCGACGGCAACGCGAACGGGACGGGGGCGGGGCGATGACGGGTGTCGTCGGGGCGCTGGTGGCGCTCGCCGTCGTGGTGGCGCTGGTGCTCGTGCTGGCGGTCCGCCCGCACGTGCGCCGGCTGGCCCGGAGCGTGGCGGTGCTGCGCGCGGACACCGCGGCCGGGATCGCCCGGCTCCGGGCGATCCGCGCCGCCCGTCCCGTCCCCCCGGCCCCCCACCTGCGGCGGGCGGGACCTCCTCCATTGGGGGCCACCGACACCACCGCCCGGTGGAGACCGCGCCGTAGACTCGGTTGAAACGAATCACCACTCGTGCTGGCCGGCCGGTCTGCACGGAACGACCCGGAGGCGGAAGCGATGCCAGGCGGCTGGGAATGGCTGATCATCATCGGCGTGCTGGTGCTGCTCTTCGGCGCCAAACGCCTGCCCGAGATGGCTCGGTCCGTGGGCCAGTCCGCCCGCGTGTTCAAGGGTGAGATGAAGGGGCTCAAGGACGACGACGGCCGCACCACGACCAGGCCTGCACCTCAGTCGGACACCCACCCCGCCGCGCCGGCCGAGCCCGCGGCGCTGCCGCCGGTCGACCCGCCGGTCACCAACTCGGCGAACGGCACCACCCCGGGCGTCGCCGGCACCGCGCAGCAGCCGGCCGAGCCCGTCCGGCGCGACGCGGACCGCTGACCCGAGCGCGGTGAAGTCCCCGGTACGGGCCCTGGGCCGGCTGCGTCCGGGCCGCCGCCGTCAGGTGAACCCCGACGGCACGATGACGCTGATCGAGCACCTGTTCGAGCTGCGCAACCGGCTCGGCATCTCGCTGGTCGTGATCGCGGTCACCACGATCTTCGGCTACATCTGGTTCGGCGTCGGCCTGTTCGGCACGCCGAGCCTGGGTGAGATCCTCAAAGCCCCCTACTGCTCCATCCCGGCCTCCTCGCGGGCCACGTTCACCGCGGACGGCTCGTGCACCCTGCTGGGCACCGGCCCGTTCGACCAGTTCAACCTCCGGCTCAAGGTCGCGACCACCGCCGGTGTGGTGCTGGCCTGCCCGGTGTGGCTCTACCAGCTCTGGCAGTTCATCACCCCGGGGCTGTACGCGAAGGAACGCCGCTACGCGCTGAGCTTCGTCTCGGCCGCGTCGGTGCTGTTCGTCACCGGGGCCGTGCTGGCCTACTTCGTCATCACGCAGGGCCTGGCCTTCCTGCTCACCATCGGCGGCGACATCCAGACCACGGCGCTGACCGGCCACGACTACTTCGGGTTCCTCATCGCCCTGCTGATCATCTTCGGGGTCAGCTTCGAGATCCCGTTGCTGGTGGTGGCGCTCAACCTCGTCGGGGTGCTCAGCTACGCCAAGCTGCGGGCCTGGCGTCGCGGGCTGATCTTCGGCCTGTTCGTCTTCGCTGCGATCGCCACCCCCGGCCAGGACCCGTTCTCGATGCTGGCCCTGGCGCTCGCGCTGGTGCTGCTGTTCGAGCTGGCGATCCAGATCGCCCGGGTGAACGACAAGCGCCGCTCCCGCCGCCGCGCCGAGCAGGGCTGGGACAGCTGGGACCCCGACTCCCCGTCGCCGATCGACACCTCGCCCAGCCGCATCGACACCACGCCGTCGCGGATCCCGCCGCCCGCTCCGGTCGAGGAGCCCGTACGGGTCGCCCCGACTGCCGCGTACGACTCCTCCCACCAGGCGGACCATGCCGACCCGACCCCGGTCTGGGAAGCCTGGGACCCGAACCGCCCCGAGCCGACGACCGACCCGCCGTCCCGTCTCGACGACGTGACCTAGGCACGTCGCACCCGACCCGGGTCGCCTGGGCAGGAGTGCGGCTCCGAGGTGCGGGGCGAAGGTGTGTCACTGTGGGGGAGTGAGCGAGCTTGCGAGCGAGCCAGTGTCACAGCGCTTCCGCACTGTGACGTTCGGTCTGGGTGCGACCGAGCGCAGCGAGGGAGTGCGGTGAGCAGTACGCCCGCCCCGGCGGAGGCCTACGCCGCCGCCCGGGACCGCGCCGCCCGCCCGCGGCTCGCCGGGTTCGTCGGCTCCCTTCCGTTCACCCTCGACGGCTTCCAGCGCACCGCGTGCTCCGCGCTGGAAGACGGCCACGGCGTGCTCGTGTGCGCCCCCACCGGGGCCGGGAAGACCGTCGTCGGCGAGTTCGCCGTGCACCTCGCGCTCGCGCAGGGCCTGCGGTGCTTCTACACCACTCCGATCAAGGCGCTGAGCAACCAGAAGTACGCCGACCTCGTCGCCCGCCACGGCGCCGCCGCCGTCGGCCTGCTCACCGGGGACACCAGCGTCAACGGCGACGCCCAGGTGGTGGTGATGACCACCGAGGTGCTGCGCAACATGATCTACGCGCGGTCCGGGCAGCTCGACCGGCTCGGCTACGTGGTCATGGACGAGGTGCACTACCTGGCCGACCGGTTCCGCGGCGCGGTGTGGGAAGAGGTGATCCTCCAGCTGCCCGAGCACGTCGCGCTGGTCAGCCTGTCGGCGACGGTGAGCAACGCCGAGGAGTTCGGCGACTGGCTGGTCACCGTGCGCGGCGACACCACGGTCGTCGTCGACGAGCACCGGCCGGTGCCGCTGTGGCAGCACATGATGGTCGGCAACCGGCTGCTCGACCTGTTCGCGTTGGACCCGGGTACCGACGGCGAGCTGCAGGTCGACCCGGAGCTGGTCCGCGCCACCCGCGAGCTGGACCGGCAGTCCGCCGCCGCCGTCTGGGACCGGGCCCGCCGGACCCGCGGCGCGGCGCCGTCCAGGCGGGTCGGGTTCCGCCCGCCGTCGCGGATCACCGTGCTGGACCGGCTGGACCGCGACGCGCTGCTCCCGGCGATCACCTTCGTGTTCAGCCGGGCCGGCTGCGACGCCGCCGTGGCCCAGTGCGTCCGCGCCGGGCTGCGGCTGACCGCGGAGGACGAGGTCGCCGAGATCCGCCAGGTCGTCGAGCGCCGCACCGGTGACCTGCCTCAGGCCGACCTGGGCGTGCTGGGCTACTGGGAGTGGCGCGAGGCGCTCGAGCGGGGGGTCGCCGCCCACCACGCCGGGCTGCTGCCGGCGTTCAAGGAGACCGTCGAGGAGCTGTTCGTCCGCGGCCTGGTCCGCGCCGTCTTCGCCACCGAGACCCTCGCGTTGGGCATCAACATGCCCGCCCGCACCGTCGTGCTCGAGCGGTTGGTCAAGTTCAACGGCGAGGCGCACGCCGAGCTGACCCCCGGCGAGTACACCCAGCTCACCGGGCGGGCCGGACGCCGGGGGATCGACGTCGAGGGCCACGCCGTGGTGGTCTGGCAGCCCGGCGTGGACCCGGAGCAGGTCGCCGGCCTGGCCTCGACCCGCACCTACCCGCTGCGCAGCTCCTTCCGGCCGGGCTACAACATGGCCGTCAACCTCGTCGGCCGGCTCGGCGTCGCGGCGGCGCGGGAGCTGCTCGAGCAGTCGTTCGGCCAGTTCCAGGCCGACCGGTCGGTGGTCGGGCTGGCCCGGCGGATCGAACGCAACACCGAGACCCTCGCCGGCTACGAGGGCTCGATGCGCTGTCACCTCGGCGACTTCACGGAGTACGCGGCGCTGCGGCGCCGGGTCGCCGAGCGGGAGAAGGCGCTGCGCCGCCAGGGGATGGCCGAGCACCGCGACGCCACGACGGACGCACTGCGCGCGCTGCGGCCCGGTGACGTCATCGCGGTGCCGGGCGGGCGGCGCGCCGGGCTGGCCGTGGTCCTCGATCCCGGGCTCGCGGGCGGCGACGAGCCGCGCCCGTTGGTGCTGACCGAGGACCGCTGGGCCGGGCGCCTGTCGGCCGCGGACTTCCCCACACCGGTCGCGGCACTGGGCCGGATGCGGCTGCCCAAGAACGTCGACCACCGGACGCCCGCAGTGCGCCGCGACCTCGCGTCGTCGCTGCGCAACACCGGCATCGTCGCCCCGGCGACGGCGCAGCGCGGCCGGTCCGGCAAGGGCGCCGGGGCTCCGCCGCCGACGACCCGGAGCTCGCGACGCTGCGCCGCGCCCTGCGCGCGCACCCCTGCCACGGCTGCGACGACCGGGAGGCGCACGCCCGCTGGGCCGAGCGGCACGCCCGGCTGGAGCGCGAGACCGAGCAGCTGCGGCAGAAGGTCCGCGCCACCACCCACTCGCTGGCCCGCGCGTTCGACCGGATCCGCGCGCTGCTGGGCGAGCGCGGCTACCTCTCCGAGGACGACGACGGGGCGACCGTCACCCCGCAGGGGAGGCGGCTGGCCCGGCTGTGGGGTGAGTCCGACCTGCTCGCCGCCGAGTGCCTGCGCCACGGCGTCTGGGACGGCCTGGAGCCCGCCGAGCTGGCCGCCGTCGTGTCCGCGCTGGTCTACGAGTCGCGCCGTGACCTCGGGCCGATGCCGCGGGTGCCCACGGGGCCGGTGTCGGAGGCGCTGGCGGCGACCGTGCGGCTGTGGACCGAGCTGGAGGCCGACGAGCGGCGGCACCGGGTCGACCGCACCCGCGAGCCCGACCTCGGGTTCGCCTGGCCGATGCACCGGTGGGCACGCGGCGAGTCGCTGTCCGCCGTGCTGACGGCCGCTGAGCAGAACGGCGTCGACCTGTCGGCGGGCGACTTCGTCCGCTGGTGCCGGCAGGTGCTGGACCTGCTCGACCAGATCGCGGACGTCGCCGGACGCGGCACCCCGGTCGGTCAGGTCGCGGCGACGGCGGCGCGGTCGGTGCGGCGCGGGGTCGTGGCGGCCGGCACGGTCTGAGCGCTCGCCGGCCCGACCTCCGGGAGTCCGTGGACCGGGCGTCCGGCGCAGACCTGCCGTGTCCCGGGCGGATCGCCCGCGCAGGTGGCTGCCCGTGTGCTTGGATCGCGCCGGATCGGCCGACGAGGAGGGTGCATCCGTGAGCGAGCGAACGTGTGTCACAGCGCCCCTCGGAGCGTCGACCGAGCGCAGCGAGGGTGAACCAGTGAGCGAGCGCAGCGAGCGAACTCGTGTCACAGCGCCTGGCGAAGCGTCGACCGAGCGCAGCGAGGGAGTGCGGTGAGCCGGCCCTACGAGTCCGATCCCTATGGCCGGTGGGCGGCCGTGGCCGGCCCACCCGCGGACGAGCCCACCGGCGCGTGGGGACGCCCGCCCGCAGGCGGCTGGGGCGGCGACCCGGAGCCCGGCCGCGGGGGCGGGTACGGCGACGAGCCGCGGTACGGCTGGCAGCCCAAGAACGAGCCGTCGTGGAATCAGAACAAGCAGACCCGCCCCCAGGTGTCGGCCCGGCAGCGCGGCAGGCGGCGGCTGCTCGTCGCGATCGTCGCCGCCCTTGTCGTGGTGGTGGTGTTCGTGCTCGGTTTCGTCACCCCGGGATGGTTCGTGACCAGGGTCTTCGATGCCGGCGCGGTGCAGGCGGGCGTGGCCAAGGTGCTCGCCGACGACTACGCGACCGACGGCGTCGCGGACGTCCGGTGCCCGCAGAACGTGCAGGTCACCGCCGGTGCGACGTTCAGCTGCGACGCCACGATCGACGGCGACCCCGTCACGGTCCCGATCACTGTGACCGACGACCGCGGGGGCTACCAGGTGGGGCGGCCGGCCTGAGCGGGCATCCGGTCCGCCCGCTCGACGACGGCGAGCTGCGCGCCGCGAACGACCTGTTCGGCCGCACGCTGCACCGCCCACCGGTCGACGACCAGCAGTGGGCCCGGCGGCGCGGGTCCTCACTCGGACGTCTCCCGGACGCCGGCGGTTCCCGCGCACCGCTCGATGTGTGCGGTCGCGAACGACGCCAGCCGCTAGCGTCCCGCCGCCGCCAGCGCCGCGACCAGCCGCTCCACCGTGCCCCCCAGCGCCCACCGCTCCGCCAGCTCGGACAGCCTCGCGGGGTCCACCGGGGCCGCCGGCACGGGGTCGGGCCGGCCCGAGCGGACGGGTGCGTCCAGCGCCACCCGCACCACCGGCTCCACGACCGCGAGGTACGGCCCCGCCGCGGCGAGCTTGGTGCGGACCGGCGGGCTGAGCCGCGTATCGGCGCGGTCGTCCACCGCCGCACGCAGCTCTGCCCATGACCCGAAGCGGCCCACCAGCGTCGCCGCGGTCTTCGCCCCGATGCCCGGGACCCCCGGCAGTCCGTCCGACGGGTCGCCGCGCAGCATCGCCATCTCCGCGTACGCCTCGCCCGCGCGGTCCGCCGGCACGCCGTACTTGGCGGCGACCTCCGGCGGCCCGAGGATCTCCGCCTTGGCCAGCCCGCGCCCGACGTAGATCAGCCGCACGGGGGTCGGCTCGTCACGCACGACCTGCATGAGGTCGCGGTCGCCGCTGACGACCTCGACCGGGTCGGTCTTCTCCACGGCGCACAGGGTGCCGATGACGTCGTCGGCCTCGTGGCCGTCGGCTCCGGCCGTGGCCAGTCCGGCGGCGGCGAGCACGTCCAGGATCACCGGCACCTGGGGGCTCAGCCCGTCCGGCACCACCTCGGGGATCCCGGCCGGGGCCGTCTCGGGTTCGCCCGCGACCCGGTGGGCCTTGTAGGACGGCAGCGCGTTCACCCGGAAGGCGGGCCGCCACTTGAGGTCCAGGCACGCCACCAGCCGCGCCGGGCGCCGATCCGTGAGCAGCCGCGACACCATGTCGCAGAACCCGCGCACGGCGTTGACCGGCGTCCCGTCGGGTGCCGTGATCGACTCGGGGACGCCGTAGAAGGCGCGGAAGTACAGGCTGGCGGCATCGAGCAGCATCAGCGGGCGAGGCACGGCCCGCAGTGTGCCAGTGTCACGGGCCGGCCTGCGCGTCGCACAGCCCGTGCGACCGGCGCACGTGCCGTGAAGGGTGTGACGGTCGCGCTCGGTGTGCGTTCGACGGCGCGAGGTGCGACCGCGGCGCTGTCGCCCGGGTCGACGGGATCACACAGGGTGGCGGGGCATACTGCGGCACATGACTGCGGGCCACCCGACTCCGGCCGTTCCCACCGCGCTGCTCGCCGAGCGCATCCGGCGGGCGGGCGACGTCGCCGCGGACCACGGCGTCGACCTGCTGCTGGTCACCCCGGGCACCGACCTGCGCTACCTCCTCGACGCGGACGGCGCGAGCCACGAGCGGCTCACCTGCCTCGTGCTGCCCGCAGACGGGCACCGGGCACCGCCCGCGCTGGTGGTGCCGCGGCTGGAGGCCCCGGGCTGGGCCGGGCTGCCGCTGGCCGAACTCGGCGTCGAGGTCGTCACCTGGAACGACGGCGAAGACCCGTACCTGCTGGTCAGTGACCTCGCCGGCGGCCCGACCCGGCTCGCCGTGGCCGACTCGATGCCCGCCAAGCACGTGTTCGGGCTGCGCGAGGCTCTCCCCGAGGCCGCACAGACCCTCGCCGGGCCGATCGTGAGCGAGCTGCGGATGCGCAAGGACGCCGCCGAGGTGGACCAGCTGCGCGCCGCGGGCGCGGCGATCGATCGCGTGCACGCCCGCATGGGCGAGTTCCTCAAGGCAGGTCGCACCGAGGAGCAGGTCGGCGCGGACATCGCCGCGGCGATCGTCGAGGAGGGCCACACCGCGGCTGCGTTCGTCATCGTGGGCTCGGGGCCGAACGGGGCCAGCCCGCACCACGACGTGTCGGACCGGGTGATCGAGAGCGGCGACGTCGTGGTGATCGACATCGGCGGCCCGCTGCCCAGCGGCTACTACTCCGACTGCACCCGCACCTACGCCGTCGGCGCCGAGCCGCCCGCCCGGGTCCAGGAGGCGTACGCGGCCCTGCAGGACGCGCAGGAGCGCGCCAGCGCCGCCGTCCGGCCCGGGGTGCCGGCCGAGCTGGTCGACGCCGTGGCCCGGGCCCGGCTCACCGATGCGGGGCTCGGCGAGTGGTTCCTGCACCGCACCGGCCACGGCATCGGTCTCGACGTGCACGAAGACCCGTACATCGTCGGCGGCAACACGACGACGCTGGAGCCGGGGATGGCGTTCAGCATCGAGCCGGGGATCTACCTCGACGGCGACTGGGGTGCCCGGATCGAGGACATCGTCGTGGTGACCCATGACGGCTGCGAGCGGCTGAACACCCGCCCGCGCGACCTGGTCGTCCTCTGACCCACCGCTCGGGACCCGGCCGTGCAGATCCCGAGGTCGCCGTGCACATCGCGCACCGTGTGCACCGGCGGCGGAAGGTGTGCACGGGCTCCCCGGACCGCCCGGCACCCGCACGGTCCGGCGCGCAGAGCGGTCAGGCGGCCGCTGTCGGGGAGGCTGCGGGTGGGCCCACGTGCAGGTGCCCGTCCGCCCCCACCCGGCACGCGGCGGTCCGGTCGCCCGCCCGCAGGAACTCACCCACACAGCGGCCCAGCTCCGCGTGCCCGGCGGCCGACGGGTGGAACGACTCCTGCGCGAGGTGGATGCCGAACGCGTCGAGCCCGCCGTACACCAGCGCGTTCGGGTCGACGGTCAGCCGGCGTTGCCACTCCTCGTCGGCGAGCACCCGGCTGCACGCCTCCCGGCCCTCGGTCGCCCGGGACAGGTCGAGGAACCGCACCCCGGCGTCCGCGGCGACGCTGCGCAGGGTCTGCGACAGCTGGGGGAACGCCACCGTGCGCGCCCAGCCGGCGTCCGGGCGGCTGTACGGGCAGCCCTGCACGGCAGGCACCCCGATCATGCGTTCGGTCCACGGCGCCGCGTAGGAGGCCAGCACCAGCGTGTAGTCCCTGTCGGTGTACCCGGCACCCCGCATCACCGCGCGCACGTCGGCCACGGCCGCCCCGACCTTCGGCGCCATCGCCGCGAGCCGGGCGGGCCACTGCGGGCCCACCGTGTCGCGGCAGCCGGGCACCGCCGGGTCGAGGAACGCACGGATGCAGGCGATCCCGGTCGGCACCAACGCCGGGTCGTCGTTCCCGCCCACCTGCACCACCACGGCCGTGACCCGCACCTGCCCGGCCAGCACACCCAGCCGCTGCGCCTGCGACCCCTCGCCGTAGCGGCCGGCCCCGCCCAGGGCGACGTCGGCGGCCCGCGCCCCCGAGCAGGCCAGGTCCACCGATCCGTCGGTGACGCCGAGCCGGTGCACGTACGCGTGCGCCGAGCGGTGGCACCAGTTCCCGCCTTCGCCGCGGGTCCCGGTCTCGTAGTCGCCCGCGCCCTCCCCGGAGGCCGCGCTGTCGCCGAGGGCGACGACCGTCGTCGGACCGGCGGGCAGCGCCACCGCGGTGTCCAGATCCGTTGACGTGACGGGAGCAGCGGCGGCCGGAGCCGCGAAGGCGAGGAGCGCCGCGACCGCGAGAATCGAGACGACGGTAAGGCGCCGGGGGAGGAGCACGGCCGGGACGCTAGACCGGCCGTACCGGGCCGACCAGCACGTTCACCCGGCGCCGGCGCGGGGCCACCCGGCCCGGGGACGGGTACCGCACCGGTCGTGACGGAGCCCTGGGCCGATCGAGCGACGCGCCCCCGGGTGGGGTCGATCCGGCAACCCCGAGGCCGCCTCCGGGCGTTCCCGGAGGCATCGGCCTTCTGCGGCGCGCAGGATGGACCGCATACGGTGAGATACGCCGTCGACTTGAGAGGAGCCCAGGAGTGGCATCGACCCTGACCCGGCCGCGGCAGGGGGCCGTGATCGCCGGAGTGTGCGCCGGCCTCGCGGAGCGGTTCGGCTGGAGCCCGTTCGCGGTCCGGCTCGTGTTCCTGCTGTCCTGCCTGCTGCCCGGCCCGCAGTTCATCATCTACCTGGTGCTGTGGGTGATCATGCCCCGGCGCCCGTACTGAACGAGGTGACGAGGTCGGGGCCTACCGCCCGCACGCGAGTTCTGGACGCGGTCCCCCGACCTCGTCACTTCGGAAAGGCGCGCTCGCCGAGCAGGGTGAGCGTCGCCTCGGGGGTCAACGGGTGGAACGGGCCACCGCGCACGTCACGGTAGGCCCGCTCCAGCGGTGAGCGCCGGTAGAACGCCGCGCCGCCCGCCACCTCCAGCGCGATGTCGACCACGGCCCGCGCCTCCACGACGGCGTGCCGCTTCGCGGTCATCACGGTCGCCAGGGCGTCCTCGCCGAGCGCGGGGTCGTCGCCCACCTCGGCGACGGAGCCCTGCAACGCCCACCGCGCCACCCGCAGCCGCGCCCGCATCTCCCGATCTGGCGCACCGCCGCCGGCGCGGGCTCGCCGCGGCGCCCGGCCAGCCGCACCGCCTCGTCGCAGGCCCCCGGGCCACCCCCAGGTACGCGGCCCCGACCACCGGCGCGAAGTGGATCGCCGCGGCCAGCAGGGGCCGGCAGCGCCCCGTACGGTCGCTGCCCGATCACCTTCTCGGCGGGCAGGAACACCCCGTCGAAGACGACGTCGTGGCTCGCCGTCCCGCGCATGCCCAGCGTGTCCCAGGTCTCGACGATCGAGACCCCGTCGGCGGACAGCGGCACTCCGGCATGGAGCACGACGGCGTCCGGGCCGGGCTCGCCGAGTGTGGCCGACGTCGAGATCACCCCGGCGACCGGCGCCTGGCTGCAGAACTGCTTGCGCCCGTCCAGCCGGTACCCGCCGGGCACTGCGACGGCCGTGGTCGACGGGCAGACCCAGTCGGAGCCCCCGCTGGTGGCCAGCACCAGGCCGTCATCGGCGACCTTGCGGAGCACCCCCTCCGCGTCGGGGGCGCCGCGCCGCCACCGCCAGCGCTGCAGAAGCGTCAGGTACAGGTGCATGGCCGCGGCGAGCGCCGCCGCACCGGAGCGGCTGCCGAGCTCCTCCTCGGCCACCATCACCTGCCGCATCGACGCGCCGAGCCCGCCCATCTCGGTGGGCACCGGCAGGCCCAGGTAGCCGCAGGCGTGCATCTCGTCGTAGGCCTCGGTCACGAAGGTGGCGTCACAGTCGTGCCCGGCGTCGAACGCCGCGGCGACGCGGCCGACGCGGCCGACGCGGGCAGCGAGGGCCACGACGTCGTCGTCGGTCAGGGTGGTCGGAGCGGCAGCGGGAGTGGCGGTTGTCATGCCGCGAGGGTTCCGCCGCCCTGATCCGCGGGATAGTTCTGTATCTGCACCGGCGCCGGGTCCATCATCGGGGCGTGTCGCGCTACGGGCAGTACTGCCCCATCACCCGATCGCTCGAGGTCCTGGGCGATCGCTGGACGCTGTTGGTCATCCGGGACCTGCTGGTCGGGGCGGAGCGGTTCAACGAGCTCGCCCGCGGCCTGCCCGGCATGTCCCGCGGGCTGCTGTCCAAGCGGTTGGACCAGCTCGAACGCGACGGGCTCGTCGAGCGCGCCGACGGCGCCTACCGGCCGACGCCGGCCTGCGAGGAGCTGCGTCCCCTGATCTTCGGTCTCGCGGAGTGGGGCGCACGGTGGGCGTTCGGCGAGCCGCGGCCGGACGAGCTGGACCCGACGGTGCTGATGTGGTGGATCCGCAGCGGGATCGACCCGAACCGGCTGCTCGACGGGGGGCAGGCAGGCGGGCGGGTGGTGTTGCACGTGCAGGTGCCCGACGCACGCCGGAGCCGGTTCTGGTTCGTCGCGACGCCCGGCGACGTGTCGCTGTGCTTCACCGACCCCGGCTTCGAGGTGGACGTGACCGTCGAGTCGTCGCTCGGCGTGCTCTACCAGATCTGGCTCGGTGCACTCGAGCTGCCCGCGGCCGTCCGGGACGGCGTGGTGGCGCTCACCGGCCGGCGATAGCACCGCTCGTTCGGGTCAACCCCCCGCGCGGCCCGGCGGTCGTGTGTGGCACACTACTGCCCGTGATCGCCCGGACCAGCCCGCCGCTCGGCGTCGGCTGCTGTCCGGGGTGTTGTCGCTGTCGTTGTCACAGCTGACACCCCCGGTCCCGTCCGTCCCCGCCGCGTCCGCGGCCCGCACGAGTCTGCGATCCCCCCATGAGCGCTCCCGAACTGCCTCGTACGTCCCCGATCCGGCCCGCGCCCGAGCTGCACGGCCACACCGTCCTGGTCCTGCACGCCCACCCCGACGACGAGGCGATCTTCACCGGGCTGACGCTGCGCCGCCTCGCCGACGCCGGCGCCCGCACCGTGCTCGTCGTCGCCACGGACGGCGACCTGGGTGGCTCCCGGGTGCCGCTGCGCCACGGCGAGACCGTCGGGCAGCGCCGCCGAGCCGAGCTCGAGGAGGTCGCCGGGATGCTCGGCGTGGCCCGCCTCGTGCTGCTCGGCCACCGGGACTCCGGCCTGCCCGGCTGGCCCGACGCCGCGCACCGGCGCGCGCTCGTGGCGGCGGATCCGCTCGTGCTCGCCCGCCAGGTCGCCGAGATCGCCGACGCCGAGGGCGCCGCCACCCTGGTCCACGACGACGAGCAGGGCATCTACGGCCACCCCGACCACCGCGCGACCTGGCGGATCGGGTCGACCGCCGCCGAGCTGGTGGGCGCCACCGGCTACGCGGTGACGATCGACCGCGAGCACCTGCACGTCGTCGCCCGCGACGGCCACCTCGTGCACGGCGCGGCCCGCGCCGCGGCCGTCGACTACGGGCGGGTCACCGCGGAGATCGCGCTGGCCGTCACCGGCACCCCGGCCGACGTCGACCACAAGCGCGCCGCGATCCTCACCCACGCGAGCCAGGTCGGGCCCGACGACGTCCCGCAGGAGACCTTCGCGGCGGCCTACGGCTACGAGTGGTACCGCCGGACCGGCGCCCCCGGCGTGCTGGACCACCTCGGCAACGCCCACCTCGTCGCCGTCTCACCCGCCGTCTGACCCGCCGTCCCGGCCACCGCCGGACGCGACGAGCCGGCACGAACGCGCGAGTCGGCACGTTCGGCAACGGGGGAGGAGGCCGGGACCTCACACCCGACCGGACAGGCCTGCTCAGTCACCCGGCCTCGTCCCTCCGGAGCGAGTCGCACCTTCCGACAGGGCCGAACCGCCACATTCGGGCTGATGAACGTAGCGGGAACGGCACGGCACGTAGGCTCGCGCCGTGGCCGCCCCCTCCACCAACCCACTGTCGAGCGAGCGCCACCGGTTGCTGCGCAGACCGGGACGGCCACTCGTGACCTTCCTCGCCCGCGCCACGGCCGCCGCCGGGGGAGGGGTGCTGCTGTACCTCGGGTTCGCCCCGCGGACCCTGTGGTGGCTGGCGCTCCCCGCGTTCGGGCTCCTCGGCGTGACCCTGCACGGCCGCCGAGCCCGCGCCGGGTTCGGCTACGGCGTGCTGTTCGGGCTGGGCTTCCTGCTTCCGCTGCTGCGCTGGACCGGCATCTACGTCGGCCCGGTGCCGTGGCTGGCGCTCTCGGCGGCCGAGGCGGTGTTCGTCGGGGCCGCGGGCGCCGGGATGGCCACGGTCTCGCGGCTGCGGGGCGCGCCGGTGTGGGCGGCGGCGGTTTGGGTCGGCGCGGAGGCCCTGCGGTCGCGCGTCCCGTTCGGCGGCTTCCCGTGGGGGCGCGTGGCCTTCGGCCAGCCCGACGGGCCGCTGCTGCCCGTGGCGGCCGTCGGCGGGGCACCGCTGCTGTCGTTCGTCACCGTCCTGGCCGGCCTCGCGCTGGGGGAGGCCGCGCGGCGACTGGCCCGGCGGGAGGTGCGCGCCGCCGTGGCGCCCACGCTGGTCGCGCTCGCCGCGCTGGCGACCGGTCCGCTGGCCGCGCAGCTCCCGCCCGCCGGCTCGGCGCCGGTGCGCACCGTGACGATCGCGGCCGTGCAGGGCAACGTTCCCCGGCTCGGCCTGGACTTCAACGCGCAGCGCCGGGCGGTGCTCGACAACCACGTCCGGGTCACCGAGCTGCTCGCCGCGGACGTCGCCGCCGGCCGTCGCCCGCGCCCGGACGTGGTGCTGTGGCCGGAGAACGCCTCGGACATCGACCCGCTGCGCAACCCCGACGCCGCCGCGGCGATCGACCGGGCCGCCCGCGCCGTCGGCGTGCCGATCGTGCTGGGCACGGTCCTGGCCGGCCCGGATGACACGGCGACGAACTCGGTGCTCGTCTGGGCGCCCGGCAGTGACATCGGGATGGGGGAAGTCGTCGACCGCACCGACAAGCGGCGGGTCCAGCCCTTCGGGGAGTACCTGCCGTGGCGGCCGTTCTTCCGGCTGCTGTCCGAGTACGCGGACCGGGCGGGGAACTTCGTGCCGGGCACCGGAGCGGGGGCGGTCGACGCGGCGGGCGTCCGGTTGGGGATCGCGATCTGCTGGGAGATCGCCTTCGACGACCTGGTCGCCGACAGCGTCGCCGCCGGCGCGCAGGTCCTGGCGGTGCCGAGCAACAACGCGACCTTCGGGCGCAGCGACATGACCTACCAGCAGCTGGCGATGTCGCGCGTCCGGGCCGTCGAGCACGACCGCGCCGTGCTCGTGGTGACCACCAGCGGGGTCAGCGCCACGATCGCCCCCGACGGCACCGTCACCGCCACGACCAGCACGTTCACCCCCGATGTACTGGTCGACGCAACCCCGTTGCGGGCCACCACTACGCTCGCAGGTCGACTGCGGGCCGTCCCCGAGTGGGCGCTGCTGGCAGCCGGACTGGCAGGGGTCGGGCTGGCCCGCGCTTCACGGCGCGCAGGGCGGCCCCGCGCAGGAGAGGACGAGGATGGCTGACGGGTCGGCGGGGTCGGTGCTGGTGGTGATCCCGACCTACAACGAGCGCGACAACATCGAGCCGCTGCTCGCACGGCTGCACACGGCCGTGCCGGAGGCCGACGCCCTGGTCGTCGACGACGGCAGCCCGGACGGCACGGGCGAGCTCGCCGACAAGCTGGCTGCGAACGACCCGCGCGTGCGCGTGCTGCACCGCACCGTCAAGGCCGGGCTCGGCGCGGCGTACCTGGCCGGGTTCGCCGTCGCGCTGCAGGGTGAGTACCAGGTGGTCGTCGAGATGGACGCCGACGGCAGCCACGCCCCCGAGGACCTGCCGTCGCTGCTCGCCGCGCTCGACGGCCCGGACGGGGCGGACGTCGTCCTCGGTTCCCGCTACGTCCCGGGCGGCCAGGTGCTCAACTGGCCCGCCTACCGCAACTGGATCTCCCGGACCGGGAACCTGTACTCCCGGCTCGCGCTCGGGGTACGCATCCGCGACATCACCGGCGGGTACCGCGTGTTCCGCCGCGGCGTGCTGGAGGCGCTGACGCTGGACGAGGTCGAGTCGCAGGGCTACTGCTTCCAGATCGACCTGGCGTGGCGGGCGCTGCAGGCCGGGTTCCGCGTGGTCGAGGTGCCGATCACGTTCACCGAGCGGGAGCGCGGCGCGTCCAAGATGAGCAACGCGATCGTCGCCGAGGCGCTGTGGAAGGTCACGCAGTGGGGGGTGGAGCGGCGGTGGCGCCGGCTCCGCCGCCAGGGCGCGCCCGTCGGCACCTGAGGAAACGTGCCCGGCTGAACATGACGGAGGCCGGGCCACGATGTGGCCCGGCCTTCCGCATCTGTTCCCCTGGCAGTCATCTCTTTCCCTGGCAGTCACTGCCTGCCCGAAAGACGATCCGCCCCCTCGGCGATCCCGCCTACAGTGGCTCCTCGAAGCCCGTTCAGGCGATCTCGGCGCGACGCTCGGCGAGCAGCTCGAGGCGCTCGTTGAGCAGCACCTCCAGGTCCGCGACCGTGCGACGCTCCAGGAGCATGTCCCAGTGCGTGCGCGGGGGCTTGACCTTCTTCTGCTCGGGCGGCGCGCCGTCGACCAGCCGGGAGATGCTGCCGTGCAGGCGACACTCCCAGGTGGCCGGGATCTCGGCGTCGTTCGCGAACGGTACGACGAACTCGTGTCCGCGCGGGCAGGCGAAGCGCATCGACTGCCGCGGCGCGAGGTCGTGGTTACGGTCGGTCTCGTAGCTGACGGCTCCGAGCCGGCTACCACGAAGCACGCGGTCGGCCATGGCTTTCCCTCCCGTTCCTGCTCCGAGGGGATCTCCCCCGGACACAACACCAGGTGTAACGTCGGCGTTGCTGTCGTTTCTTCCCGTGGGCGGGGCCGGTGTCGGCACGCGGACGTGCCGACGGCATGGCTGTGCCCTGAATTCCTAGTGTGCCCGAAGTGAACGCCGCTCACACCTGGGTGTGACGTGTTACGCCCCGATGACGCGCAAGTCGCCCGCTGTTCACACGACGGTGGCCGGTTCGGTCATCCCACGCGTCGGGTTCACCCGGGCGCCGTCGCGGCCGTGCCGACCGGCGGTCGCACCGGCCACAGGGCCGCGAGCCCGGCCGCGAGCACCACGATGATCCCGACGATCCCGGCCCGGTCCGAGCCGAAGGCGTAGGTGAACACCCCTACCAGCGTCGGGGCGAGGAACGACACCGCCCGCCCCGTGGTGGCGTAGAGACCGAACATCTCGCCCTCGCGGCCGGGCGGGGCGAGGCGGCACAGATAGGTCCGCGACGACGACTGCGCGGGTCCGACGAACAGGCACAGCCCGAGCCCGAACACCCAGAACGCGGCCGGCCCGGAGACGAACAGCAGCACCACCGCACAGGCGATCATGCCGAGCAGCGACCCGACGATCACCGACTTCGGCCCGGTGCGGTCGTCGATCCGGCCGGCGGTCAGCGCGCCCACCGCCGAGACCACGTTCGCGACCACCCCGAATACGAGCACGTCGCCCTGGCCGATCCCGTAGACGGTCACCGCCAGCACCGCGCCGAAGGTGAACACCGCCGCCAGCCCGTCGCGGTACAGCGCCGAGGCGCCCAGGAACCACACCGTGTGCCGGTCGGCCCGGTAGAGCACGCGCAGGTCGTGCAGCAGCGCCCGGTAGGAGGCGGCGACACCGGCGGGCGGGCGGCGGCCGGGAGCGGGCGGGGTCTCGGGCACCGCCACCAGCATCGGCACGGCGAACACCGCGAACCAGACCGCGGCCACCAGCGCGACGAGCCGGATGTTCCAACCGTCCGCGGCCGGTACCTGAAGCAGTCCGCGCAGCGGGCCGTCACCGGCGATGAACCCCAGGTACACCCCGAGCAGCAGGACGATCCCGCCGAAGTAGCCCATGGCCCAGCCGAACCCGGAGACCCGGCCCATCGTCGCCGGCGTCGAGACCTGCCGCAGCACCGCGTTGTACGACACCGACGCGAGCTCGAAGAAGATCGACCCGAGCCCGAGCAGCGCCAGCCCGAGCGCCAGGTAGCGGTGGTCGTCGCGGACCGCGACCAGCCCCGCCATCGTCACGACGGTCGCGGCCGTCCACACCCCGACCGAGCGCCGCCGCCGGCCCGCGGCGTCGGCCCGGGCCCCGAGCACCGGGGCCAGGAGCGCGAGCACCAGCCCGGCCAGCCCGATCGACCACGCCAGCCAGCTGTTGGCGCTCACCCCGCCGGGCAGGTCGTCGCCCACGGAGTCGGTCAGGTACACCGAGAACACGAAGGTGAGGATCACCGTGTTGTAGGCCGCCGAGCCCCAGTCCCACAGGCCCCAGGCGAGCACCTGCCCACGCGTGGCGGGGGCGGCTGTGCTCACCGCGCTCCCTCGCTGCGCCCGGTCGGCTTCGCCGGGCGCTGTGCTGATGGCGCGCTCGCAAGCTCGCGCGCAGGGCGCAGGTGCTGTGACACTGATTCGCTCGCAAGCTCGCTCACCGGCGCACCCTACGGCCAGGCCCCACGGGCCCGGAGCAGGTCCCGCAGCAGGTCGGGACGGTCGGTGAGGATCCCGTCGGCACCCCGGTCGAGCAGCCCGCCCATCAGCGCAGGGTCGTCGACGGTCCACACGTGCACCTCGCGACCGCTCTCGTGGGTGACCCGCAGCACGTCGGCGTCGACGACCGTGACGCCGGCAAACCGGTGGGGGAGCTGGGCCAGATCGCCGCGCGCCGTCGAGGCGAGCCGTCCGGCACGGACCCGCGGCGGGCGCAGCCGACCGCCGGGTCGGGCCGTCTCCCGCCGGGTCCAGCCGCGCATCCGCAGCCCGACGACCGCGGTGTGGCCCATCGAGGTGAACAGCGGCGCGCCGTGCGCCCGGGCGAGCCGGCGGGCCATCCGCAGCCACGGGTCGTGGTAACCGGCGAGGCACACGCGGTTCCAGGCGTCGAGCTCGGCCAGCACGCCCAGCACGGGCCTGACCGCCGCGCCGGACTTCAGCTCCACGGTGACCCGGGTCGTGGGCAGCGCGGCGAGCACGTCGCGCAGGTGCGGGATCGGCTCGCGCCGGTGCGTGCCCCGGACTCGCACCCGGTCGAGCTCGGCCGCGGTGCGGGCGACGAGCGGGCCGGTGGCGTCGGTGGTGCGGTCCAGGGTCCGGTCGTGGTGCACCACAGCGACGCCGTCCGCGGTGGCGTGGACGTCGAGCTCCAGGTAGGTGAACCCCTCGTCGACGGCGCGGCGGAACGCGGCCGTCGTGTTCTCCAGCCCGGCGAGCTCGTCGAGGTGCCAGCCGCGGTGGGCGTAGGCGCGCGGGTAGGGGCCGTCAAGGTACGGGTGCAGCGCGGGCGGGCACCCGGACGGGCGGGACACCGGCATGGGCCCCAGCGTACGGGTCTGCCGATGGAGCGAACGCCGCGTCCGGGGCGGACGTGGCACCATCGCGGTCGTGACCACGAGACCGGGGGAGGCGGAGCGCCTGCGCGATCTCGCGCGCCTTCGCCGCGTCCGCGACCGGATCGACCGGGAGTACGCCCAGCCACTCGACGTCGAGGCGCTCGCGCGCGGCGCGCACATGTCGGCCGGGCACCTCAGCCGCGCGTTCCGGCTCGCCTACGGCGAGTCGCCCTACGCCTACCTGATGACGCGGCGGATCGAGCGCGCGATGGCGCTGCTGCGCCGGGGCGACCTCAGCGTCACGGAGGTCTGCTTCGCGGTCGGCTGCTCGTCGCTGGGCACCTTCAGCACCCGCTTCACCGAGCTGGTCGGCGTGCCGCCCAGCGTCTACCGGCGCGACGCGGCGGACGAGGCGGCGGGCATCCCGCCGTGCGTGGCCAAACAGGTGACCAGACCGATCAGGAATCGAGAAGCGCGGGCCCGCGAGCCGCACCTAGCGTGATCGCCATGGACCTCACCATTCACACGACCTTCCTCCCGCAGACCGACCCCGAGGCCGCGCTGGCCTTCTACCGCGACACCCTCGGCTTCGAGGTCCGCAACGACGTCGGCTACGGCGGGATGCGCTGGATCACGGTCGGCCCGGCCGACCAGCCCGGCACGTCCATCGTGCTGTACCCGCCGGAGGCCGACCCCGGCGTCACCGACGACGAGCGCCGCACCATCGCCGAGATGATGGCCAAGGGCACCTACGCCCGGCTCATCCTGGCCACCAAGGACCTCGACGGCACCTTCGAGCGGCTGCAGGCGGGCGACGCCGAGGTCGTCCAGGAGCCCACCGAGCAGCCCTACGGCGTCCGCGACTGCGCCTTCCGCGATCCCGCGGGCAACCACATCCGCATCAACGAACTGCGCTGAGACGGCCGGGGCGACAGAGGGAGAATCGATGGGTACCGCCACGCGGACCGACACGGCCTCGGCCGGGCTGCACGCCCGCGCATCGCATCCGGCCGACAGCCACGACCTGATCCGCGTGCACGGCGCCCGGGAGAACAACCTGAAGGACGTCAGCGTCGAGCTCCCGAAGCGCCGGCTGACGGTGTTCACCGGCGTCTCCGGCTCGGGCAAGAGCTCGCTGGTGTTCGACACGATCGCCGCGGAGTCGCAGCGGCTGATCAACGAGACCTACAGCGCGTTCGTGCAGGGCTTCATGCCCACGCTGGCGCGGCCCGACGTCGACGTCCTCGACGGGCTGACCACCGCGATCATCGTCGACCAGCAGCGGATGGGGGCCGACGTCCGCTCCACGGTCGGCACCGCCACCGACGCCAACGCGGTGCTCCGCATCCTGTTCAGCCGGCTCGGGCAGCCGCACATCGGCTCGCCGCAGGCGTTCTCCTTCAACGTGGCCTCGATCAGCGGAGCGGGCGCGGTCACCCTGGAACGCGGCGGGCAGAAGGTCAAGGAGCGGCGCGAGTTCAGCATCACCGGCGGCATGTGCCCACGCTGCGAGGGCCGGGGGTCGGTCACCGACATCGACCTGACGGCGCTGTTCGACGACAGCAAGTCGCTCAACGAAGGTGCGCTGACGATCCCCGGCTACAGCATGGACGGCTGGTACGGGCGTATCTACCGCGGCTGCGGCTTCTTCGACCCGGACAAGCCGATCGCGAAGTACACGAAGCGGGAGCGGACCGACCTCCTGTACAAGGAGCCGACCAAGATCAAGGTCGAGGGGATCAACCTCACCTACACCGGTCTGATCCCGCAGATCCAGAAGTCGTACCTCGCCAAGGACGTCGACGCGCTGCAGCCGCACATCCGCGCGTTCGTGGAGCGGGCGGTCACCTTCACCACCTGCCCCGAGTGCGACGGCACGCGGCTGAGCGAGGCGGCCCGGTCGTCGAAGATCAAGGGCATCAGCATCGCCGACGCCTGCACGATGCAGATCAGCGACCTGGCCACCTGGGTCCGCGGCCTCACCGAGCCGTCGGTGGCGCCGTTGCTGGCGACGCTGCAGCGCACGCTCGACTCGTTCGTCGAGATCGGGCTGGGCTACCTCTCGCTCAACCGGCCGTCGGGCACGCTGTCGGGCGGCGAGGCGCAGCGCACCAAGATGATCCGCCACCTCGGGTCGTCGCTCACCGACGTCACCTATGTCTTCGACGAGCCGACGATCGGGCTGCACCCCCACGACATCGCCCGGATGAACGAGCTGCTGCTGCAGCTGCGGGACAAGGGCAACACGGTGCTCGTCGTCGAGCACAAACCCGAGGCGATCGCGATCGCCGACCACGTCGTCGACCTCGGCCCGGGTGCCGGCACGGACGGCGGCCAGGTGGTGTTCGAGGGCACCGTGGAGGAGCTGCGAGCCGGCGGCACGCTCACCGGGCGGCACCTGGACGACCGCGCGTCGTTGAAGACCTCGGTACGCACGCCGACCGGGACGCTCCCCGTGCGCGGGGCCACCACCCACAACCTGCGGGGAGTCGACGTCGACATCCCGCTCGGCGTGCTCGTCGTCGTGACCGGGGTGGCCGGCTCGGGGAAGAGCTCGCTGATCCACGGGTCGGTGTCCGGGCGGGCCGGCGTGGTGGCCGTCGACCAGACCCCGATCCGGGGCTCGCGGCGGAGCAACCCGGCGACCTACACCGGGCTGCTGGACCCGATCCGCAAGGCGTTCGCGAAGGCCAACGGCGTGAAGCCGGCCCTGTTCAGCGCCAACTCCGAGGGCGCGTGCCCCACCTGCAACGGCGCCGGCGTCATCTACACCGACCTGGCGATGATGGCGGGCGTCGCCATCACGTGCGAGGAGTGCGAGGGGAAGCGGTTCGACGCGGCGGTGCTGGAGTACCACCTCGGCGGGAAGGACATCAGCGAGGTGCTCGCGATGTCGGTGTCCGAGGCCGAGGAGTTCTTCGGCGCCGGCGAGGCGCGCATCCCGGCCGCGCACGCGATCCTCGACCGGCTCGCCGACGTCGGGCTCGGTTACCTGAGCCTCGGCCAGCCGCTCACGACGCTGTCCGGAGGGGAGCGGCAGCGGCTCAAGCTGGCCGCCCAGATGCGGGAGAGGGGGCCGGGCGGATCCAGTTCGGTCTACGTGCTCGACGAGCCGACCAGCGGGCTGCACCTCGCGGACGTCGAGCAGCTGCTCGGCCTGCTCGACCGGCTCGTCGACGCGGGCCTGTCGGTCATCGTCATCGAGCACCACCAGGCGGTCATGGCGCACGCCGACCGGATCATCGACCTGGGCCCGGGAGCCGGCCACGACGGCGGCCGGATCGTCTTCGAGGGCACGCCCGCCGACCTCGTCGCCGCCCGGTCCACCCTGACCGGCGAGCACCTCGCCGCGTACGTCGGCGGCTGACGGCCGGGGGTGTCGACGGCATGCGGTCCGTGCCACTGGCTGTCCGCCCGCCGTTATGACAGCACCGACGCCGAGACGGCCCGGCCGGAGGAAGGCTCCGGCGGGCCGTTTCGCTCATTTCGCTCGGACGAGCGTCAGCTCGTCACCTCCTCGCACGACGTGCGCTTCTCGTCGCCGCCGCAGGTATCGAACCCGCCCCGGCCGTCCGCGGTGTCGAAGTCGGAACCGCCGTTGAGCGTGTCCTTGTTCGAGCCGCCGACCAGGATGTCGTTGCCGGAGCCGCCGTTGGAGCCCATCTTGATCGCGGTGTTATTGCGGATCTCGTCGTCCCCGGAACCGCCGAGGACCTCCAGGAGGGTGATTCCGGTGCAGCGCACGATGGTCGAGGTGAGGAGCGAGCACCTGTTGCCGCTCGTGATGCTGGCCGGGTTGGTGGTGATCCGCAAGCCCGATAATTGTCGTTATGACAGTCGAAGCGAGTTCAGGGGTCAGGTTGTCCAG
>CAVRHG010000037.1:0-50188 GCA_963720845.1 uncultured Actinomycetota bacterium | reverse complement strand
TGGGCGAAAGCTAGGTCTTTTACCTACGCGAACGAACGCCGTCGGGTGCGAGCCTGAGGACTGCGACGATGGCAGGGGAGGGGAGAGCGAATGACCGGCTCCTGCTCCACCATGGTGGCCGACCTCGCCGATCGCCTGTGGCGGGCCGAGTCGGACCGCGTCGCCATCCCGCCGCTCACGGTGGGCCTGCCCGACCTGACGGTCGACGACGCCTACGCCGTCCAGACCCGCAACGTCGACCGACGGGTCGCCGCCGGTGCGGTGGTCCGCGGGCGGAAGGTCGGGTTGACGTCGCGACCGGTGCAGGACCTGTTCGGTGTGCACGAGCCCAACTTCGGAGTGTTGCTCGACGACATGTTCGTCGACGAGGCGGACGAGATTCCGGTCGACGCCCTGCTCCAACCGCGGGTGGAGTCCGAGATCGCGTTCCTGATGGGCAGCGACCTGGCCGGTCCCGGGGTCACCACGCTCACTGCGCTCGCGGCGATCGGCGGGGTGCTGCCGGCGGTCGAGGTGGTGGACAGCCGGATCGCGGACTGGCGGATCCGCATCGCCGACACGGTCGCGGACAACGCGTCGTCGGCCCGGGTGGTGGTCGGGGCCCGAGTGCTCCCGGTCACGGCGGTGGACCTGCGGCTGCTGGGCGTCCTGTTCCTCCGCAACGGCGCGCCCGTCGAGAGCGGCGCGGGGGCGGCGGCGCTCGGCAACCCCGCCCGGTGCGTGGCGTGGCTGGCCAACAAGCTCGGCTCGTTCGGGAGCGGGTTGCGCCGCGGTGACGTCGTGCTCTCGGGGGCGTTGCACCGGATGATCCCGGTGCGGCCGGGCGACTGCTTCCAGGCTCGGTTCGCCCATCTCGGGTCCGTGACGGTGCAGTTCACCGGAGGCGTCGGTGACTAGCCGGACGAGTACGGCAGCCGGCCCTCGGGGGATCGCGGACGTCCTGATCGCGGCCGAGCAGGAACGCAGGCCCGTCCCGCCGTTCACCCGCACGCTGCCCTTCCTCGACGTGCGGACCGCCTATCAGGCACAGGCACTCTTCGTCGAGCACCGCGTGGCGGCCGGGGAGCAGGTGATCGGCGCGAAACTGGGGATGACCAGCGCCGTGAAGCGCAAGGCACTCAACATCCACGAGCCGGTGTTCGGGCGTCTCACCTCCGGCATGCTGGTGCCGCACGGCGAGCCGGTGCGGCTCCGCGAGCTGATCCACCCCCGGGTCGAGCCGGAGATCGCGTTCCTGGTCGGGGAACGGATCGAGGCGCCGACGACCGTCGCCGCCGTACTGGCCGCCACGGAAGCGGTCCTGCCGGCGATCGAGGTGGTCGACTCGCGGTACGCGGACCCGTTCCGGCTGCCCGACTCCGTCGCAGACAACGCGGCGGCGGCGCGCGTCGTGCTGGGGACGCAGGCCCGTCGGCCCTCCGAGCTGGTGGATCTCGCCGTCCTGGGCTGCGTGTTCCGCAGTCGTGGGGGAATCGAGACGGCGGCCGGGGGTGCGGTGATGGGGCACCCCGCGGCGGCCCTGGTGTGGCTGGCGGAGGCGCTGTCGGCCCGTGGCGAGGGGATCGATCCCGGCTCGATCGTGCTGTCCGGCGGGCTCACGGCGTCGGTGGCCCTCCAGGCGCGGGGCGTCGTGACCGCGGAGTTCGACGGGCTCGGCTCGGTCGGGGTGCGCTGCGCATGAGGAAAACAGCCCGGCTCCGCGGCGACCAGGTCAGGACACCGCCATGTACGACGTGACGATCCTGCCCGACGGCGTTCGGGTCACCGTGGGTGACGACGAGACCCTGTTGCGGGCGCTGTCCCACGCCGGGCTGCGCTACCGCGTCGGCTGCAAACGCGGCGGGTGCGGTATCTGCAAGGTGCAGCTGAAGCTCGGCGAGGTCCGCTACGAGCGGCCGATCGCCGACTCGGTGCTCACCGACGACGAGCGCGTCGAGGGCATCTGCCTGAGCTGCCGGGCCGTACCGCTCACCAACATCGTCATCGAGCTGCAGGAGGGCGACCGCCTGCGCAGGGTCCTGGGATTCGCCTTCTCGAGTTTCGCACATTCGCAGGGCCGGACCACAGACGACCCCGCGGCGAATAACCAAGGAAAGGGAAATATGCGATGAGTGCCGTCCTTCGGCTGGGATATGTCCATCTTCGGGTGACCGACCTGGAAGAGGCCCGCAACCACTACTCCAACACCCTCGGCATGGAGGTGGTGCACGAGGAGCCCGGCAGGCTGTGGTTGAAGTGCTGGGACGAGTGGGACCACCACTCGCTCGTCCTCTAGGAGGGCGGGGTCGGGCTGGTCAAGCTCGGTTACAAGGTGGAGGACGTCGACGCGCTGGCCGATTTCGAGCGCCGCTCCCAGCAGTTCGGGGCGACCGTCGGGCGGTTCAGCGCGGGGGAGAACGTCAAGGTCGGTGAGGGCGTCCGGATCACCCTGCCCTCGGACCACACGCTGGAGCTGTACACCGACATGGAGTTCGCCGGCACCGAGACCGGGGCGATCAACCCGGAGGCGTGGCCCCGGCACATCCGGGGGGTCGGGACGCACTGGATCGACCATGCGCTGATCTCGGTGGACGACCCCGCCCTGGTCGAGCGGTTCATGAGCGAGTGCCTGGACTTCCGCGCGGCCGAGCGGGCGGTGGTGAGCATGGAGCAGCCCGAGCTGTTGGGTAGCTGGATGACGTGCGGGGAGTCGCCGCACGACCTGGCGTTCATCAAGGGGCCGAACAACAAGCTGCACCACTTCGCCTACCACCTGGAGGACTGGAGCTCGATCCTCAAGGCCGGGGACATCTTCAGCATGGACGACGTGCCGATCGACATCGGCCCGACCCGGCACGGGATCACCCGGGGCACGACGATCTACTTCTTCGACCCGTCGGGGAACCGGAACGAGGTGTTCGCCGGGTTGGGTTACCGCGCGCAGAAGGACTTCCCGACGATCACGTGGACCGCCGACCAGCTGGCGAAGGGGATCTTCTACCACGCCCGCGAGCTGAACGAGGCCTTCACGACCGTCTTCACGTGATCGGCCCGATGGTGCCCTGACGCGGCAGAGCCCCGGCCCGAAGGCCGGGGCTCCGTCATGGGGCCTGCGATCAGGCGAGGTCGAACCGGTCGAGGTTCATGACCTTGGTCCAGGCCGCCACGAAGTCGCGCACGAACTTCTGCTTCGCGTCGTCGGTCGCGTAGACCTCCGCGATGGCGCGGAGCTGCGCGTGTGCACCGAAGACGAGGTCGACGGCGGTCGCCGTTTTCGTGACCTTGCCGGTGGTGCGGTCGCGACCGTCGTAGACGTTCTCCACGGACTCCGACGGCTTCCACTCCGTGCCCATGTCGAGCAGGTTCACGAAGAAGTCGTTGGTCAGCGCCCCGGGGCGGTCGGTGAAGACGCCGTGCGGGGCCCGCCCGACGTTGGCGTCGAGCGCCCGCAGGCCGCCGACCAGCACCGTCATCTCCGGCGCCGTGAGGTTCAGCATGAACGCGCGGTCCAGCAGCAGGGTCTCCGGCGGTAGCTTCTCACCGGCCCGGAGGTAGTTGCGGAACCCGTCGGCCTGCGGTTCGAGCACGGCGAACGACTCGACGTCCGTCTGCTCCTGCGAGGCGTCGGTGCGTCCCGGTTCGAACGGGACGGTGACGTCCTGCCCGGCGTCCTTCGCCGCCTTCTCGACGGCGGCGCAGCCGCCCAGGACGATGAGATCGGCCAGGGAGACCGACGTGTCGTCGGACTTCGAGCCGTTGAAGTCCTGCCGGATCTGCTCGAGGGTCGCCAGCACGCCGGCGAACCCGTTGTTGACCTCCCAGTCGCGCTGCGGCGCGAGGCGGATCCGCGCCCCGTTGGCCCCGCCGCGCTTGTCGGTGCCGCGGAAGGTCGCCGCGGACGCCCAGGCCAGGGAGACCAGCTGGGAGACCGTCAGGTCCGAGCCGAGTATGCGCTGCTTGAGCGTGGCGACGTCCTGGTCGGTGACCAGCTCGTGGTCGACCGCCGGGACGGGGTCCTGCCACAGCTGCGGCTCGGGCACCCACGGGCCGAGATAGCGGGACAGGGGACCCATGTCGCGGTGCAGCAGCTTGTACCAGGCCTTCGCGAACGCGTCCGCGAGCTCGGCCGGGTTCTCGTGGAAACGCCTCGCGATAGGCTCGTAGATCGGGTCCACCCGCAGGGCGAGGTCCGAGGTCAGCATCATCGGGGCGTGCCGCTGCGCCGGGTCGTGCGCGTCGGGCACCGTACCCTCCGCCTCGGGGTTCTTGGGCGTCCACTGCTGCGCCCCGGCCGGGCTGGTAGTGAGCTCCCAGTCGTAGCGGAACAGGTTGTCCAGGTACCCGTTGTCCCACGTCACCGGCTCGTTGGTCCAGGCGCCCTCGAGCCCGCTGGTGAGCGCGTGCACGCCCACCCCGCTCTCGAAGCTGTTCTTCCAGCCCAGGCCCTGGTTCTCCACCGGACACCCCTCGGGCTCCGGGCCGAGGTACTGCGGGTCGACGGCACCGTGGCACTTGCCGACCGTGTGGCCGCCGACGATGAGCGCGACCGTCTCCTCGTCGTTCATCGCCATGCGCTTGAAGGTCTCGCGGATGTCGCGCGCGGAGGCGAGCGGGTCCGGGTTGCCGTTGGGCCCCTCCGGGTTCACGTAGATCAGGCCCATCTGCACCGCGCCGAACGGGCCGGTCAGCTCGCGGTCCTCGCTGCTGTAGCGCTCGTCGCCGAGCCACGTGTCCTCGGGCCCCCAGAAGATCTCCTCGGGCTCCCAGATGTCCTGGCGGCCGAACCCGAAGCCGAAGGGCGTCAGCCCCATCGACTCGTAGGCGCAGTTGCCGGCGAAGACCAGGAGGTCGGCCCAGGAGATCTTCCGGCCGTACTTCTGCTTGATCGGCCAGAGCAGGCGGCGCGCCTTGTCCAGGCTCACGTTGTCCGGCCAGCTGTTGAGTGGGGCGAAGCGCTGGGCGCCGCTGCCGCCACCGCCGCGGCCGTCGGCGATGCGGTACGTGCCCGCGGAGTGCCAGCTCATCCGGATGAAGAGCGGTCCGTAGTGGCCGTAGTCGGCCGGCCACCAGTCCTGCGAGGTCGTCATCACCTCGGCGACGTCCCGCTTCAGTGCCTCGACGTCGAGCGTCGCGAACTCCTCGGCGTAGTCGAAGTCGTCACCCATCGGGTTGGACTTGGCGGAGTGCTGGTGCAGAACCGAGAGGTCGAGCTGGTTGGGCCACCAGTCCCGGTTCGTCCTCGGCCGGTTCGGCGCGGGCGTCGGAGCCGGGACTGCCGGGTTCTCGCTTTCAGACACGTCGATCTTTCTCCTGTCTCGCTGCTTCCCCGTGGTGGGGAGGCGCCACGGACCGCGCAGTCGAGGCCGCGTGCTCGAAGTCCGACCGCGGCGGCACGCCCCCGGAGTCTGGCCCGTTGTCTGGAATCAATCAAGTCTCCGCGGACGGCGCCCGAGCCCCCGCAGGTCAGGTAAGAACCGCTGCGCCCGCTTCGGCGACCTGCACGTCCTGCGCGCTGGACCCGCCGGAGACGCCGACGGCCCCGATGGTCACCGCCGCGTCCGCCACGAGCGGCACGCCGCCACCGAAGACGACCAGGCGGTCCGTCTTGACGATGCCATGCAGCAGGGGAGGCTCCGACTCGAGCATGCGCCACCACTCGCCGGTCGAGAGCCCGGCGAAGGCGGCGACCGAGTAGGCCTTGTCCTGGGCGATCTGGATGCACATCAGCGGCGCCCGATCCATGCGGACCATCGCGAGCAGGTGACCGGCGCTGTCCGTCACCGCGATGCAGACGGTGACCGACAGCGCCTCCGCCTTCTCGAGCGCTGCCGCGATCACCCGCTGGGCGCAGGCCAGCGTCGCCGAGGGGGTCGCTACGTAGTCGTCGCTCACGTCGCTCCCGGTACCGCCGCATCCGCTCGCTGCACATCCCAGCGAGGCAGTGGCATCCTGCCACGGACGGATCGACGCTCGCGCCGGTCCGATCCGGGTCCCGGAGGTGTGACAGTGCCGATCTTCGTCTACCGCTGCGAGTGCGGGCACCGCTTCGAGCGGCTGGTGCCCAGGGACTCGGACGCCCCGGAGTGCCCCGAGTGCGGCGGCGCGACCCGCAAGATCCCGGCCGGCCCCAGCCTGGGCCGCCTCGGCGGCGGACGCCCCGCGGGACCGGCCGCGGCGCGGTCCGACGTGCCGATCCCGTGGCGCGGCGTCGTTGACGGCGGCGCGGAGAAGGTGCAGCGGGAGGTCGACTTCCGGCAGCGGCTCGAAGCCAAGGCCGTGGGCGGGCTGCGCGTCCCGGGCGGTCCCGACTCGCACCCCGAGAAGAAGAGCTCCGGTGGCGCGTCGCCCGCGTCGACCGCGGACTGAGCGGCCGGACAACCGCCGACCGCGCGCGACGACCTGTACCCGCGGCTCGCACTTCGCCGTCTTGTCACTACCTTTTGTAGGTACATTGTGGCCATGGAAACGATCGGGCTGCGCGAGCTGAACCAGAATCCCTCGCGGGCGGTCGCACGGGTACGTGCCGGCGAGTCGCTGCTGGTCACCGACCGTGGCAAGCCGATTCTCCGCATGGTGCCGGAGGTCGAGGCGCCCGGTACCTTGAGCCGCCTCGTTGCCGAAGGGTCGGCGACGGCACCGGCCGAGCACGGAGTGCCCGACCTCATCCCCGACCTCGTCCCCGACCTCGACAGCCTGTCGGACGTGCTCCTCGCGGACCGGCAACGGGAGCGAGGGCGTTGATCTATTTCGACTCGAGCGCGCTGCTGAAATTCGTCAAGCTCGAGAAGGAGTCGCAGGCGCTGCGGACGTGGCGCCTCGCGCTCGAGCCCGGTGTCGAACTCGTCGCCAGCCGGCTGACGGCCCTGGAGATCAGTCGAACCCTGCTTCGCGCCGGCGTCGACCGGGAGCGGGTTCCCTACGTCGTCGGTCAGGCCTTGCGGGGGCTCTACCTGCTGGACGTCACGAGCACCGTCCTGGCGCGCGCACAGTCCTACGGCATCCGCAAGCTCGGCTCGCTCGACGCGATCCATCTCGCGTCCGCGGACCCGTTCCTCCCCGAGCTGACCGGCCTCGTCACGTACGACAGCGAGCTGGCACATGCGGCGGCAGAAATTGGTATCGCCGTCCTCGCGCCGCGCTGAGGGGCAGGTGCCGGGTCAGGCCTAGGCATTGCCCGGGCGCGAACTCGGGGTGCGGAGACGGACAGTGCTTCCAGTGCACGTCGCGTCTTGACTCACCGCCGATTCGAGCTGGAGGCCCGCATGACCATTGCGCCGTCCCACGTCCGCGAGGTACTCGCCGACGCCGTCGTCGAGGACCCCCAGGCCGGGATCTACCGCGCCAACCGTCGGATCTTCACCGACGAGGAGATCTTCGAACTCGAGATGACCCACATCTTCGAGGGGAACTGGATCTACCTCGCCCACGAGAGCCAGGTGCCGAACCCCGGCGACTACTTCACCACCTACATCGGCCGCCAGCCCGTCGTCATCACCCGCGGGAAGGACGGCACGCTGCACTGCCTGATCAACGCGTGCGCCCACCGCGGCGCGATGCTCTGCCGCCGCAAGGTCGACAACCGGCTCACGCTGACGTGCCCGTTCCACGGCTGGACCTTCCGCAACGACGGCACGCTCCTCAAGGTCAAGGACCCCGAGGGCGCCGGTTACCCGGCGTCGTTCGACACCGAGGGCTCGCACAACCTGACCAGGTCGCCCGCTTCGACTCCTACCGCGGGTTCCTGTTCGGCAGCGTCAACCCCGACGTGCTGTCGCTGGGGGAGCACCTCGGCGACGCCACCAAGGTCATCGACATGCTCGTCGACCAGTCGCCCGAGGGCTCGAGGTGCTGTACGGCTCGTCGACCTACACCTACGACGGCAACTGGAAGGTCCAGGCGGAGAACGGCGCCGACGGCTACCACGTCAGCGCGACCCACTGGAACTACGCCGCCACGACCTCGCCGGCGCAGCACCGGCGAGTCGGCGAACCAGACCAAGGCGCTCGACGCCGGCAGCTGGGGCAAGACCGGCGGCGGCTACTGGTCGTTCCCGCACGGCCACCTCTGCCTGTGGACCTGGGCGGGCAACCCGCAGGACCGGCCGCTGTGGGACCGGCTCGACGACCTCAAGCGCGAGTTCGGCGAGGCCAAGGGCGACTTCATGGTCAAGGGCAGCCGCAATCTCTGCCTGTACCCGAACGTCTACCTGATGGACCAGTTCTCCACCCAGATCCGGCACTTCCGCCCGATCGCCCCGGACAAGACCGAGGTCACGATCTACTGCATCGCCCCGAAGGGTGAGAGCGCCCAGGCGCGGGCGCACCGGATCCGCCAGTACGAGGACTTCTTCAACGCCTCCGGCATGGCCACCCCGGACGACCTGGAGGAGTTCCGCTCCTGCCAGCTCACCTTCCGCGCGACCGCCGCGCCGTGGAACGACATGAGCCGCGGTGCCGAGCACTGGATCACCGGCCCGGACGAGGTCGCCAAGTCGCTCGGCATGGACGAGGTCATCTCCGCCGGCCGGCAAGAACGAGGACGAGGGGCTCTACCCCGTCCAGCACGGCTACTGGCTCGAGACGATGCGAGCCGCCGTCGCGAAGACGCCGCCGACCGAGCAGACCGAGGACTGAACGCCATGACCACTACGCAGCAGTCCACCACCGGCGAAGCTGATCACTCAGAACACCATCGAGCAGTTCCTCTACCGCGAGGCCCGCTACCTCGACGACCGCGAGTTCGAGAAGTGGCTCGAGTGCTACGCCGACGACGTCGTGTTCTGGATGCCCTCCTGGGGCGACGACGACCGGCTCAGCTCGAGACCCGCAGCGCGAGATCTCGCTGATCTACTACGACGAACAAGGGCGGGCTGGAGGACCGGATCTTCCGCATCCGCACCGAGCGGTCCAGCGCGACGTCGCTTCCCGAGCCCCGGACCAGTCACAACATCAGCAACGTCGAGGTGATCGAGCGCCGCGGCGACCTGGTCGACATCCGCTTCAACTGGCACACGATGTACTTCCGCTACAACACGGTCGACCCGTACTACGGCACGTCGTTCTACACGATCGACTTCTCCGGCGAGAGCTCCGCTGATCCGCCGCAAGACCGTGGTGCTGAAGAACGACTACATCCACCACGTGGTCGACGTCTACCACTTCTGAAGGAGGGGCACGGATGACCGCGATCCACCGCGAACCACCAGGTCGCCCTCGCCTTCGAGGACGGCGTCACCCGGTTCATCACCTGGCGGAAGACCAGACCGTCGCCGACGCGTCGTACCGGGCGCGGATCAACATCCCGCTCGACTGCCGCGACGGCGCGTGCGGCACCTGCAAGGCGTTCTGCGAGTCCGGCACCTTCGACGGCGGCACCTACCTCGAGGACGCGCTGTCACCGGACGAGGAACGCGCCGGCTTCGTGCTGCCCTGCAGCATGAAGCCGCGCTCGGACCTCGTGCTGCAGATCGCGACGACCTCGGCCGTCGCGAAGACCAGCGCCGCGACCCACCACGGCACCGTGACCGGCCTGGACCGGCTCTCACCGACCACCGTCGCCTTGACGTCGAGATCGAGGACCGGGCCGCAGCTGACGTTCCTGCCCGGCCAGTACGTCAACATCGCGGTGCCGGGCACGGACGAGTCGCGCTCCTACTCGTTCAGCAACGCCCCGGACGACGAGGCGCTGACCTTCCTCGTCAAGATCACGCCGGGCGGGGTGATGTCGGAGTACCTGACGTCACGTGCCCACGTCGGCGACTCGATCAGCTTCACCGGCCCGCACGGCAGCTTCTTCCTGCGCGAGTCCGACGCCCCGCTGCTCCTGCTCGCGGGCGGCACCGGGCTGGCGCCCGATCCTGTCGATCCTGCGCACGCTCGACGCCGCGGGCAGCACCCGCCCGACCCACCTGTCTACGGCGCCACGCACCGACGACGACGTCGTCGAGCTGGACGACGATCGGCGCGCTCGCCGCGTCGATCCTCGACGCTTACCTGGGACTACTGCGTCGCCGACCCGGAACACCACGCGCCGCGCACCAGGGCTACGTGACCGGGCTGATCGAGCCCGAGCACCTGCACGACGGCGACGTCGCGGTCTACCTGTGCGGGCCGCCGCCGATGGTCGAGGCGGTCCGCAGCCACTTCAGCGCAGGAGGGTGTGGAGCCGTCCGGCTTCTTCTACGAGAAGTTCGCGCTCGCCGCGGCTCCGGTCGCGGAAGCGCCGGTAGCGGAGATCGTCGAGGAGCAGGTGGCTGCGCCCGCTCCCGTCACGCTCGGCGGCGACGGGGAGACGCTGCTCGTGCTCGCCGGCGAGGGCCGGGCGATGGGCGGCCAGGTCGTGCTGCCCGACGCCGACCTCGCGCCGCTGCGGTCCCCGGCGCCGTCCGGACGTCCGGACCGGATCCGGCACCTCGCCGGCCAGGAGGTGTTCGGCGCCGCGCTCCCGCAGGGGGAGAGCGGACGGCTGGACGACGCCGACGACCTGATCGTCGGTGGCCGATCCGGCCACGACGCGCCGGATCAAGACGGCCGCGCCGTGGCCGGGCAGGAGATGTTCCCGCTCGGCGCGGTCGAGCCGCTCGCCGCGCGCGCCCCGGCGCCGATCGTCCCTGCGGACGAGCGGCCGGCGACGGCGGTCGGGACCGGCGGGTACCAGATCGGCGAGGAGCATCCCGTCGTCCACGAGTCGGACGCGCTCTTCGACGCCCGGCGCGCGCTCGAGCTCGGCGCGCTGGAGCTGGTCGTCGGCCGGCTGTCGTCACAGCAGGTCGCCGGCTACCGCCTGCTCGCCGAGGCGACCGTGCCCTACGTCGAGGACGACCGGTTCGTCGACGCCGCCGCCTACACCGAGACCAACGCGGCGTTCCACGACTACCTGTTCACCCTACCGGCAACGAGCACCTGCTGCAGGCCTACCACGCGCTCGGCGTCAAGGGCCGCGATGGAGCGAGTCGCTGCGCACCGCGACGTGGTGCCATCCGCTGTGCGCCCAGGACCACCTCGACATCGTCGACGCGTTCGAGGCGGGCGACCGCGAGCGCGCCCGGCACGCTGATCACCGAGCACGCCGACCGGTCCAAGGAGACCATGCGGCGGGCGATGGCCGACAACGCCGCCGCGCGGCGGCCGCGGTTCGTCACGCCCGGGCCGGTTCGACCGGCAAGGTCGTGGTCGTGACCGGTGCCGCGCAGGGCATCGGGCGAGCCGCGGCCGAGCGGATCGACGCCGAGGGCGGCAGGTGGTGCTGCTCGACCGCTCCGACTCGTCGAGCGAGCTCGCCGACGAGCTGCTGGCGCGACGGCGTGCAAGGCCCTCGCGCTGTGACGGTCGACCTCGAGACTACTGGCGACGGTGCGCGACGGCGGTGCGTCCAGCAGGCGCATCTCGGCATTCGGCCGCGATCGACGTCCTGGTCAACAACGTCGGCGGGGCGATCAACTTCAAGCCGTTCACCGAGTTCACCGACGCCGAGATCGCGCGCCGAGATCAACCGGTCGCTGTTGCCCACGCTGTGCTGCCTGCCGCGCGGTGCTGCCCGGCGATGGTCGAGCGGGGGGCGGCGTGATCGTCAACGTCTCCTCGGCCGCGACCCGCGGCATCCACCGCATCCCGTACGCGGCGGCGAAGGGCGGGGTCAACGCGATCACCGCGTCGCTGGCCCTCGAGTACGCCGACGCCGGGATCCGGGTGGTCGCGACGGCCCCGGGCGGCACCGAGGCGCCGCCGCGGCGGATCTCCCGGGGCACGCCGGAGCCGTGCGTACCGACCAGGAGCGGGCCTGGTTCCAGGCCCACGTCGACCAGACCCTCGAGTCGTCGCTGCTGAAGCGCTACGGCACGCTCGACGAGCAGGCCGCGGCGATCTGCTTCCTCGCCTCCGACGAGGCGTCGCTACATCACCGGCACGGTGCTGCCGGTGAGCGGCGGCGATCCGGGCTGAGATCTCGATCACGGGTGCACGACCCGAGGCCGCATCCGTGGATCGGCGAACTGGTCTTCGCGCCCGATGGCCCCTGGCTGCGTTGTCGGTCGGCTCGAGTACGCCCGGTACGAGAGCCGACCTCCGCCTTGCCAGGAACCATCCGGATCACGAATCCCATCGCCCCTGATCCACGGGACGCGGCCTACTGTCAGGCCCGTGCACCCGACGACGACGCTTCCTGGTCGTGACGTCCGCGGCCTTGCGGGCTCGCTCGTGCTCACCGGGCGGGCGCCGGTGAGGTCAACATCGGTCCGCCACGGCCCGGCGGCTCCGGCAAGTCGACGCTGCTGCGGCGGTTCCGCGACCGGCATCCCGATGTGGCGATCGTCGTCCTGGGCGGCCTGCCGTGGGAGCGCTCCCATGCCGGTGCGCTGCTCGGACGGCTGCTGTTCGCCGACGGCGTGCACCCCGGATCCCACGGCGAGCCGCTGGCGATCAACGCCACGGATCCCGCCTCGGCGGGTGTGGCGCTCGCGCGTCACTGGGACGCACGGGCCCGCGAGAAACCGCTCGTCGTGGCCGTCGACGAGGCGCAGCACGCCGACCCGGCGTCGCTCCGGGTGATCGTCTCCGCGGTCGCGCGGATCCGCGATGCTCAGCTCCTGCTGCTCCTCGCCCGCGGTACCGGGCCAGCCGCAGGCGGCGACGCGGAGGTGGCCGAGATCCTCGACCGCTTGCCCGCCGTGCACCTCCGGGTGCCCCCGCTGCGGCCCGAGCAGGTGCGGCTGCTGGCGGCCCGGATCGCCGCAGTCGACCTGCCGGTGCCGGTCGCGCGCCGCCTGTGCGACCACACGGGCGGGATCCCCGCGGCACCTCCTGGAGATCCCGCGCGACACCCCGCCTGCGTCCTGGTCGGACTGGCACACCCCGCTCCCGGTGCCGGCATCGGCGCAGCACCGGGTGCAGAAGGTCCTCGACGCCAGCACCCCCGAGACGCGGGCCCTCGTCGAGGCCGCGGCCGTGCTGGGCCCGAACCCGACGCTCGCCCACGCCGCGGCGCTCGGGGAGGTCGAGGACCCGATCGCCGCCCTGGACGAGGCCTCCGCGGCCGGTCTGCTGCACCCGGCCGCGGGGCGCAGCCTCGACACCCTCGCCTTCCCCGGCCAGTTCGTGCGTGAGGCCGTGTACGTCGTCCTCACTCCCGCCCGGCGCCACGACCTGCACCTGCGAGCGGCCGACGTGGTCACCGACGAGACCGAGCAACTGCGCCACCGCGTCGAGGCGGCGCCGCTGCCCGACCCTGCGCTGGCGGACGCCCTCGTGGCGCACGCGCGGCGGAAGGCGGACGACGGGGCGTGGGCCGTCGTGGCCGGCGCGCTCATCGACGCGAGCCGGATCAGCCCCTCGCGCGCGGACCGGGAGGACCGGCTGATCCAGGCGGTGGACGCCCTCGCCGGTGCCGGGCTGCTCGGGCAGGCCGTCGACGCCCTACCCGACGTGGAGGCCTTGCCGTCGGGGCCCCGACGGGACGCGGTGCTGGCCTACGTCGCGCTCCAGCGGGGGAGGCGCGCGGAGGCGGTGTCCTACCTCGAGTCCGCCTGGCGCCTGCGCGGCACGGACCGGCAGGCCGCGGCCGTCGTCTGCCAGCGGCAGGTGCTGCACGCGCTGGCCGACTGGGACGGTGACGAGCTGGTGGCATGGGCCGACGCCGCCGTCGAGCACGCCGAGCCGGGTTCCCCACCCGCCGTGGAGGCCGCCGCGATCGTGGGCCTGGGCCATGCGGCGCGCGGAGCGGTGGAGCAGGCGTTCGCCGCCTACCGGCAGGTGATCACCGACAACCCCGGCGGGCCTCAGCACCAGCGTGCCCGGATGGGGCTCGGCTGGCTGCTGCTGGCCCAGGACGACCCGGAGGCCGCGCGCCGGGAGCTGGAGTTCGCCGCACCCACCGCTCGCCGCGCGGGGTCGCACCGGATCTCGCTGTGGGCGCTGGCGTGGCTCGCCCGCGCCCGCTTCGCCCTCGGTGACTGGGCGGGGGCGCTGCACGCCGCCGACCAGGCCGAGATCCTGCTCGGCACCACCGGCCTGGAGCTGCTCCGCCCGCTCGTGCACTGGACGGGGGCGCAGGTCCGGGCCGTGCGGGGGGAGGTCGAGGACGCCGAACGGCACCTGCGCCTGGGCACGGTCGCGCACGCCTACACCGTCATGACGGTTCCGGTGCTGCTCGCCCGCGCCCACGTCGCCGAGGCACGCTCGGACTATCCCGCCGTCGTCCGCCACCTCACCCCGCTGGTGCAGCGCACTCCTCGTGGCGGGCTCGACGAGCCGGGCTTCTGGCCCTGGCACGACCTGTACGCGAACGCGCTCGTGGTGACCAACCGGCTGGCCGAGGCCGACGCCTTCCTCACCCCGCTCGAGGCGACGGTCCGGCAGCGGTCCCACCGCTCGGCCTCGGCCCGCCTCGGCTATGTCCGCGGGCGGCTGCTCGGCGCCCAGGGTGACGCTGCCGGCGCCGAGGAGACGTTCGCCCTGGCCCGCGCGCAGCTCGCGCCCCTGCCGCTGCCGTACGAGAAGGCGCGCGTCGATTTCGCGCACGGGCTGACCCTGCGGCGTCTCGGGCGGCGGCGCGACGCGGCGGAGCGGCTCACCACCGCCCGCGCCGCGTTCGTCGCGCTCGGCGCCCAGGTGTACGTGGCACGGTGCGACCGCGAGCTCAAGACCGGCCGCCCGGCGCCCCGCGGCACGGCGGCCGACGTCCTCACCGAGCAGGAACGCACCGTCGCCGCGTTCGTCGCCACGGGCAAGAGCAACAAGGAGGTCGCCGCCGAGATGATGCTCTCGGTCAAGACCGTGCAGTTCCACCTCACGCGCATCTACACCAAGCTCGGCGTCCGGTCCCGCGCCGAGCTGGCGGCCCGCTCGCTGCGGACGGCGGACGACGGTTGAGTGGTCGGCGATGTGTCGGGCTGATACCCATGAGGTCATGACCACCATCGCCATCGTCGGTGCCGGCCCCGGATTGGGTGCCGCCACCGCGCGCCGCTTCGCCTCCGCGGGTTTCGAGGTCGCGCTCGTGTCCCGGAGCCGGGAGCACGTCGACGCGCTTGCGGCGCAACTCGCCGACGCCGGGGTGCCGGCGAGGGGCTACGTCGCCGACGTCCGGGATGCCGACGGCCTGGCGTCCGCACTCGGTGCCGCCGCCGACGCCCAGGGAGTCGTGGAGGTGGTCCAGTACAGCCCGCTGCCGGACAGGGCCTTCCTCAAGCCGTTGGCGGCGACCTCGCCGGCCGACCTGGTCGCGGCGTACGAGTTCGCGGTGCTGGGCCCGGTCGCCGCGGTGGGTGCGGTGCTGCCGGGGATGCGGTCGCTCGGGCGCGGCACGGTCGTGTTCGTGAACGGCGGCAGCGCGGTCCGGCCGAACCCGAGTGTGGCGGGGACGTCGGTCGCGTTCGCCGGCGAGGCGGCGTACGCGCAGTTGCTGCACCACGACCTCGCTGCGGACGGGATCCACGTGGCACAGCTGATCGTGCCCGGGTCCATCGTCGCGGGGCATCCGCGGAAGGACCCGGCGGTGCTCGCCGAGCGGGTATGGGGCATGCACACGGATCGTGCAGGGTTCCGGCACTTCGCCGACGACCTCGACGCCTGACTCCCGCGTCGCAGGTGGTCACGTCGCCCGCTTGCGTCGCGCTCTCCGGCGGGAGGCCGCCGGTGGCGACCGGCCCCCAGCGCTCGATCGTGATCCGCAGCAGGCACTTGTCGCGGCCGGCCATGGCGGCGCGGTACTCGTCCCAGTCTGGGTGTTCGCCGGCGATGCCGCGGTAGTAGTCGACGAGGCCGTCGAGGGCCTCGGGCATGTCGAGCACCTCCGCCGTCCCGTCGACATGGACGTACGGGCCGTCCCAGTCGTCGGAGAGCACGCAGAGGGACACGCGCGGGTCGCGGCGGGCGTTGCGGGTCTTGGCCCGCTGGGGGTAGGTGGAGATGACGATCCGGCCCTGCCCGTCGACGCCGCAGGTCACGGGGGAGGAGACGGGGCTACCGTCGGCGCGGGTGGTGATGAGCACGGCTCGGTGGCGCGGCCGGAGGAAGTCGATCAGCGCGCCGAGCTCGACGCGGTCGGCGGTGGCGATTCTGAGGCACGGGCGGTCTGTCCTCTCGGGCTTCGGCAGGCCGTCCAGATCCTAGGCGATGGCCGGCGTGGCCACGGTGATCGGACGGTCGCACCTTCTGCGTCGGCCGGGGGCGGCCGTTACTGTCCGAACGAGCCCCGCCCGACGTCGTGTGAGGAGACCACCGTGGCCGATCTGTTCACCCTGCGGGCCGCGAGCGGGCTGCCCGCCGAGCCGGCCGCGCTCGGCGCGTCCACCCTGATCATGATCGACTGCCAGAACACCTACACCCGCGGACCGCTCGAGCTGGCCGGCGTGCAGGCCGCACTCGACCAGGCCGAGGAGCTGCTCGACCGGGCGCGATCGGCGGGCATCCCGATCATCCACATCCAGCACGACGCCGGCCCCGGCTCCCCGTACGACGTGCGCGAGGAGATCGGTGCGATCGTCGACCGGGTCGCCCCACGGGCGGGCGAGCCGACGATCGTCAAGAACTACCCGAACTCGTTCACCGGTACCGAGCTCGACACCGTGCTCAAGCGGGACCGGAGCGGCCACTGCTGCTCGCCGGCTTCATGACGCACATGTGCGTGAACTCGACCGCGCGTGGCGCGTTCAGCCTGGGTTACGCGCCGACGGTGGTCGCGGGCGCGACGGCCACCCGGGACCTGCCCGGCGTCGACGGGCGGGTCGTCGAGGCCGCCGCGTTGCAGGCGGCGAGCCTCGCGTCGATCGCGGACCTGTTCGGCGTCGTGGTCACGGACGTGCAGTCGGTCCCGGACTGAGCTGCGGCTGAGCGAGCCCGGCCGGCCTCAACGATGATCGCCGTCTGGGCGAGCGGGACGTTGATCGGACAACCGCGAACGCGCCGAGCTGGCGATCTCTCGCAGTGTGCGCGCCCGATCGACGATCATCGAGTGCGGCGCCCGCCGGGCCTATGCGCCGGCAAACGTCGATTCGCGGCGGCGAACGTGCCGACTCGCGCAGCGGCGCCGCTGATACGTGAGACCTGACACGGGCCCCTCCCGATCTCCCGCCCGTATCTACATCGGACCTCCCCGCTCCTACCGGCATGTCAAGCCCGGGCGGGGCGCGCCATGACCCCAGTCCTCGGTTCCGGTCCGGCACGAGGAAAGAGGGTCACGTGTTCGGCATGCGAGTGCGCTCACACAGCGGGACGGCCGCGCTGCTCGTCCTGATCGCGACGGTGGCGGCGCTGGTGGCCCCGGTGCCCGCAGCGGCGGCGGCGTCCCCAAGGATCGACCTGCGCGTGCTGGTCCTCACCGACGGCTCGCCGTGGGTGGAGGGCATTCGCAGGCAGCTGGACAACGAGGGCGTCCCGACCACCGTGGTGAACCTGGCCGACGCCGGGCGGCCGGCGATCGACGGCGGATTCCTCGCCGACCAGCTCCCCGACGGCACGCCGCACGCCAAGTTCGACGGCGTGGTGCTCCCCAGCGCCGCAGCGACCGGCGTGAACGCGGCCGAGCAGACCGCGCTGGCCGACTTCGAGACGCAGTTCGGGATCCGGGAGGTCGACGCCTTCACCTTCCCGAGCGCGGCGGTCGGGCTCGGGGCTCCTGCCTTCGCCGGCTCGATGGACGGCGCCACCGCCACCGTCACCCCGGCCGGGCTCGGTGACGCCTTCCGCTACCTGAGCGGCCCCGTGACGTTCGAGGACAACGACCCGGCCATTGGCGAGTCGTTCGGCTACCTCGCCACCCCGCTGCCCGACGACCCGGCCACCGGCTCGCACTTCGAGCCGATCGTGACCGCGACCGCCCCCGGCACCGCGACCCAGGGCGCGCTCGCCGGGGTCTACCTCAGCGGCGGTCGCGAGCGGCTGGTCATGTCCTTTGCCTTCAACTTCAGCCAGCATCAGTTCCGGCTGCTCGCCCACGGCGTCGTCGACTGGCTGACCCACGGCGTCCACCTCGGGTACTGGCGCAACTACCTCACGGTGCACGTCGACGACCTGTTCGCCGCGGACGCCCGGTGGAGCGCCTCGGCGAAGTGCACGCCCGGCGAGGGCGACTGCCCGCCCGGCACCCCGGACACCACGTCGATCCGGATGACCGCGGCCGACGTCAGCCGGGCCGTCACGTGGCAGCAGCAGAACGGCTTCACCCTCGACATGCTCTACAACGCCGCCGGCAGCGACCAGACGATCGCCGACACCGGCAGCGACGCCCTGACCACGGCGATGCTGGCCGCGAAGAACGACTTCCGGTGGCTCAACCACACCTACACCCACGAGTTCCTCGGCTGCCAGCAGGACTTCACCGTCATCCCCTGGCACTGCGCCACCGACCCAGGCACGGGTCAGCCGGTGTACGCCACCCGGGCACTGATCGACAGCGAGATCGACAAGAACATCGCGTGGGCCACCGCGAACGGCGTGACCATCCGCGCGAACGAGCTCGTCGGCGGCGAGCACTCGGGCACGAAGATCCTGCCCCAGCAGCCCGACGACAACCCGAACTTCGTCGCGTCGCTGACCGCGCACAACCTGGCGTGGCTGGGCATGGACGCGTCGCGCGAACCCGAGCAGCGGGGCGTGGGATCGGCTCTCGGCGTGCCGCGCCACCCGATCAACATCTTCTACAACGTCGCCAACCCGGACGAGGAGGTCTCCGAGTACAACTGGATCTACGCCTCGGTGGCCGACGGCGGCAGCGGGATCTGCACGGCCCAGCCCGAGACGACGACGTGCATCACGCCCATCGACCCGGCCACCGGGTTCGACGGCCACATCGTGCCCGAGCAGGTCCAGATCATGTCGGGCTACATGCTGGCCAACGACCCGCGGCCGTTCTACGTCCACCAGTCGAACCTGGCCGAGGGCGGTCTCCTCTACCCGGTGCTCACCGCCGTGCTGGGTGCCTACCGGTCGACGTTCGCGGGGAGCGCGCCGGTCGTCGAGCAGACCCTGACCGACGCGGGCGGCGTGCTGAAGAACCAGGCGTCGTGGACCCAGACGCGCACCGCAGGCACCGTCTCGGCCTTCCGCCAGGGCGATGTCGTCACGGTGAGCGGCCCTCCCGGCACCGTCGTCCCGATCACCGTGCCCGCCGGGACGGTGCTCGGCGCGGCGGGCGGCTCGGCCTTCGGCGCGACCTACGCCGGCGAGCAGTCGGTCTACCAGACACTCGACGGCTCCGCGCTCACGCTGGCGCTGCCCGCGAGTGCCGCAGGCCCGCAGAACGTGGCACCGACGCCGCAGCCCGCACCCGCAGTGCAGGCCGTCCCGGTTCCGCCGAACGACCGCAGCGGCGCCGAGCGCAGCGTCACCGCCGACCCGGCGCAGGACAGCGCACCCCAGACGCTGGTGGTGCCGTCGGCGGCCGGACCCGGGGGCGATCGGTGATGCGGGTGTCGCTGATCAGCGAGGGCGCCTACCCCCACAGCTTCGGCGGGGTCAGCGTCTGGTGCGACCAGCTGGTGCGCCGGTCGACCTCAGTCGAGTTCAGCCTGGTCTCCCTCGTCGCCACCGGCAACGAGCCGGCGGTGTGGCAGCTCCCGGAGAACGTGACGGGCCTGACCACCATCCCGCTGTGGGGGCCTGCGGCCCCGCACCGGGCGCGGCTGTCCCGGAGCGCCCGTGCCGAGTTCCGCCCGCTGCTGTGGGACCTCCTGCGGTGCCTGCTCACCGAGCGCGACACTTCCGCCGAGCCTCGGTTCGGCCTGGTGCTGCGCCAGCTTTTCGAGTTCGCGCAGCGGGAGGACCTCAGCGCGGCACTGGCCGGCGAGGACGCGCTCACCATCCTCACCAGGGCGTGGTCGGAGCCCTGGTCGGACGCAGGCGTGCCCGTGGCGACCCTGAGCGACGCCAGCACCGCGCTGGCGCTGCTCGACCACTCGCTGCGGCCGTTGGCGCACCCGCCGGAGTCGACGGAGGTCGTGCACTGCGTGGCCAACGGGCTCGCGGTGCTCCCGGCCCTGGCCGCGCGATGGACGCACGGGTCGGCGCTGCTCCTGACCGAGCACGGGGTCTACCTGCGCGAGCGCTACCTCGGCTACCGCAGGGGGCCCTACCGCTGGCCGGTCAAGGCGCTGCACCTGGCCTTCCTGCGGCTGCTGTGCGCCCACGCCTACCGCGAGGCGGCGCTGGTCGCGCCCGGGAACGTGTACAACCGGTCCTGGGAGCAGCGGCTCGGCGCCGATCCCGCCATCATCCGGACGATCTACAACGGGGTCGACCCGGCCGAGTTCGCGAAGGTCGAGAACGAGCCGCCCGTCCCGACCATCAGCTGGGCGGGTCGCATCGACCCGATCAAGGACCTGCACACCCTGATTCGCGCCTTCGCCGTCGTCCGGCGGACGGTGCCCGAGGTGCGCCTGCGGCTGTTCGGGGCGGCGCCGGCCGGGGCCGAGGGCTACCTGCAGTCGTGCCGGGACCTCGCCGCGGAGCTGGGCGTGGCCGACGTGGTCGGGTTCGAGGGCCGGGTCGAGCAGATCCGGGACGCCTACGCCGCGGGTGGGGTCGTCGTGCTCTCGAGCATCTCCGAGGGCTTCCCCTACACGCTGATCGAGGCGATGACGTGCGGGCGGGCCTGCGTCGCCACGGACGTCGGCGGGGTGTCCGAGGCGCTCGGCGATACCGGACGGCTGGTGCCCCCGCGCGATCCGGAGGCGATGGCGGCCGCCTGCCTCGAACTGCTGGGCGACGCCGAGCTGCGTGGACGGCTGGGCGCCGAGGCGCGGGAGCGCGCGCTGGCGAACTTCACCGTGGACCGCGCGATCGGCACCTTCGGCGAGGTCTACGCCGGGCTCACCCGCGGGCACCCGCGGCCTGTCCCGCCCTCGCCCGTCACCGCCCCGGACCCGCCCGCGCTCGGCCACCATCCGACGTCCTTATCCGCACGCGAGCTGGTGAGCGCACGATGACCGCGCAGAGTGTCGTCGGCCCCGTGCTCGTCGAGCCGGCCGCGCCCGTCCCCCTCGGGCGGGATCGCGCGGAGTCCCCCGACGCGGCCGTGGACCGGCTGTGCCGGCAGATGCGCGAGGTGTGCGCGTCCGCAGTCGATCCCCTGGAGATCGCGGCGGCGCTCGAGGCCGAGGCCGGGCTCACCGGCCCGACGCTGCGGGCGCGCTACGGGTGCCCCGACGTGTTCACGCTGGCCGACGAGATGTACCGCCGCACGGTCCGGTGGCCCGCCGAGCCGCCGCCGCAACCCGACCTGTGGGCCGCGGACCCACGCACGCACGTCGCCCACGCCGTGCTCTACGGCCTGCCGGCCGCGTCGTACGCGGTGGCGACTCCGCTGCTGAGCGGCGGGGCGTCGCTGACCGTCGTGCTCGTGTCGATGGTGACCTCCTGGACGCTGTCCCAGGCCCTGGCCTACCTCGGCTACGCCCGGCTGTCCGGGCTCGACCGCGGCGGCGCGGCGCAGGTCCTGCGTGCGGGCCTGCCTGCGGGGACGGCCGTGCTCGGCGCCGCGCTCGCCGCCGCGGCCCTCCTGGCACCGGTCGGTGCGGCCGTGCTGGTCTTCGCGGCGGCCCAGGGCGTGTACCTGCTCGCCGCCACCGTGCTGCTCGTGCTGAAGGCCGAGCGGTGGGTGTTCGCCGCACTGGCGCCCGGCGCACTGGCGAGCGTGGCCTACCTGATGGCCGGGCGGCCCGCGTCCGTGGACGGGCTGCTGTGGCTGCCGCTCGTGGTGACGGCCGTCGTGGCGTGCGGAGCGGCCGTCGCGGTGACCCGCTCGCCCGGGCCGCGCGTGCGGCTCACGCCGAGCCCTGCGGAGCTGCGCGGCGCCCTCACCCAGGCCCAGTTCGGGCTCTTCGCCGCGGGCCTGCTCGCGTTCCCCGTGGGGGTCGTGGGGTTCGGCGCGGGGTCGGCGGTCTCCGCGGTCGCGGTGCTGACGCTCCCGCTGTCGCTGAGCATGGGCGCCGCCGAGTGGAGCCTCTACCGCTACCGCCGCGACGTGCAGGAACTCCTGGACCGCTGCCGCACCGTCCGCCAGTTCGGGCCCGGTGCGCGCCGCGTCCTGGTCGGGGCCGTGCTGCGCTACCTCGTGGCCGCCGCCGTGCTGATCGCGGTCACGGTGGCCGCGCTCCCCGGGTCGGTCGCGGTGACCTCGGTGGGGACCGCGGTCGTCCTCTGCGCGTCGTACCTGGCCCTCGGGGGAGCGCTGTTCGTCGCCCTGCTGCTGCAGGCGCTGGGCGGCGGTGGGGGCACCGGGGTCGCGTGCGGCGCCGCGCTCGCGCTGGAGGCGGCCCTCGTGCTCGGGCTGCCCGCCGGGACCGTCGACGTGATGGCGGCTCAGCTGATCGCCAGTTCCCTGTTGTTCACCGGGCTGGTGCTCGTCGCGGGCACCGTGCTCAGCCAGGTCGAGTCACACATCTGAGTCGAGTCCCACATCTGAAGGGAAAGAGAACATGACCGAGTTCGTCGCAGTGACGGGTGCCGAGGGCTTCATCGGCTCGCACCTCGTGGAACGGCTGGTGCGCCACGGGCAGCGGGTGCGCGCGATGGTGCTCTACAACTCGTTCGACTCGTGGGGCTGGCTGGACACCCTGTCGCCCGACGTGCTCTCCGAGGTCGAGGTGGTCCTCGGCGACGTCCGCGACCCGGCCTCGGCGCACGACCTCGTGCGCGGCGCACGGGTCGTCTACCACCTGGCCGCACTGATCGCGATCCCGTACTCCTACCGGGCGCCCCGCTCCTACGTCGACACCAACGTCATCGGCACGCTCAACGTGCTCGACGCCGTCCGGGCACACGACACGCCGCGCCTGGTGCACACCTCGACGAGCGAGACCTACGGGACGGCACGCACCGTCGCGATCGACGAGACCCACCCGCTTCAGGCGCAGTCCCCGTACGCCGCGTCGAAGCTGGCGGCGGACAAGCTCGTGGAGTCCTACCACCTCAGCTTCGGCGTGCCGGCCGTGACCCTGTGTCCGTTCAACACCTTCGGCCCGCGGCAGTCGGCCCGTGCCGTGATCCCCACGGTGGTGACCCAGATCGCGGCCGGGGCGCGGACGCTCACCCTGGGCGCGCTGACCCCGACCCGGGACTTCCTGTTCGTGGAGGACACCGCCGCGGCCTTCCACACCCTCGGTGACGCGTCCGCGTCCGCCGTGGTCGGCGAGCGGTTCAACGCGGGCACCGGCGACGAGGTGTCGGTCGGCCTGCTCGCCGCGGACATCGCCCGGCTGATGGGCGCGGAGATCCAGATCGTGGAGGACACCGAGCGCCTGCGCCCGAAGGACTCCGAGGTCATGCGGCTGTGCTGCGACGCCACCTACCTGCGCGAGCGCACCGGCTGGGCTCCGCGACACACCCGCGATGGCGGCCTGGAACGGACGATCGCGTGGTTCTCCGACCCCGCCAACCTCGCCCGGTACCGCCCGGGCGACTACACGCGCTGACCCGCCCCTTCTCTGACAGTCCACGAAAGTCCGCCCGCCGAAAGGACGACCACCATGCACGCCGTGATTCTCGCCGGAGGCCAGGGAGTGCGCCTGCGCCCGTACACCACCCGGCTGCCCAAGCCCCTGGTACCGATCGGGGACGAGTTCTCGATCCTCGACATCGTGCTGTGCCAGCTGGCCCAGCAGGGCTTCGACCGCGCCACCCTTGCCATCGGCTACCTCGGGAACCTCATCCGCGCCTACGTCGGCGACGGGCGCCGGTGGGGGATCGACGTCGACTACGCGACCGAGGAGTCTCCGCTCGGCACGATCGGCCCGGTCCTGCAGATCCTGGACCGGCTGCCCGACGAGTTCCTCGTCATGAACGGCGACGTGCTGACCGACCTGGACTACGGCGCGCTCATGCGGGCCCACGCCGAGTCCGGCGCCCCGCTGACGGTGGCCACCTATCGGCGCCAGGTGCGGATCGACTTCGGGGTGCTCTCCACCGCGGGGGGCAAGGTCGTGGAGTTCACCGAGAAGCCGACGATCGACTACCGGGTCAGCATGGGCGTCTACGGGGTGAGCAAGCCGACGCTGAAGCGCTACCGCGTCGGGCACCCGCTCGGTTTCGACGATCTCGTCCTCGACCTGCTCGACCGCGAGGAGCCCCCGGAGGAGTTCGGTTTCGAGGGCTTCTGGCTCGACATCGGCCGGCCCGACGACTACGACCGCGCCAACGCCGAGTTCGCCGCGCTGCGTCCCGCCCTGCTCAAGGGGGCGTGATGCGGGCGCTGCTGATCGGTGCGTCCGGCTACCTCGGCGCGCGCGTCCACCGCGCCGCAGTGGGCGCCGGGATGGACGTCGTCACGGCCGGGCGACGCCCCGTCGCGGCCGCCGACCGGCACGTCGTCCTCGATCTCGCCGGGGCCTGCCCGGCCACCGTCGGCGCGGCGCTCGCTGACATCGGTCCCGACGTCGTCGTGAACTGCTCCGGGGCCACGAGCGGCGACCTCGCGACCCTCAGCGCGGGCAACATCGACGGCCCGGCGGCCCTGATCACCGCGCTCCTGCGGATGCGGTCGCCGGCCCGGCTCGTCCACCTCGGGTCTGCGGCCGAGTACGGCCGCGGCCCCGGGCGCGCGCCCGTCCGGGAGGACGAGCCGGCGCGGCCGCTGGGTCCGTACGGGGTGACCAAGCTGGCCGGCACCCGGCTCGTCCAGCTGGCGCGGACGGCCGGCCTGTCCGCGGTGGTGCTGCGGGTGTTCAACCCGGTCGGACCGGGGGCGCCCGGGCACACGCTGCCCGGCCGGGCGGCGTCCGAGCTGCTCCGCGCGGTCCGGGAGAACGACGCCGTGCGCCTGGGCGGCCTCGACGCGGTGCGCGACTTCGTCGACGTCGACGACGTCGCCGCCGCGGTGCTCGCGGCCGCCACCGGGCCCGTCCCCGCGCACGGTGTGCTCAACGTCGGCAGCGGCACGGCGGTGTCGGCCCGCGAGCTGGTCGGCACGCTCGTCGACGTGTCCGGCGCCCGGGTGCGCATCGTCGAGGACGGCAGCGGGTCGTCGCGCTCGGGCGACGTGCCGTGGCAGCAGGCCGACATCTCGGCCGCCGTGGCGGCGTGCGGGTGGCGGCCGCGGACCCCGCTCGCCGTCTCGCTGGCCGGGTTGTGGCAGAAGGCATCGTGACCGAGCCTGCGGGGTCACCATCGGGCACAGCGAACGCGCCGGCGCCGCGGCTGGTGGTGCCCGCCTACTTCCATCCGGCGGTGGCGCCGCAGGACTGGGCGTCGCTCGCGACCCTGGCCCGGCAGGTGCGGCTGGTGATCCTCAACATCGCGAGCGGGCCGGGCGAGGAGCGCGACCCCGCGTTCACGGAAGTGCTCGCGACGTTGCACCACGGCGGCGTCGCGGTGGCGGGCTACGTCGACACCGACTACGGGCAGCGCCCGGTCCGGGCGGTCGGTGCCGACGTCGCCCGGTACCGGAGCTGGTACCCGCAGGTCCGGGCCGTGTTCCTCGACCGGGTCGCCGCCACCCACGATCTGGTCGGGCACTACGCGGGCGTCGCCCGAACCGCCCGCACGGCGGGGATGGAGACGGTCGTGTTCCACCACGGGGTGCATCCCGACCCTGCCTACGCCGCACACGCCGACCTGCTCGGCACCTTCGAGGGCCCGTGGACCAGCTACCGCAACCTCGTGGTGCCCTGGTGGGCGCGCAGCGGCCCGCGCGAGAAGTTCCTGCATCTCGTGCACACCGTGCCGGCCGGGCTGCTCCCGGCCGCCCGGCGGCTCGCGGCGTCCCGCAACGCCGGTGCGGCGTACGTGACCGACCTCCCGGGAGTCGGCCCCGACGGGCAGAACCCGTGGCGCCGGTTGCGCTGCCCGGCCCACGTGGGAGGGGAACCGTGAGGATCCGCCGCGCCGTCGTCGCCTGGATGGCGGTGGGCAGCACCGTGGTCGGCGGGTGCGCGGTTGCCCCGACCGCGGCCGGGGCCGCTGCAACGGATTCGCCCGTGGCGACGCGGTGGGTGCCGCCACCGGGCAGCACCTGGCAGTGGCAGCTCACGACCCCGGTCGACACGAGCGTCGACGCCGAGGTCTACGACATCGACGGCGTGGAGACGGGCGCGGACACCGTGGCCGCGTTGCACCGCGCCGGGCGCAAGGTCGTCTGCTACGTCAACGCGGGCGCCGCCGAGGACTTCCGCCCCGACCACGCCGCCTTCCCCGACGACGTCCAGGGCGGCAGCGACGGATGGCACGGCGAGCGCCTGCTCGACATCCGCCGGCTCGACGTCTTGAGACCGATCATGGCGGCGCGGTTCGACCTGTGCCGGCAGAAGGGCTTCGACGGGGTCGAGGCGGACCTCGTCGACGGCTACGTCCAGGACTCCGGTTTCCCCCTGACCGCAGCCGACCAGCTGACCTACAACCGCATGCTCGCCGACCTCGCCCACGAGCGCGGCCTCTCGATCGGGCTGAAGAACGACCTCGACCAGGTCGCCGATCTCGTCGACGTCTTCGACTTCGCCGTGAACGAGCAGTGCTTCCAGTACGAGGAGTGCGACCGGTTGGCCCCGTTCATCCGCGCGAGGAAGGCCGTGTTCACCGCGGAGTACGAGCTCGAGCCCGCCGACTTCTGCCCCGCAGCCCGCGCCGCGGGCTTCAGCTCGATGCAGAAGCGCCTGAACCTCGACGCGTGGCGCCGGCCGTGCTGATCACCCACGCATTTCGGGCCCTCGACCAGCGGGTACGCGCGCTGCCCTTTCGGGCAGTGATCTTGGCCCGATGGTCCGCCCGCTCGGGAGCTGTCGCCGTGGAGCGCGAACCGGACAGTGACGGCGTGGGGGACGAGTCCGGCGGGGTCGCGAGGGACGCGGGCCGGCGGACGCCGCCCACCCCGCACCGCCCCGCCGGCACGTCGTCCGCCACCACGGGTACCTCGACGGGCCTGATCGCGCTCCAGCGCAGCGCGGGCAACGCTGCTGTGGCCGCCTTGCTCCACACCCCGAACCCGATGGGCCAGTGGCCGTGCAGCGCTGCGGGCCCGCCCACCCCGACTGCGGCTGCTCACCCGAGGAACGGCGCGCCGCCGAGACCGCCGACGACACCGAGTCCGCCCCGCAGCCCGTGCAGCGCGAGGTTCCCGGCGGGGGTGGCGGCGTCGAGGTGCACCTCCGCTCGGCGCGGTTCACGCCGAGCGCGAAGCTCGAGCTGTGCTTCCAGGACCGGGCCCGCCTGCGCCGCGGCGACCCCGACACCGACGCGGTGCAGCGGGTCCAGGAGGCGCTGCTGGCGCTCCCCACCAAGACGGGCCGCAGCTACGACCTCGGCGAGAAGGGCGCGGACGGCGTCTACGGCTCCAAGACCGCCGCCGCGGTCGTCAAGTTCAAGACCGACGAGGCGCTGGGCTCCACGCAGTTCGACGACGTCGGGCCCGGCACCATGCGCAGGCTGGACGAGCTCTTCGCGGGCGGCGACGGCCCACTGCCCCCGTGCCCGGTCCCGATCCCGATCACCACGTCGTTCGCGGACGGGGCCGGTGGCGCCAAGGCGAAGGTGGGCGCGCTCCCGATCCCGGGGGTGAACTGCCAGATCGGGCCGAAACCGGGCCCGACGCCTGCGCCCACGCCGACCGACTTCGCCACCATCCCGGAGGCCGAGCGACGCAAGATCCGCAGCGCCGCCGACACGAAGGTGCCCGTCGAGTTCGACAAGCGCTACTCGCCGGTGGACGTGAAAAACAACCCCCTGCCGGACACGCACGTCGGGACCATGGTGTTCGCCGCGGCGATCACCGACCAGGCCGTCAGGGACGGGCTGAGCCAGGTCGCCGGCGCGCTGCACACCAGCAATCCGCCGGTTCTCGGCACGAGCCGCACCCTGGAGATGCTGGTGCGCGACGGGTTCGACAGAAGACCTACCCCGGGCACGGTGATTGCGGGAGGCATCTTCCGGTTCACGCGCTTCACCCACGGCACCACCGACATGACGCTGGTGGAGCGGATCGGCAACGTTCCCCCCGCACCCGGCCCGGCCCCGAACAAGGCGGCGGCCTCCGCCGCGCTGCGCGCCACGTTCAGCAACCTCGTCTTCATCGACGACCTGGTGAGGGCGGACCAGCTCCCGGTGATCACCACCGCGCTGACCCTGGCGCGCCGGGCGGTCGGCCGGCTGCCGCAGTTCGAGCTGGACATCAGCCCCGGCGTCACCAAGACCGGGGAGGACGGGATCTGGGACACGACCGTGCCCACCGTCGACCCGATCACGCAGCCGGGGGTGGTTCGTGGCCAGCAACTCAAGCTGTTCGCCAACGCGTTCCGGGGCAGCACCGACCTCAGCCGGCCAGGCGGTCAGGAGCCGGCGGTCTGGACCGTCATCCACGAGGTCGGCCACGGCATCGCCTTCGCGAACAAAGGGCTCGTGACCCAGTTCGACGCCGCGCTCCTCAGAGACGGCGGTGGCAAGACCCCCAATCCGGTCACCGACTACGGTGCCAAAGGGGGGAGGGGTTCCCGGAGGCCCTCGCGTTCTTCTACACGGACCCGGCGATCCTGCAGGCGACCCGACCCGCCACGTTCGCGTTCATGCAGGCGAACAAATTCTGACGCCTACACCTCCTGGACGCTGAAGGCGTTCCCGAACCCGAAGCTGCTCGAGAAGCCCTTCGCCGATTCGTCCACACCGATCTTGGTGAGGACGAAGAAGAGCCCGTCGCCGACGCTGAACTTGTTCACATTCCAGGCGATCTCGTAGGCGCTGTGCGGGATGGGGATGTCCTCGGCGCCGGTGCGCAGGTCGCGGAACAACATCAGCTGGCCGATCTGCCACACGCCCGGGGACGTGAGCAGCGATCCGTCGACCCGGTGCCTGTCGGTGCGCGGAGTCTGCGTGTGGATGCCCAGGCCGTAGCCCGGGGCGTTGGCGTCGAGCACCTTCTGGGCGTCGAACGTCGCGAAGCAGCCCGTGTTCAGCCGGTTCTGGAGGACCTCCTTCGACTGCACCTTGTCCAGGTCCGTGCGGTCACCGCTGTCGGAGCGCACGGTGAAGTCGACGATCATCCCGCGCAGCGGGCTGCCGCGGCCGGAGTCGCTGTTCTTCGTCGTGTCGACGCCGACCGGGAGTGCCGCCACCGCGAACGGTGCGCTCCGGGCGATCTCCTTGCCGCCCTGCACGGCGACGAGGGACAGCTGGTTGACGAAGCGCGAGAAGGTCTGCGCCGTTCCCTTGACGGTCACCGTGCCCGATGCCGTGAGATCGGCGCTCGGCTTCCCGTCGATCAGCACCTCGCCGGGCTCGGCGCCACCCGCCTGGGTGGGGACGGCCTTGACGGTGGTCGGCGTGGCGGCCCCGCCGGGCAGCGTCACGGCGACCGGGACGTCGATCTTCGGCGGGATGCGGTCGGGCATGGGTCCGGGTGTCGACGGGGCCCGGACGGGCGCGATCGCCGCCTTCGGCCCGGGCACCGGGCCGATCTGGCAGCGCAGCCCCGGGATCCCGACGCCGGACCGGCGGTCTCGGCACCGGATGCCGCGGTCACGGCCTTCTCCTGGCCGGCGGTCACCGGGATCTCGTCGGGCTTGCAGGGCGGCAGCGGGCCGGGGAACAGCTCGTCGAGCCGGCCCATCGTCCCCGGTCCGACGTCGCCGAACTGCGTGAAGCCGAGTGCCTGCTCGGTCTTGAACGAGCGCACCGCGGTCGCGGTCTTCGGCCCGTACCGCTGATCCGCGCCTGCCCCCAGGTCGTGGCCCAGGTCGATCAGCGCCTGCTGCACCCGGCCGACCGACAAGCCGGTGGCACCCTCGCCGAGCCGGGCCCGGTCCTGCAGGCAGGCCTCCAGTGTCGGGTCGCCGACGAAGCGCGGCGAGCTCAGGCTCGTCCGCCGCGACGCAGCGGGCGGTCCGGCGGCCTCCCGCTGCGCGACAGCGGGCCGACCGTCGGCCCGGGCCAGGGGCGCGAGCAGCCCCGCGACCGCGCGGTTGCCGGCCTGGGCCTGCAGCCGCAGCAGGGGGATAGCGGGTGTCCTGGTCCGGGCGCCCGGTGCTGCGGCAGGGCGACGTGCCGGACACCGGCACGTGCTGCTCGACCGCTCCCGGACCTCGCCCATGGCCCTATGAAACCCGGTTCGTTCCACGTGAACAACAACATCCTGCCGCCGTCGTAGATCACCCGACCCCGCCCCCTGACGTCACTCCCCGCTACCGCCCCGCGCTGGCGCACACCGGGTCGGACTGTCGCACCTGTTGTGCAGGGTGCGACAGTCGCGGTAGCTGTGTGACAGCACAGCAGGGGGTGTTGTCAGAACACACCCGGTCCGTGTTCTCAGCGCTGCCAGGTGTGCACGGGTTCGTTGCTGTGCATGTTCGGGACGTAACGCTCCAGCATCCCGTGCAGGGCGGCCCGCCGGTCGGCCCCGGCCCGCTGCAGGTCGTGGACGACCTCGACCTGCCAGCCGGCCCCCGTGACGCCGCTCGTGCAGCGTCCCTCGATGATGCCGAGCAGCCGGTCGCGGACGGCCGGGTCGACGCCCCAGGCGTCGAGCCCGGCGTACGCCAGCGGCAGCAGCCGGCGGAGCACCAGCTCGGCGGCGGGGACCTCACCGACGCCCGGCCAGTACAGCTTCGCGTCGAGGCCGTACCGGGCGCCCTCGTGCATGTTCTCCTCGGCCGCGGAGAACGACATCTGCGACCAGATCGGTCGCTCCTGCTCGGCCAGTGTGCGGACCAACCCGTAGTAGAACGCCGCGTTGGCCACGGCGTCGACGACGGTCGGCCCGGCGGGCAGCACCCGGTTCTCCACGCGCAGGTGCGGGCGGCCGTCGACGACGGCGTAGATCGGCCGGTTCCAGCGGTAGATCGTGCCGTTGTGCAGCGACAGCTCCGCCAGCGCCGGTACCTCGCCGCGGTCGTGCTGCGCCACGGGGTCGTCGTCGTCGCAGATGGGCAGCAGCGCGGTGAAGTAGCGGGCGTTCTCCTCGAACAGGTCGAACACCGAGGTCACCCACCGCTCGCCGAACCACACCCGGGGCCGCACCCCCTGCTCCTTGAGCTCCTCGGGTCGAGTGTCGGTCGCCTGCTCGAACAGCGGGATCCGGGTCTCCTGCCACAGCTCCTTACCGAACAGGAACGGCGAGTTCGCGCCCACGGCCAGCTGCACACCGGCGATCGCCTGCGCGGCGTTCCAGTACTGCGCGAACTGCGCCGGGCTCACCTGAAGGTGCAGCTGGAAGCTCGTGCAGGCGGCCTCGGGAGTGATCGAGTCGGCGTAGGTGCTCAGGCGCTCGACGCCGTCGACGGCCAGCTCGATGTCCTCGCCGCGGGCGGCGAAGATCTGATCGTTGAGCGCGGCGTAGCGCGGGTTCGCGCTCATCGCGTCGATGCGCACATGACGTGGCATGAGCGTCGGCAGGATCCCGATCATGACGAGGTGCGCGCCGTCGGTCCGGGCGCGCTCGTCGGCGCAGTTCAGGCTCGACCGCACGGCCTGCTCGAACTCGTCGAGGCCACCGGCCGCGATCCCGCGCGGCGCCACGTTGATCTCGATGTTGAACTGGCCCATCTCGGTCTGGAACGCCGGGTCGGCGACCAGCTCGAGTACCCGCGCGTTGACGTTCGCAGGCTCGCCCCGGTCGTCGACGAGGTTGAGTTCGATCTCCATGCCGGTCAGCGGGTGCTCGAAGTCGAACTGCGACTCGGCCAGCATCTGGGCCAGCACGTCGAGGCAACGCCGGTGCTTGTCGCGAAACTGCCGCCGGTCCTCCCGGGTGAAGACCACGCGCTCGACGTCGCGCCCCATCTCGAGCCTCCTCCGGTCGCCCCCCGACGGCCACATGCTCGGGGAGATCGTGCGCGGCGTCCAGGCGGACGCGGGTCACCGTGTCGTCGTCGGCGTGCCCGATCCTGTGTCGGCGCGGCGGGGGAGCTTCCAGTCCGGCCGCGGGAAGTGGCAGGTGTAGCCCCACGGGATGCGCTCGAGGTAGTCCTGGTGCTCCGGCTCTGCCTCCCAGAACGGCCCCGCCTTCGTCACCTCGGTGACGACCTTGCCCGGCCACAGCCCCGACGCCTCGACGTCGGCGATGGTGTCTTCGGCGACGCGCTTCTGCTCGTCGTCGGTGTAGAAGATCGCCGACCGGTACGAGGTCCCGACGTCGTTGCCCTGGCGGTTGCGCGTGGTCGGGTCGTGGATCTGGAAGAAGAACTCCAGCAGGTCGCGGTAGCTCGTCCTGCTCGGGTCGTAGGTGATCTCGATCGCCTCGGCGTGCCCGGGGTGGTTGCGGTACGTCGCGTTCGCGTTCTTGCCGCCGGTGTAGCCGACCCGGGTCGACACGACGCCGGGCTGGCGGCGGATGAGGTCCTGCATGCCCCAGAAGCAGCCGCCCGCGAGGATGGCCTTCTGCGTGGTCTCGGTCACCGTCACTCCTCGGTCGTGGGTGGGACGTCGCCCGCCCTCCGCAGACGACAACGGCGCCGGCCGCGCGGATATTCGCGGCCGAAGCCAGGATGCCCGCCCGGCGCCCGGCGCGCGACAGGTCAGCCCGTCAACGCCCGGTGGATGCGGCAGGCCACCTCGGGATCGGTGAGGTAGCCACGGATCCCGTGCCCGTCGGGGGTGGTGGTGTGCACGTCGGTCTTGTTCTCGATCGCGGGCTCGACCGCGAAGTGCGTGGCGTCGAGCGGGTGCAGGGCGACGGCGTCGCGCCGATCCGCGGCGTTGAACCACCGGGTCGCGCAGGTGGGGTGCCCGATCGGGGCCAGGCGCTCGCAGACCGCGCCGATGCCCAGCGGCGAGCCGACCGTGACGTACAGCGGCACGTGCCAGCCCAGCGCGGCGCCCTCCTGGCGCAGGAGGAGGTAGGCCACGACGGAGCCGAGCGAGTGGCCGACGACGACGGTCTCGACGCCCGGCGTGACGGCCGCCCGGACCTCGGAGTCGATCACGTCGCGGATGCCGACGTGGGTGAGGTAGCGGTGGACGTCGTCGGTGAACAGGGCGATCGACGCGGTCCCTGCGAGAGTGGAGCGGTCGAGCAGGCGGAGCAGGGCGCGGAACCAGTCCCGGTCCGGCTCGGCCACGCCCGGACCCGCCTCGGCCGCGATGTCGGCGTCGCAGATCCCGTACACCCGAGCCACCTCGAGGAACACGGCCCGCAGGAACGTTGCACGCTGCGCATCGGACTCGCGCACGATGATCTCGGAAAGCGGTTCGGTGGAACCGTTGGTGAGCGCGTCGAGGGCGTCGCCGTAGTAGGGGAAGCGCACCTCCGACTCCGGGATCGGCAGCGTGAGCCCGGCGGCGGCGAGGCCGGAGTGCAGGGCGTCGAGCCACTCGGCCTTGAGCGCGGCGGCGTCCTTCCGGTGCCGGCTGCGCCCGTGCACGAGCAGCAGCTGCCTCATCGGGCACCTCTGGCGGCGGTGGGCGCGGTGATCGACGAGGAGCCCCGTACCCCGGGAGTGACGGCCTTCAGCGCACGAAGACCCCTGGTGCGGCTCACCCCGATGAGCACCGCAGTGCGCTGCACGACTGCGGACTCGCAGACGTCCTCGTGCCCGTTACCCGTATGCCTCCCTCCGGACAGGCTTACGGCCGCCAGACCCCCTGTTCGGTGACGATCGCCGTGATCAGCTCGGCCGGCGTCACGTCGAAGGCCGGGTTGTAGGCCCGCGTGCCGGGGACGGTGGTGTCGGATCCGGCCAGCCGGACGACCTCGGCGGCGTCGCGCTCCTCGATCGGGATGCCGGCGCCGTCGGATGTCGCGAGATCGACGGTGCTCTGCGGCGCGACCACGACGAACGGGATCCGGTTGTGCGCCGCGGCGCAGGCCAGCGCGTAGGTGCCGATCTTGTTTGCGGTGTCACCGTTCGCGGCGATGCGGTCCGCGCCGACGACGACCGCGTCGACGAGCCCGGCGGCCATCGCGGCGGGTGCGGCCGAGTCGACGCAGAGCCGGTGCGGGAGCCCGTCCTGGTACAGCTCCCAGACGGTCAGACGCGCTCCCTGCAGCAGCGGCCGCGTCTCGGTGGCGATGACCTCCTCCAGCCGGCCGTCGCGGGCCAGGGCCCGGACCGCGCCGAGCGCGGTGCCGCCGCCCATGGTCGCCAGCGTGCCGGTGTTGCAGTGGGTGAGGACGCGGAGCGGGCGGTCCGGGCACTCGGCCCGCAGCACGTCGGCGGCGCGGCGGGCGGCGATCCGGTTGGCCTGCTCGTTCTCGGTGAGGATGGCGAGCGCCTCGGCGAGCACGGCATCCGGGCCGTCGGACAGGCGGGTGAGCACCCGGTCGACGGCCCAGCGGAGGTTGACCGCGGTCGGCCGGCTGTCGACGATCCGCTGCGCGTCCCGGCGGACGGCATCCTCGTCGACGCGGCCGCCGGGATCGACGTGGTGCCGGGCGGCGAGGGCGACGCCGAGCGCCCCGGTGATCCCGATGACCGGTGCGCCGCGGACCACCAGCCGGCGGATCGCGTCGACGACGTCGTCGACCGTGGCCAGCCGCAGGAGCTCCAGCCGTGCCGGCAGCGCGGTCTGGTCGACGGCGGCGATCGCGCCGTCATCCCAGTCGAGGGCTCGCTCCATGCCGCCATTGTCCGCTGCGCCTCGGCGCCTGCGTGCTGCCCGGGCCCACTCCGCGCCGGTTCCGCCACTTCGCGCCGCGAACCCGCAGGGAGCGCAGGTCGCAGTAGGAGCTGGGTGCGGGTTGTTGGCGCGGGGTCGGGGTGGCGGCGCGCGCCGGCCGGTGTCGAGGCACAGCGAAACGGTGGCGGGGTCGGGGCACCTGCTTCGAGCCCGGAGGTTGGACATCGGCGCGGGCGTCGCACCACGGCGGTTCCGCGCGCCGCAGCCCGACGCCCGCGGCGATCAAGTGGGCGGTGCAGGTCCGCGGACGAGCGAAGCACCGAAATCGTCGGGCTGCGCCCCGGCCGGCCCGGGCGTCTCATCACGCCGCGGTGACGAGCGCAATTTCTCTCTCTACGCCCGTGTCGACGACCCACCCGTGCAGTCGACACGCCGAGTCGCAGTCACCCGACTGGGTGTCAACCTGCTGGTAACGTGCCGCGGCCCGTCACAGGCATCCATCACAGGAAGGTTGCGCAATGCGACTGTGCACGACCGCGGCTGCGGCCACCGCTTTCGCGGCCGCCATGTCCTTCCCGATGGCGGGCGTGGCCGCGGCCCATGACCTGGACTGCGCAGATTTCACGACGCAGGCGGACGCCCAGGCCGTCTACAACCGGAACCCCAGCGACCCCAACGGGCTCGATCGGGACAAGGATGGCAAAGCGTGCGAGGCCCTGCCCGGCTACCCTCCCGGCTCTGCCGAGGGACCGAGTCCTGCCCCGTCCGGCGGCGTGGAAACCGGTGCCGGCGGCACCGCGGAGGACAGCCCGGAGCTCCTGGTGCTGGGTGTGGCCGGAAGTGCGGCACTCGTCGCCGGGGTTGCGGTGCTGGCTCGACGCCGGTCGGTCCGGCGAAGCGACTGAGAGTCCGAAGTTACCGAGCGAACCGATGCAAGCCGGCGTCAGACACTGGGCGGCCCTCATCGGCCTGTTGTTCCTCGTCGCGCTCGCTCGATGCGGCGGACCGACGTCATCGCAGGCAGCGGGCGCTGACCCGGTGCGCATCCGGATCCCGGCGATCGGGGTCGATGCGCCGGTGGAGCCGCTGACCGTCGACCAGGACGGTGTTCTGCCGCCGCCGGACACCAACGACGGCACCGGATGGTGGCGCGACGGCCCAGAGCCAGGCGAACGCGGACCAGCTGTGATCGTCGGACATCTGGACTCCAAGCGCGGGCCTGCGGTCTTCTTCCGCCTCACCGACCTCACCAGCGGGGTCCGCATCTTCGTGGACCGCGCCGATGGCACCACCGCGATGTTCGCCACGCAGCGGATCGAGCGGTATGACAAGAAAGCCTTCCCCGCAGACGCGGTGTACGCCGACACGCCGGACTCACAGCTGCGCCTGATCACCTGCGGAGGCAAATTCGACAGGAAAGGCCGCCGCTACCTCGACAACATCGTCGTGTTCGCCACTCGATCCGGCTGACTGCCCTCCGGAGCCTCCGTCGCCGGACACCTCGGTCGTCGGACGCCGATGAGTCCCGGGGCCGGACCGCGTCACCACTCCATGACGACAGGGAAGATCGATCCGAGGTACGGCAATTCCTCCGCCAGCACCCCGGGGTGGGACGAGATCGCCCGCCTGCTCACCGACGCGCAGCTCTACTGGATCGTCACGGTCCGGGCGGACGGGCGGCCGCACGCGGTGCCGCTCGTGGGCGTCTGGCACGACGGCGCGTTCGCGTTCTGCACCGGGGGAGAGGAGCAGAAGCAGCGCAACCTCGACGCGAACCCGCACGTCGCGGTGACGACCGGCAGCACCGGTGCGCACGGCTGGCGGGCCGGCAAGGACGTCGTCGTCGAGGGCACGGCGGTGCGCCTGACCGAGCCCGGGGCCCTGCAGGAGCTGGCTGACGCGTGGTCGGCGAAGTACGGCGACGACTGGCGGTTCGCGGTCCGCGGTGACGAGTTCGTCGAGCTGAGCGACTCCGGCGGGAGCACCGCGGGTGGCGCGCGGGTCTACCGGGTCGAGGCCACGAAGGCCATGGTGTTCGGCGACGACCACGGACAGACGACGTACCGCTTCTGAGGGGACATGACCGATCCCGGTGACCCCGGCGCCGCGGCGCGGCTCGCCCGCCTCGCCGACGGCTACCTCGCCACGCAGCTGCTCCACGCGGCCGTCGCGCTCGGCCTGCCCGAGGCGCTCGCCGACGGGCCGCGCGGGGCGCACGACCTCGCCGGCGAGCTCGGTGCCGTGCCCGGGCTGCTGCACCGGGTGCTGCGCGGCCTCGCGGCCGAGGAGGTCGTCGAGGAGCGACCCGACGGGCGGTTCGCGCTCACCGCGCTCGGCACGCTCCTGACCTCGGAGGCGCCGGGGTCGTTGCGCGGGGCGGTCAGCGCCCGCGGGGAGGTCTACTACCAGGCTGCTGCCGGGCTGGTCGACGCGCTGCGCGGCGACGGCACGCCGTACGAGGTCGTGCACGGCCTGCCCTTCCCCCACCTGGCCGGCGACCCGTCGCGGCCGTCGACGAGCCCGGCCTGCGGGCGGTCGGCGGCGACTTCTTCGCGAGAGTCCCGGGCGGCGCCGACCTCTACCTGCTCTCGCGCGTGCTGCACGACTGGGACGACGGCGACGCCGCGGCGGCGCTCGGTCTCGGCCTTGAACGCCTCGATCGCGGTGCCCAGGGCGTCCAGGTCGTTGGCGTCCCTGACGTGCTGCACCGCCCAGCCGAGACCGGCGAACCGGGCCGGCACGTCTTCGCTGAACGCGAGGCTGGTGCTGCCCTCGACGGCCGGAGTGCCCACGGTCTCGTAGTCCGGGTTGACCGAGGCGGATCTTCGGAGGGTCCTTGGCGCCCGTGATCGCGAGCGCGCTATGTTTGTCCTGCATGCCGCGCGGCGAAGGGTGGTCCATGGGCAGCAACGCCACCACGTGGGACGTCATCCTGCACTACTGGACGGTCACGATGTTCGTGCCGGCGATCTTGCTCATGATCGCTACGCTCGCGGTGCTCACCCGCGTCATCGACGACTAGATCCGTGGCCGCGGATCTCGGCGCTGCCGACGTCGTGCTCGCGGACCGCGGCGTCCGGCTGGTCGTCGGCACCGTCGTCGACATGGCGGGCGTGACGCGCGCCAAGGCCGTTCCCCGCGACCGGCTCGCGGCGTTCGTCGAGGTCGGCATGGGCGCATCGCCGTCGTGGAACGTGTTCTGCGTCGACTTCGGCGTCGCCTTCACCCCCACCCTCGGCGTCACCGGCGACCTGCGCCTGCGGATCGATCCGGAGATGCTGACCGTCGTGGACGACGCCGTCGCCTGGGCGCCTGCCGACCTCCACGAGCAGGACGGCGCGCCGTACCGCGGGTGTCCGCGGTCGCGGCTGCGGACGCTTCTCGCGCGGGCCCGGTCGACCGGGCTGCGCGCGTCGACGGGCGCCGAGCTGGAGTTCGTCCTCGTGGCGCCGGACGGGTCGGCCCGCCCGCGCGGCACGTGGCAGGGCTACGGGGTGCGGTCGGTGCTGGACGTCGGGCGCTTCCTCGCCGACGTCGACGCCGCCTTCGCCGGGGCGGGGGTGCCGATCGAGCAACTGCACGCCGAGTACGGGGCGGACCAGTTCGAGATCTCGCTGGCGCCCGCGGACCCGCTGTGCACCGCGGACCGGACGGTGCTGGCCCGCGTGCTGCTCGGCCGGGTCGCGGCGCGGCACGGGTTCGGCGTGTCGTTCTCGCCGGTCCCGTTCGCGGGCGGGGCGGGCAACGGCGCGCATCTGCACCTGTCGCTCACCGGCACCGCGGGGCCGCTGTTCTCCGGCGGCAGCGGGCCGCACGGCCTGACCGACGCCGGGGCCGCGGCCGTCGCGGGGGTCGTCGCCGGCCTGCCCGACCTGCAGGGGATCCTCGCCGGGTCGGTGCTGTCGCCGCTGCGCCTGAAGCCGGGCAACTGGGCCGGGGCCTTCGCCTGCTGGGGGCTGGAGAACCGGGAGGCGGCCGTGCGGCTGTGCGCGGAGACGCCCGGCAACCCAGGCGGCGCGCACGTCGAGCTGAAGTGCATCGACGGCAGCGCCAACCCCTACCTGGCCGCGACGACGTTCCTCGGGCTGGCGCTCGACGGGATCGCGCGGTCGCTCCCGCTGCCGGCCGAGGTGCCCGTGGACCCGGCGTCGCTGCCCCAGGCGCAGCGCGCCCCGCTGGCGCTGGCGTCCACCCAGGGCGAGGCGCTGGACGCGCTGGAGGCCTCCGCGCTGGCCCGCGAGCTGCTGGGGCCGGAGATCGTCGACGCGGTGCTGGCGGTACGGCGCTACGAGCAGCGGACCTACGGCGACGCCGATCCCGAGGCCGTCGCGGCGGTCTGCCGGCTGGCGTTCAGCTGCTGATGCTCCCGGCCTTCGCCGAAGGGCTCGTCGGCGTACCGGACGAGCTGGTCGCCGCGCTGGCGGAGCCGCTCGTCGACCACCACGTCCACGGGTGCCTCACGGGGCCGGTCACCCGCGGCGGGTTCGAGATCCTGCTCAACGAGGGCTCGCCGGACCCCGCGCCTTCGTTCATGACTCAGTTCGACAGCCAGCTCGGCTTCGCCGTGCGCCGGTGGTGTGCCCCGCTGCTCGGGCTGGAACCCGGCGTGCCCGCCGACATGTACTGGGCGCGCCGGGCACAGCTGGGTGCCGAGGGGGTGGCGCGCCTCCTGCTTTCGGCCGCGGGCGTGGAGCGGTGGATCGTCGACACCGGCTACGGCGCGGGCGTCGTCAGCGGCCCGGACGCCCTGAGCGCGTGGTCGGGGGCGCCGTGCCACACCGTCGTCCGCCTCGAGACGCTCGGGGAGGAGCTGGTCGCGGCCGGCACCGCCGCGGCCGACTACCCCGACGCGCTGCGTGCGCGGCTCGCGGACCCCGGGCCGGGCGTGGTGGGGGCGAAGTCGATCGTCGCCTACCGCTGTGGGTTCGACCTCGACTGGACCGCGCCGTCGGACGCCGACGTCGCGGCCGAGGTCGCGACCTGGGCCGCGGACGGCGCTGCCTCGCGGATGCGCTCGCCGCTGCTGGCGGTCTTCGGCATCCACGCGGCCGCGCGGGCGGGCCTGCCGCTGCAGCTGCACGTCGGGCTCGGCGACCGCGACCTCGACCTGCACCGGGTCGACCCGATGCTGCTGCTCGGGCTGCTGCGCCAGCCGGCGGTCGCGCGGGTGCCGGTCCTGCTGCTGCACTGCTATCCCTTCCACCGACAGGCGGGCTACCTCGCCCAGGCCTTCCCGAACGTCTGCTGCGACGTCGGGCTGGCCGTCAACCACGTCGGTGTGCGGTCCGTCGAGGTCGTCGCGGAGTCGATGGAGCTCGCGCCGTTCGCCCGCCAGCTGTACTCCTCCGACGCCTGGGGTCCGCCCGAGCTTCACCTGCTCGGCGCGGTGCTGTGGCGGCGCGCGATGGCCCGCGTCCTCGGCCGGTGGGTGCGGGAGGGCGACTGGACGCTCGCGGACGCGGTGCGGGTGGTGCGCATGATCGGCGGGGAGAACGCCGCGCGGGTGTACGGCGGGTGACACGGTGTGCCCCGCAGCCGGACTAGGGCACCTGCTCGTCGAGCCAGTCGAACAGGCGCTCGCCCCGGAGCCCCGTCGCCGCGGTCGTGCAATGCCCGTCGGCGCCCCCGGCCCCGGTGAAGGTCACGAGGTCCTTCGGGCAGGTCAGGGCCTCGACCAGGCGTGCCGACTGGCCGAGCCAGAACTGCTCGTCGAAGGTCGTGGCGTTCCAGGCGCGGTCGAGCGCGTCGGCGATGCCGCGCACCCAGGCGCCGACGACGGATCCGTCGCTGCCGTTGTCGTAGATCAACGTGCGCAGGGGCTCGTCGGCGGCGCCGGACCGAAAGACGGAGCCGGGCAGTGTGGTGCCCTCGTAGGGGATCGCGATGCGAACTGGAAAGTCCTGGTCCTTGAAAAGGGGGCATCGGGGGGCCCCCATCCCGCTCCAGGCCGTGCCGGCTCTCCTCACCCAACAGAACCTCACCTGAGCCCGGCTGCGGTAGTGGGGTCGGCGAGAAACACTGAGCCCGCGACCGCTCGGGGAGAGGAGCCCAGCCCATGCGCACCCAGGTGGGAATCGTCGGAGCCGGGCCTGCGGGGCTGCTGCTGTCGCACCTGCTGCACCTGCGGGGGGTGGAGTCGGTGGTGATCGACGTCCAGACCCGGGAGTCGATCGAGCAGACGATCAAGGCGGGGATCCTGGAGCAGGGCACGGTGGACCTGCTGCGCCGGACCGGGGTCGGGGACCGGATGATGCGCGACGGGTTCGTCCACCACGGGATCAACCTGGCGTTCGAGGGCGGGCTGCACCGGATCGACCTGACCGAGCTGTCGGGCGGGCGGTCGGTGATGGTGTACGCCCAGCACGAGGTGCTCAAGGACCTGATCGCCAAGCGGCTCGCGGACGGGGGCGACGTCCGGTTCGGGGTCACCGACACCGCGGTCGACGGGATCGAGTCGGACCAGCCGACGATCACGTTCACCCACGAGGGCACCCGGCAGTCGCTGGAGTGCGACGTCGTGATCGGCGCGGACGGGTCGCGGACGATGTGCCGCTACCTGATCCCGGAGCGTCGTGACTTCTTCCGGCAGTACCCGTTCGCCTGGTTCGGGATCCTGGCGCAGGCGCCGCCCTCGAGCGACGAGCTGATCTATGCGCACTCCGAGCGCGGGTTCGTGCTGGTGTCGACGCGCTCGCCGAGCGTGCAGCGGCTGTACTTCCAGTGCGACCCGGAGACGAGTGCCGACGACTGGAGCGACGACCGGATCTGGGCGGAGTTCAGGGCGCGGCTGGCGCCGTCGGGGGCCACGGTGACGGAGGGACCGATCTTCAAGAAGGACGTGCTGCAGTTCCGGTCGTTCGTGTGCGAGCCGATGCAGCGCGGCCGGTTGTTCCTGGCCGGGGACGCCGCGCACACGGTGCCGCCGACCGGGGCGAAGGGGCTGAACCTGGCCGTCGCGGACGTGCACGTGCTGGACCGGGCGCTGGGGGCGTACTACCGGTCGAAGGACACCGGGTTGCTGGAGTTGTACACGCGTACGGCGCTCAAGCGGGTGTGGCGGGCGCAGTGGTTCTCCTGGTGGATGACCTCGATGCTGCACCGGTTCTCCGACGCCAGCGACTTCGACCTGCGCCGCCAGATCGCCGAGCTCAACCTGGTCACCAGCTCTCCGTCAGCCGCCACGACGCTGGCCGACAACTACACGGGGTTGCCCCTGGGCTAGCAACCCGGGACGTCAACGCTTCGCCCCTGTTCTCCGTGCGCGCCACCACTGCCAGGCGAGCGTCACGATGATCGCACCGGCGAGCGAGCCGATGATCCCGCTCGGGCGGAAGGCCAGGCCGTTTCCCGAGATCAGGCTGATGAGGAGCCCACCGATGAAGGAGCCGATGAGCCCGGCGGCGAGTGCCCGACCCCAGTCGACACCACGTGCAGACCTGCCGACGACCAGCTGGGCTGCGGCGCCGATGAGCATGCCGAACAAGATGATGCCGAGCAGGAGCATGCCGCGAGCCTATTCTCGCCGACCGGAGGGCCGTGGCCCGGGAGGGGTGACACCGCGCTCCCGGGCGACGTCAGCCGCGGGCCCGCCGTGACTCCGAGGTACCGGTCTTCTCGGCGAGGAACTGTAGCGCCTCGCGGACGATCCGCGGCTTCGCTCGCAAGACATTGCCTCGCGCGCAAGACATTGCTTCGCTCGCAAGCTCGCTCACCGGTTCCCTCCGGTGCGGAGCAGCTCGTCGATCAGCGCGGCGGCGTCGGCGCCGGAGGCAACCTCCCGGCGCGCCGTGAGGTCGGCGACGATCGCCGAGGTGCGGATGCCTTTGTTCGCCACCCAGGTGCGCCGGGACTCGGGCGTGTCGTCGGTGGTGACCCGCCCGTCGACGTCGACGGGCCGGCCCTGCTCGTCACGTCCCGGCTCGGCACGGCTGTGCAGCGCGACGAGCTCCCACGCGTCGTTGAGCACCGGCGATCCGGACGAGCCGGGCTCGGTGTCGGTCACGTACGTCAGGTAACGGGCGTCGTCCACCCCGACCAGGAGGTTGTTGCGGACCGCGATCTCGCGGGCGCGGCCGCCGGGATGCTGGACGATGTTCACCGGGTGCCCGCTGAGGATCTTGCCGGTGGCGCCCACCATGGGGATGGAGCCGAACACCTTGCCCGGCGGCTTGCCCTTGACGGCCGCCACGGCGACGACGGTGCAGTCCAGCTCGTCGATCGGACTGGTGAGGAAGCAGCGGGCCGGGTCGAGGCGAACCTTCACCGCGCGGGTGGTGCGGCCGCGGGCGTCCTCCTCATCGCGGAAGGTGACCTCCGTGTCGGCGGCCGTGTCGGCGTCGGGCAGCACGTGGTTGTTCGTCACGAGCAGCCACGGCGATGCCAGGAACCCGGTACCCATCTCGACGGGGGTGACGAGCCGGGCGACGGCGTCGCACCGCTTCGCCCCGTCGGCGAGCCAGCGGCTGTGCAGGAAGTCCGGCTCGGTGAAGATGCGCTCGAGCGCGGTGTCGACCTTCGCCTCGCTGGCGCGCGGCGGCAGCGCGGCACCGTGCCGAAGGGCGTACTGGAGCTTGCGCTCGTACGGCTCCGTGCGCCATGCCCGCCCGGGTTCGGCGCGGACGGCGATCAGCCGGTCCCGGTCGGGCCGGGACAGGCCTGTGTCGACGATCGTCATCGCGTCCGTTCGGTCGGGGTGACCGATCGTAATCAGTGCAGCTCAGCGCCGATGTACGTAGTTCTGCGTAGGACGGTCAGCCGACCGGTCGGCAGCGGACCTCGCCGTGCGGGACCAGGAACCAGCCGTCGTCGTCGGCCGCCCAGTCGCGCCACGCCCGGGAGATGTCGGCCAGCTCGGCAATGTCGGCGTGGCCGCCGTCCACGGCCTGCCGGGTGATCGCGGAGTCGACGATGCGGTCGACCCACATGCCGCCCCACCACTGCCGGTCGGCCGGGGTCGCGTAGCACCACACCGACGCCGTCGCGATGACGTCGGCGCCACCGGCGGCCCGGGCCCAGGACAGCAGGCGGCGGCCGGCGTCGGGCTCGGCACCGTTGCCGTGGGCGACCGCGCGGTAGACCTCCAGCCAGCGGTCGAGCCGGGGGTCGGCCGGGTACCACGCCATCGCCGCGTAGTCGGCGTCACGCACGGCGACGACGCCGTCGGGCCGGCAGACGCGCAGCATCTCCCGCAGCGCGGCGACCGGGTCCACCAGGTGCTGCAGCACCTGGTGGGCGTGCACGACGTCGTAGGTGTCGTCGGGGTCGTCGAGGGCGTAGACGTCGCCGAGCGCGAACTCCACCGCGACGCGTCCCGCGGCGTGCGCCCGAGCGTGCTCCAGCGGCTCGGGCACCGGCTCGATCCCCTTCACCCGGCCGGGAGCGACCCGTTCGGCGATGTCGACGGTGATCGTTCCGGGCCCGCAGCCGACGTCGAGAACGTCCGTCCCCGGTCGCAGGTAGGCCGCGACGTGGGCGGCCGAGTTGGCGACGGTGCGCACGGTGTGGGAGCGCAGGACGCTGGCGGCGTGCCCGTGGGTGTAGGTCTCGCGGTCGGCGCGCATCGGCCGATGCTCGACCCGCTGTCCCAGCTGATGCAACAAGTCTCCTACACTGTGAGAAGCGCCGGTGATCGGATTCGCCGTGCCCGGCACCCGGGCGGGTTGTGCGCAGTCCGGTTCCTGCCGCCGTGTGACACTCGATGACATGGCCACCGACGCCTCTCCCACCGAGGTCGCCCGGCAGCGGGTCGTCGACCGGGACGCACGGGCTGGGCATGATCGTCGCCCCGGCGGTCGGTCCCACGCTGGGCGGGTACCTGGTGGAGTACGTCGACTGGCGGTTGATCTTCTTCATCAACGTGCCGGTGGCATCCTCGGCACGATCGCGGCGGTCCTGCTCCTGCCGAGGTTCGGGCCGACCCCGGTGGGCCGCTTCGACCTGCTCGGCTTCCTGAGCGTGGCCACCGGGCTGGTCTGCCTGCTGCTCGCGCTGACCGAGGGCCAGAAGTGGGGCTGGACCTCCTACACGATCATGATCCTGCTGACGGTCGGGGTGCTCGGGCTCGCGCTGTTCGTCGTGATCGAGCTGGAGGTCGACTCCCCGCTGCTCAACGTCCGCGCCTTCAAGCATTGGCCGTTCACCAACTCGCTGCTCCTGGTGTCCGTGCTGTCCGTCGGCCTGTTCGCCGTGCTGTTCTACATCCCGCTGCTGCTGCAGCAGGCCCGCGGTCTCGGCGCGTTCGACACCGGCCTGCTCCTGCTGCCCCAGGCCCTCGTGATGGCCGTGATCATGCCGGCGGCCGGGCTGCTCTACGACCGCATCGGCCCGCGGTGGCCCGCGGTCATCGGGCTGGCGCTGGTCGCGCTCGGCACCTACCTGCTCACCGACGTGACCCTCGAGAGCAGCACCTCGCACGTCGTCTGGGTGTTGGTGCTGCGGGCCGTCGGGATGGGCCTGGCCGGGCTGACCTCGCTGGTGACCTACTCGCGCGAGCAGTTCGCCCTCGACCGCGGGCTGATGGTCTCGCCGGGCACGCCGATGCCGGTGCTCGCGCCCGGGCCGACCGGCGAGATGGCCGGCATGTACGCGGTCTACCAGCAGACCCAGACACTGGCGTTCGTCGAGGCGATGCACTCGCTCTTCATCGTCACCGCGATCATCACCGCGGCCGGGGTCCCGCCGGCGCTGATGCTCCGGTCGGGCCCGAGCACCGCGGCCGGCGGTGCGGTGGTCGCCGCGCACTGATCGCTGCGGTAGGAACGGGGGATGACCCCGGGCATCCAGGAGTTGATGCGGGAGGTCGAGCGCGTCCGCGACGGTTTCCGGCGGGCGGTGCTGGACGGCGATCCGGAGGCGGCCGCGGCGCTGTGCGCGGACGGGGTGACGCTGGTCGACCTGCCGGTGGGCACCGGCGCCGCGGGCCGCGACGCGGTGCGCAGCCATGTGGCGGAGGTCGCCGTGCACCTGCCGGCAGACCTGGCGTTCGCAGTGGTGAGCGGGACACGGTGGTGAGCGGGACACGGTGGTGAGCGGGCAACGGTGGTGAGCGGGACACGGTCGGAATCGTCGGTGGCGCGTGCGACGATGCCGGGCGTGAGGGGTCCGCGGGCGTGGCTTCTGCGGCGGGACCCCGGGCTGGTCGTCGTGCGGCGGGCCGCCCGGGTCACGCTGGTGGCCTGCGGTGGCTTTCTCGTGTCGCGCTACGCGTTGGACAACGCGGTTATGGCGCCCTATGCGCTGTTCGGCGCGGTGGCGCTCGGGATGCTCTCGCAGATCCCCGGCAGTCCGGCAGAGCGGGCGCGCACCCTGCTCGCGGTGCTGCCGGTCGGCTGGCTGCTGGTCACCCTCGGCACGCTGCTGTCGGTGAGCACCGCGGCCGCGACGGCCGGGATGTTCGTGCTCGGCTTCGTCGTCAGCTTCGTCGGGGTGGGCGGCCCGCGGCTCGTCGGGCTGGCCGCCGGGGCGCAGCTGCTCTACATCCTGCCGTGCTTCCCGCCGTACGACCCGGGCTCGCTGGGCTGGCGGCTCGCCGGGGTGACGCTGGCCGTGCTGCTGCTCGCGGGGGCCGAGCTGGTGCTGTGGCCGGATCCGACGCCGGAGCCCTACACCGCGAAGCTGGGCAGGGCCGTCGACGCGCTCGCAGGCTGCCTGACGGCGCTCGCGGACGGCTGGACGGGCCGGGCGGGGGAGGGGGACCGGCTCACCGCCCTGCTGCCGGCCGCGGCCGAGGCCGCCGACGCACTGCGGCCGTCGCGGTCGCCGCCGATGGAGCGGCCCGCTTCAGCGGGGCGTCGCGACCGGGCGCTGATGATCGCGGCGGGGACGGCCCGGCTCCTGCTGGGCCGCACCGTCGACCTGCACGACACCGACGTCCACCGCGCGACCGGCCTGCCCGCTGCGGCCGCCCTCCTGCGCCAGGCGGCCTCGTGCGCGGACGCGGCAGCGGCGTGGCTGCGGGCCGAGGGCCGCGACGGCGCCGCGGTGCCCGACACGGACCGCGTCGCCGCCGCGCTCGCCGTGTTCCGCGCCGACCGGGCCGCGACGCCACCGGACGGCGTGCCGCCCGAGCGGCTGCGGCTGAACTCGCTCGCGCTGAGCCTCGGGGAGTGGACCAAGTCCCTCGTCGCGGCGGTGCGGGTGGTCGCGGGCGCACCGGTGGCGCAGGCGGGCCTGCCCGCGGCGCTGCCCGGGGCGCTGTGGTTCGCCCACGTGTCCACCCCGCGGCTGTGGTGGCAGCGCCTGCGCGAGCACCTGACGCCGCGGTCGGTGTACTTCCAGGGCGCGCTGCGGCTGGCGGCGGCGCTCGCGGTGGCCCGGCTGCTCGCGGGGGTGCTCGACCTGTCGCACGGGTTCTGGGTGCTGCTGACGGTCCTCACGCTGCTGCGTGCCTCGGCGGCCGAGACCCGGGCACTGCTGTGGCCCGCCCTGGTCGGCACGGTGATCGGCTCGGTCGCCGCCGCCGTACTCCTGGTCGTCGGCATCCCGCCCACCGCGTTCGCGGTGATCCTCCCGCTGGTCATGCTGGTCGGGTTCGCCGCGGGCCCGTTGCTGGGTCTCGGGTGGGCGCAGGCGCTGTTCACCCTCGTCATCGCGCTCGTGTTCGCCCAGGTGTCGCCGGTCGACTGGCACCTGGCCGAGGCGCGTGTGGTGGACGTCGCCGTCGGGGCGGCGATCGGCCTGGCCACCGGGCTGCTCGCGTGGCCGCGCGGCGGCTCCGGTGAGTTGCACCGCGCGGCCGGGAGGTTCCTCGCGGCCGCCGGCCGGGTCGTGCAGGAGACCGTCGACGTCCTTACCCGCGGCGGCCGTCCCGGCGAGGCGCTGCCGCAGGCGCGAGACGCCGGCGAGCTCACGCAGGCGTCCTGGGCGCTCTACCAGACCGAGCGGCACCCGCCGGCCTCCGTGGACTGGCAGGCCACCCTGCTCGCCGGGCACCACGCCGTCCGCGGCGCGGAGTGGTTGCTGAGGCAGGGGAGCTCGGCGCCGACCTGCGACCCGACGTGCCCTGCGCGCGATGTGACGGCGCCGAACTGCTCGGGTCAGTGCCTCACCGGCTGTCTCCTGCCCTGCGTCCAGCCGCTGTCCGCCGAAGCGGACGACGTCGCCGCCCGCTACGAGCGGGTCGCGGACGCGCTGCTGCGCAGGGACCACGCCGTCCTGGGCGCCGCCCCGCCCGAGCCGCCCCGCGGAGACTGGCCCACGGATCTCGGCACGGACCTGTACCACCTCGCCGACCTGCACGTCTGGTTGGACGGCCTGCGCGACGACCTCGGCCGCATCCGCGCCGACACGCAGGGCCTGCCGAGCGAACCGGCTCGGCGAACGCGGGCGGCGCCCGCGTGACCGGCTGCGAGTGTCGGCGGCCAGTGGACCGTATCCGGTTGTACGTCGAAGTACTCCGGTTGTACGTCGAAGTACGTTGTTGCATGTGGAGTCGCTGACGGTGAGCGAGGCGCGTGCTCGCCTCCCGGAGATCCTCGACCGGGTCGAGGCGGGGGAAGAGATCACGATCACCCGGCACGGCCGGCCCGCCGCGGTGCTACTGCGACCGGACGCCGTCCGCGTCCAGCGGGGTGAGAGTACCATCGACCGGGCGCGGGAGATCGGCCGGATGCTGGAGGAGGCTCGGCACCGACCGCTCGGCGAACCCACGATGACCGTTGCGCGGGCGGAGGAGCTGATCGCCGAGATCCGCGCGGACCGCGACGGCCGGTGATGGACGCGTTCGACTCCGACGTCCTCATCTATGCCGTGGCGCCCGGCCGATCCGTTCATCGCCGAGATCGCGACGTCGTTGGCCGCGGCCCATCGCCTGCGTGCAGCCGACGCCGTCCACCTGGCAACCGCCGTCGCGGCCGGCGCCGACCGCTTCATCACGAACAACCGCCGCGACTTCGGGCCGTCCATCACCGAGATCGAGGTGGTGTACCCGGACGCGCTGGACGAGCCGTGACGCGGAAACCTCGATCGACGTAACGTCGGGCCCGGCGGACGGAGGCACCGATGGGCGCCGAGCGGGATCGGGTGTCGCGGCTCGGACGGCTCGAGAACGGCCTGCGCCAGGCCGGTGACTGGTGCCACTGGGGGCCGTACGTCAGCGAGCGTCAATGGGGCACCGTGCGCGAGGACTACAGCGCGGACGGGAGCGCCTGGACCTCCTTCCCGCACGATTACGCCCGGTCCCGGGCCTACCGGTGGGGCGAGGACGGGCTCGCCGGGTTCTGCGACGTCGAGCAGCGCCTGTGCCTCGGCCTGGCGCTCTGGAACGGGCGGGACCCGATCCTCAAGGAGCGCCTGTTCGGGCTGACCGGTGAGGAGGCCAACCACGGGGAGGACGTCAAGGAGTACTGGTGGTACCTCGACGCCGTGCCCAGCCACGCGTGGAACCGCTGGCGCTACCACTACCCGCAGGGCGCATTCCCCTATGAGGACCTGTGCCGGGAGAACGGGCGCCGGGGCCGGCTCGATCCCGAGTACGAGCTCCTCGACACCGGGGCGTTCGACGGCGACCGGTACTGGATCGTCGAGGTGGACTACGCCAAGGCCGACCCGCACGACGTCCTGATGGCGGTCCGGGTCACCAACGCCGGCCCCGACCTCGACACCCTGCACGTTCTGCCCACCGCCTGGTTCCGCAACACCTGGTCCTGGGAGGTCGACAGCCCGCGGCCCGCCCTGGCCGCAACGGAGGCCGGCACAGTCGCCGTGCGCCACCCGTTCCTCGGCGAGCTCGCGCTGCAGGCGGGGCCGGGCCCGGACGGCGTCGCGCCGACGGCCCTGTTCTGTGAGAACGAGACCAACACGCGGCGCCTGTACGGGGTGGACCCCGCGACGCCGTACCCCAAGGACGGCGTCAACGACCACGTCCTGTGGGGCGCGGCCACGGTCAACCCGGCGCGGTGCGGCACCAAGTGCGCGTTCTGGCATCGGCTGACGGTGCCTCCGGGGGAGACCGTCGAGGTGCGGCTGCGCCTGCGGCCTGCGGACGCGCCGGGGCCGGGGGGCGTGACGGGAGCGGACGTCGACGAGGTGATCGCGCGCCGACGGGCGGAGGCCGACGAGTTCTACGCCGAGCTGACGCCGGCGGCCGCCTCGCCCGACGAGGCGCTCGTCATGCGCCAGGCTTTCGCCGGCCTGCTGTGGAGCAAGCAGTTCTACTACTTCGACGTCGACCGCTGGCTGGACGGCGACCCGGCACAGCCCTGCCCGCCGGCCTCGCGGCTCGGTGGCCGCAACGCCCGCTGGCGGGCGTTCAGCGCCTTCGACATCCTCTCGATGCCCGACAAGTGGGAGTACCCCTGGTTCGCCGCCTGGGACCTGGCGTTCCACTGCGTCGCGCTGGCCCACGTCGACGCAGGCTTCGCCAAGTACCAGCTCCGGCTGCTGTGCCGGGAGTGGTTCCAGCACCCCAACGGCGCGCTCCCGGCCTACGAGTGGGACTTCGGCGACGTCAACCCGCCCGTCCAGGCGTGGGCCGCGCTCGAGGTGTTCGTCATCGACGGCTGCCGGGACGTGGAGTTCCTGGGCCAGGTGTTCGACAAGCTGTTGGTGAACGTCACCTGGTGGGTCAACCGGGAGGACGCCGCCGGGTCGAACCTGTTCGAGGGCGGCTTCCTCGGGCTGGACAACATCGGCCCGCTCGACCGCTCCCACCTGCCCGTCGCGGGGCGGCTCGAGCAGTCCGACGCGACCGGCTGGATGGCTTTCTACTGCCTCTATATGGCGACCATCGGCGTCGTCCTGCGCCGCCTCGG
>CAVRHG010000036.1:0-16034 GCA_963720845.1 uncultured Actinomycetota bacterium | reverse complement strand
AGTACGGACGCAGGTGCGGCTCGGACGCGCGGAGTTCGAGGAGATGATCCGCCCGGCGCTGGCCGAGACGGCCGAGTCCGTGCGCCGGGCCCTCGACGGCGCCGGGATGAGCGCCGCCGACCTCGCCGCGCTGGTGCTGGTGGGCGGCTCGTCGCGGATCCGCTCGTGCCGCAGCTGCTGTCGGAGGAGTTCGGGCGGGACGTGACGGTCGCGCCCGACCCCGTCGGCGTCGTGGCGATGGGCGCGGCGCTGCTCGCCGGCGGTACAGGCGGTGCCCGGAAGCGGGGACCGGAGTCTGCGGCCGTCGGGGCCCCCGCACGGATCCCCCCGCGAAGGCGGCCCTGGCCGGTCCCCCTCTCCCCCCCCCCCCCACACTCTCCACCCTCAGCCCCCCCCCAGCTGCGGGTGGCACCGGGGCATCGCGGCCGGCGGCGCAGCCGGACCCCTTGGCCGCCCGTTCCGGGCCGGGGACCCTCCGTTCCGGGCCGGGAACCATGCCGCTCGCGGTCGGCGGGGCGGCCGGCCCGCCCGACGGCACCGAAGTGCTCGCCGTGGCCCGGCCCCCGAAGCAGGCGCGCCCGTTCCAGGTGGCGGACCCCGCGACGTCGCGTCCGCGCCGGGTCGTGCTCGTCGCCTCCGCCGGTGCGCTCGCCCTGGCGGTCTTCGGTGGGGTGGCGGCATTCGGTATCGGGCGGATCGGCGCGGGGACGGAGGCGGGCGCGGAGACGCCGGCCGCGGTCGACACGTCGGCGCCCGCGCCGTCGCTCGTGATCCCGGTCGAGACCGCGGCGAAGAAGGCACCTCCACCGCCTCCGCCGACGCGCCGGACCACCCGCGCCGCGGCGGCGGCAACGAGCGCGCCGCCGCCGACCAGCACGGCGCCCCCGGCGACGACGCAGGTGACCGAGGAGCCGCCCACGACCGCTCCGCCGGAGACCACGGCCCCGGGTGGCGATGGTGTCGCAGGCGGCGGGGACAATTCCGGGAACGGCGCGAACGGGGACACCGGGGCCGGGACGGGCACCGGGACCGGCGGTGCGGACAACAACGCGGCAGGTGGCGACACCGAAGCCGGGGACGGCACGACGACGGCGAACGTCGCGGCTGGTGCCGAGCCCGATGCGCCGGCCGAGGACGGCTCGCAGAACGGCTGATCGTCGCCCCGGCGCGTTCACCGTCGATCGATCGACGGCGGACGCGCCGGTCCGGTGATCGACCACCGTGGACGCGCGCGACCGGCGATCACCGTCGTCCGGACATGGAACCGGCCCTCCTCCGTCCGGGATCGTCACGGACGGAGGAGGGCCGGTGGTCGAGGGGGACGACCCGCCGTCTTGGTCAACCGGCGAGCAGCTCCAGGTGGCCTGCCGCGGTCAGCCGGGCCGGCACGCGCTGGCCGGTCGCGCCCGGGCGGGCGCCGGCGATGAGCCCGGCGTGCGCGAGGCGGCGGGCCGCGAGCTGGTCGCAGCAGAAGCGGCCGTCGACGAACAGGTCGGGTTGCGCGCTGACGAGCATCTCGGCGGTGCCGCCCGCCACCGCGCGCAGGATCGCACGGTCGCGGTTGGTGAGGGCACTCATCGGACCGGCCCCTTCCTGGCCGTAGCGGTCACGGTGCGCACCTGCGGCAGCGCCGCCGCGGGCAGCACGAACCTGTGGCGGCCCAGGCACTGCACCTTGACGTGCTCCACCGGCCCGTCCGTGCTCGGAAGGACGTAGCTGTCCACGACCTCAGCGGGCGCGGCACACTCCGGGCACACCACCAGGTCCAGCTCTCCAAGGGATTCAGCACTGCGGGCATCAGTCATGTCGTCCACCTCCTGCGAGGAATCGTGGGCCGCCCGGGCGGGCCGGTCGCGGTCGTCGTAGCGGCTCGGATGTGTAAAAAGGAGGGCCGCGCCCGCGCCCTGATGCAGGGGAATGGGTGAAGATGGCGCCGTCCCGTGTCTCAGCCGGAAGGTGACCATGACGGACCCCGAGCCCGATGAGTTCATGGCGCGGCTCGGCCAGGCCGACCGCGCCGCGCTGACGGCGCGAGGTCGGCGGCGGCAGTGGCCGGCGGGCGCGTCGCTCTATCTCGAGGGCGAGTCGTGCACGACCGTCCTCATCGTCGGGTCGGGCCGGGTCAAGGTCTTCTCGCTGACCGCAGAGGGTGAGGAGATCCTTCTCGCCGTGCGCGGGCCGGGGGCGCTGCTCGGCGAGCTCTCGGCCGTCGACGGGGCGCCGCGCAGCGCGTCGGTCGCCGCGCTGGAGCCGGTGGTCGCGCTGGTCGTGCCCATCGCGGCGTTCGTCGACTACCTGCGCTCCCACGGGGACGCGGCGATCGCGCTGCTGCAGCTGGTGACGGCGCGGCTGCGGGACGCTGACCGCAAACGGGTCGAGTCCGCCGCTTACGACATCCCCGGCCGCGTGGCCCGCCGGCTCCTGGAGCTGGCCGAGCGGTTCGGCGAGCCCGACGGCCAGGGGGTGCGGATCGGCGTGGCGCTCTCGCAGGACGAGCTGGCCGGATGGGTCGGGGCGTCGCGGGAGGCGGTCGCGAAGGCGCTGCGGGTGCTGCGGGACCGCGGCTTCGTCACCACCGGGCGGCGCACGATGACGGTGCTGGACCTCGAGGGGCTGCGTAAGCGCGCGGGCGCCTAGTCGAGTTTTCGTTGGCGCTTGCGCGACGTCTATTCGTTTGTTTTTCTGCCCTCTTTCTAGTTCTCTTTTTTCGAGGGATTTTCCTAGGGTCAGCGCACGAGGGGGTGGAATGGCGACGAGAGGCGTCCCGGTCCGGTTGGTGGTCTGGCTGTTCCACCTGGCGCTGCCGCTGCTCGGGCTGTGGTTGCTGCTCGCGGTGCCCTCCACCGACCTGCTCGTCGAGCACCACCCGACGCACTTCTGGCTCGTGGCACTCGTCGCGGGGGTGAACGTGGGCCTCGCGCTCGTCGTCGACCGGGCCGCGCAGCGCCACGACGACCCGCGGCTGCTGCTCGTCGGGCTCGGGTTCCTCGTCGCAGCCCTGTTCTTCGTGCTGCACGCGCTGGCCACGCCGGGGGTGCTGCTCGACACCCGCAACGGCGGGTTCGCCCTGGCCACCCCGGCCGGCCTCGCGCTGGGCGCGCTGTTCACGGCGGCGTCGGCGCTGGAGTTCCCGCCCGGGCGGGCGGAGCAGGTGCTTCGCGCGGGTCCGTGGCTCCGCTCGGGGATCTACACGCTCGCCGCGGTGTGGGGCATCTTCTCCCTCGCCGGCCTGCCGCCCCTGCGGGACCCGGCAATCGCCGCGCAGCTCAGCGGCCCGCTGATCGCAATGACCGCCGTGTCCGTGGTGCTCTACCTGTTCGTCGCCGTCCGCTTCTACCTGATCTACCGCAGGCGTCGCTCGGTGATGCTGCTGTCGATCATCACGGCGAACGTCCTGCTCGCCGAGGCGATGGTCGCCGTGGCGCTCGCCGCGAACTGGCACCTGACCTGGTGGCTGTGGCACGTCCTGATGGTGCTGGCGTTCGGCTACGTCGCCTACAGCGCCTACGTCGGGTACCGCCGCGAGGGCACCACCACCGGGCTCTTCGACGGGGTCCGCACGGACGAGACGGTCCGGGCGGTCCGCGCCGAGTACGAGGCCGCGTTGGAGACCCTGGTCGGCGCGCTGCGCCGGCAGGAGGCGGGGGAGATCTCGGCGGACGAGATGAGCCTGATCACCGCCGGGATGGAGACCCGGTTCGGGCTGACCGAGGGGCAGACGGCCGTGCTCGGCCGGGCGGCGGACGCGCTGCGCGCCGAGCGGGAGCAGATCGGGCGGCTGGCCACGCTCGTCGCGATCGGGCACGAGTCCCGGGTGCGCCTCGAGGAACACGACCTGCTGCAGCGCGCCGTGCAGCGGGTGGCAGCCGGGTTCGGCGGTGACGGCGTGCGCGTCGGCCTGCTCGGTGGCGGGCACCTGCGGTTCCCCGACGAGCTCGCGACGGATCCGACCTGGCGGGTCGCCGACGACGTGACGCGCCGGGCGGAGGAGTCCGTGGACGACCGGGGCGGCATGGAGCCGGTCACGCTGGACCAGGCGGTCCTCGCCTGCCCGCTGACCGTCAAGGACAAGCCGGCCGGGGTGCTGCTGACCCGGCGGCAGAGCGGTTTCTCCGAGCGCGACCGCTCGCTGTTCGCGTCTCTGGCCAGCCAGCTCTCGATGGGCATGGAGAACGCGCGGCTCTACCACCAGCTCGACGGGCTGTTCCACGCCTACATGTCGCCGGACGTCGCGACCGCCCTGCTGGCCGACCCGGAGCAGGCGGCGCTCGGCGGTGCGGTCGTCGAGGTGACGGCGCTGTTCGCGGACCTGCGTGGCTTCACCGGCTTCTCCGAGCGCTCGACTCCGGAGGAGATCGTCGTGATGCTCAACCGGTACTTCGAGCACGCCACCGCCGCGATCCTGAATGAGGGAGGCACCGTGGTGCAGTTCGTCGGTGATGCTCTGATGGCCCTGTTCAACGCTCCGGCCCGGCAGGACGACCACCCGGTGCGGGCGGCTCGCGCGGCGCTGGTCATGCAGGCCGCCGTCGAGACCACGGCGGCCTCCTCGCCCGGCTGGCCGCGCTTCCGGGTCGGCATCAACACGGGCCCCGCGCTGGTCGGCAACATCGGCAGCACGGCACTGCGGAGCTTCAACGCGATGGGCGACGCTGTGAACGTCGCGGCCCGCCTGGAGTCGGTGGCCCAGCCCGGCCAGGTCGTGATCGGCGGCTCCACGCGCGCGAAGCTGCCCGCGGACGCGGCCGTGGAGCCGCTCGGCGAGCTGACCGTCAAGGGACGACGCAACGCGGTCGTGGCGTACCGGCTGTTCGGGCTGCAGCGGTCGGCGATGTAGAGCGATCGGCTACGGAGAGCCTGTGTGCAGAAGTACCGGTTCCCGCCGGTAACCGTGCCTGCCCGCGGCGGCCGCTCACGAGGACGCTCACCTGCGTGAGCCAGACCATCTGCGACCGTCCCGTCTGCGATCGTCCCTGCGCCGGGCTGTGCCGCGCCGCGGGGTTCGCCGTGGCCTACAGCGGGAACCGGCCGTGGCTGCTCGCCCGCGCCCGCGCCCTCCTGGGCGACCCCGGGGCGGCCGAGGACGCGGTGCAGGAGACGTTCCTGCGGGCCTGGGCGGCCTGCCGGAGCTTCGACCCGTCGACGGGCCCCTCGCTCGCGACCTGGCTCGGCACGATCGGGCGCAACGTCGCGATCGACATGCTGCGCGCCCGGTCCGTCCGGCCCCGGCTCGCCGCCGAGGCGGACGACCGGGACGAGCGGACGGGCACGACCGAGGACGTCGACGCCGCCCTCCAGCGGATGGTGCTGATCGACGCGCTGTCGCAGGTCAGCCCCGAGCACCGGGGTGTTGTGCTGCTCGCCGTGGTGCGGGACCGTCCGTACGCCGACATCGCCGCCGCACTCGACATCCCGGTGGGCACGGTGAAGAGCCGCGTGCACCACGCCCTGCGCGGCATGCGCCGCAGCCTGGGGCACCCCAGTCTCGTTCACCCGCATTCCGATCACCCGACGCGCGATCGGCACTGCCACGATCGAACCCCGCTGGCGGCCTGACCGTGTATTCCTGCGACGGTCTGCACACGCCCGTGCACCAGGAGGAGAAATGAAGAAGTACGCGCCACTCGCCACGCTCGTGGCCGTCGTCCTTCTGGGCGCCGGGCTCCTGGTGGTGAATATGATCAGCAACCCGGCCAACCACACCGCCGCCACCACCGCGGCCCCGTCCGCCGTCGCGGCCGCGCCGAGCGAGCCGGCTGCCGCGGCGCCCGAATCCGCCGCGGCGGCGGCGCCCGCCGTGGCGGAGAAGGCCTACACCGGCCGCTCGTCGGGCAACGAGGTGACCGTCGCGATCGCGGTCAAGAACGGCAAGGCCGTGGCCTACGCCTGCGACGGCAAGAAGATCGAGGCGTGGCTGGAGGGTACTTTGAGCGGCGACACGCTGTCGCTGTCGGGCAAGACGAGCAGCCTCACGGGCACCCTCGACGACAAGGCCACGTTCGGCACGATCACGGTCGACGGCAAGGAATGGCCGTTCTCGGCCAAGGGTGTCACGTCGCCCGCAGGTCTGTACGAGGGCCGCGGTGTGCTGCGCGGGGTCGCTGCGCGGGTGGGGTGGATCGTCGACGACAACGGCAACGTCACCGGAACCGCAATGGTCGGCGACGAGAAGGAGCCCGCGCCCTCGCTGCCCACCCCCGCTCCCGGGCCCATCACGGTCGACGGCGGCACCCTCACCGTCACCGCCCTCGACGGCGACGCGGCGGTGATCTCGCGATGAGTGCCCACCTCCCCACGCCCAACCGGCACTCCCGCAACCAGCAGATCCGCGCACTCGTCATCGCCTTCGGTGTCGGCTCGCTCATCTCCGTCGGGCTCGGTGCCTACGGCAGCCTGCACGAGCCGACGTTCTTCGCCCTCAACCTCGCGGGGTTCTCCAGCGGCCTCGCCGCCAAGGCGTGGCTCGCTACCGGGGCGTTCGTGCTGGCCGTTGTACAGCTCGTCTCCGCACTGATCATGTACGGCCGGATCCCGGTCGCGGCGCCCTCGTGGATCGGCGGGCTGCACCGCTGGTCCGGGCGCGCCGCGGTGCTGCTCACGGTGCCCGTCGCGGTGCACTGCCTCTACGCCCTCGGCTTCCAGGCAGGCGAGCCGCGGGTGCTGGTGCACTCGCTGTTCGGCTGCTTCTTCTACGGCGCTTTCGCCGCGAAGATGCTCGTCCTGCGGGCCGACACCCCGAAGTGGACGCTGCCGCTTCTCGGCGGCGCGGTGTTCTCCGCGCTGACCGCCCTGTGGCTGACCGCGTCCGTGTGGTTCTTCGCCACCTCCGGACTGACGTTCTGACCCCCACCACCCCCTGGAGTCGACCATGGACCAGACCCCGCTCACCCGCCGTGCCGTCGTGGCCGGGGGGTGCGGCCTCGCCGCCACTGCCGCGCTGACCGCCTGCTCCGGCTACGGGGCCGGCGGGCCGGCGACCGCCTCGGCGCCCTCGGCGGCGCCCAACGAGGCCGCCGGGACCGCCGGCGGAGCCGCCGCGAGCGCCGGCTCGGTGGCGGCGGTCGCCGACGTCCCCGTGGGCGGCGGGATCGTCCTCGCCGAGCAGGACCTGGTCGTGACCCAGCCGGTCGCCGGCACGTTCAAGGGGTTCAGCGCGACCTGCACCCACCAGGGATGCAAGGTCAAGGAGGTGGTGGGCGGCACGATCAACTGCCCGTGCCACGGCAGCAAGTTCGCGGTTGCGGACGGCACGCCGACGGCGGGGCCGGCGAAGAAGCCCCTGCCGGAGAAGGCGGTGGCGGTGGAGGGCAGCTCGGTGGTTCTGGCCTAGGCGGCGCTTGGTCGACTGTAGACAATTTACGTCACCGTAACCGTCGCCGCGATGTGGTGACACGACTGCCGCCTAGCCTGCCCGAAACGCGGGGAGGGCGGATGACGGCGACCGGTCCAGGGCGTGAGCTGACGACGCTGCTGGTCGTCGCCGGTGCACACCTGCGCGGCGAACCCCTGCACCCGTCGCTGCTGGCGCTCGGCGCGCGCTTCGTCCGCGCCACCCGTACCGCACCGGAGTACCGGATGGTCGCCCTGCCCGCGCTCGACGGTGCCGCCGGCCGGCCGGCCCTGCCCCCGCGGCCCGGCCTGGTCCGGGATCCGGGCGCGGGGGAGGCGTTGGAGGTGGAGATCTACGAGCTTCCGGTCGCCACGCTCGGTCGCCTGATGCTGACGGTGGCCCCGCCGCTCGCGATCGGCACCGTGGCGCTCGCCGACGGCTCCGCAGCACCCGGATTCGTCTGCGAGGGCTATGCGACCGGACCCGACATCTCCGCCTACGGCGGGTGGCGCGGCTACCTTGCCGCCGAACGCCGGCTCGGCGTAGCGCCGTGACGGTGTTGCCAGGGTCATGGTTTGGCAGCGGCGACTGATGCCCTGACCGGGCTAGAGGCAAGCCTTCCTTGCCTGGACGATCTTGGTCTGGTCGGGCAGCCTCCGTCGGGCAATACCCGACTAATCGGAGGAATCATGACCGCGACGCAGAGCATGCCCCAGGTCCAGGAGTGCTCGGTCTCCAGCTGCTCCTACAACGCCGACTCGAGCTGCCACGCGGGGGTGATCACGATCGCCGGTGACCACGCCCACTGCGGCACGTTCGTCGAGATCTCGTTCCGCAGCGGCCTGGACCGGACCGGCCTCGTGGGCGCCTGTCACCGCTCCGAGTGCGCGTACAACGACAAGCTCGAGTGCACGGCGGCGTCCGTGCGCGTGGGTGCCCGTGCCGACCTGGCGGACTGCCTGACCTACTCGGCTCGCTAGGGAGTCACTCCGCCCCGCGGCGGGGCCGAGGAGCACGGTCACCCGACCGGCGGGAAGCCGCAGACCCTGCGACGGCTCGGTAGTGGCGGACATCGGCACTCATCACTTACGGTGAGGTTAGGCTCACCGTAACCTGCGTATCGGGTCCACACCCTGTGACCTGCGTGGCTGAGGCCGCTCTCCGGTTGTCCGGTGGAAGCTGGGGACGTGGACCGCCATCTCGCATTCGTCAGCCTGCCCGCGCATGGGCACGTGAATCCGACGCTGCCGGTCGTCGCCGAGCTCGTTCGCCGTGGCTGGCGGGTCAGCTACGCCACCGCGGAACGATTCAGGCCCGAGGTCGAAAAGACCGGGGCGACGCTGGTCCCGACCGCGGGGCAACCGCCGATCATACCCGGGCCCGGCCGGCTCGGCCCGGCGGCGCTCGCCGGGTTCCTCGAACGGATCACGGCGGATGCCCGCGACAGCCTGCCCGGCATCCAGGAACGGTTTCACGTCGATCCACCGCAGGCGGTCTGCTACGACGCGATGAGCATCACCGGGCGCGTGCTGGCGGCCACGACGAGGGCCGTCGACGTCGCGCTGGTCCCGTCCTTCGCGAGCAACGAGCGCTCCTCGCCGTTCGCCCGCGTCGGGACGCCGCCACCGGAGATCCTCGCCGCCGCCCGGGACATGAAGGAGCTGCTCACCGAAAACGGCCTCGATGCCCAGCTGCGTCCGGGCATGCTCCCCCCGGCCTCCCTGAACGTCGTCTTCGTGCCGCCGGAGTTCCAGCCCGGCGCCGACACGTTCGACGACCGGTTCCGGTTCGTCGGCCCGTCGCCCTCAGGGCGTGCGGACGATGCCGAGTGGACGCCGCCGGGCGAGCCGGTGCTGTTCGTCTCCCTCGGCACGGCGTTCAACGACCGCCCGGATTTCTTCCGTGCCTGCTTCGCGGCATTCGGCGGGGGCGGCCCGGTCGCCATGGCGGTGGGGGAGCGGGTGCGTATCGACGACCTGGGCGCGGTACCGGCCAACGTCGACGTCCGACCATGGTTCCCGCAGCCGGCGGTGCTGCGCCACGCCGCGGCGTTCGTGTCGCACGCCGGGATGGGCTCGACGATGGAGGCGCTGTACTACGGCGTTCCGCTGGTCTGCGTGCCGCAGATGGTGGAGCAGGAGGCCAACGCCGCCCGCGTCGCCGAGTTGGGGCTGGGTGTCCGGCTGGACCCGGAGGGCCTGACGGCCGCGGAGCTGCGCGCCGCCGTCGACGCCGTCACCGGGGACGACGCCGTGCGTGCCGCACTCGACCGGATGCGCACCGCGACGCGGAACGCGGGCGGTGCGGTGGCGGCCGCCGACGCGATCGAGGCGCACCTGGCCGCGTGACCGACGCTCCGGCACCGGAGGCGCTGTCGCACAGCCCGCGTGGCCGTCACACCTGTCGAGCGGCATGTGATGGTCCCGCTGGGCGTGCGCCAGTGCGGCGAGGGTGTGGGGCGGGGCGCTAGGTTGCCGCCCGTGGAGGACGGTGCGGTGCTCGGGCCCCGGGCGCGGCCTGCCCGGCGGTCATGATCGGCCGGCGGCGACCACCGACCGGTACAGGTCCGCGGTCTGCTGGGCGATGCGTCCCCAGTCGAACTGCGTCGCGGCCCGCTCGCGGCCCGCGACGCCCATCGCCTGCGCCCGCTCCGGGTCGCGGGTCAGGCTGTTGATCGACTCGGCGAGCGCGTGGGGGTCGTCCGGGGGCACGAGCAGGCCCGTCTCGCCGTCCGCGACCACCTCGGGGATGCCGCCGGTCTTCGACGCGACCACCGCGGTCCCGCAGGCCATCGCCTCCAGGTTCACGATGCCCAGCGGCTCGTACACCGACGGGCAGGCGAACAGCGTCGAGTGCGACAGCAGCTGGATGACCTCGCGCTTGCTCAGCATCCCGGACAGCCAGATGACCCCCGAGCGGGTCTTGCGCAGCTCGTCGACCAGCCCGGCGACCTCCGCCCCGAGCTCCGGGGTGTCCGGCGCGCCCGCGCAGAGGACGAGCTGGACGTCCGGGTCGAGGTGGGCGGCGGCGCGCAACAGCACCGGGACGCCCTTCTGCCGCGTGATCCGCCCGACGAACACCACCGACGGCCTGCTCATGTCGACGCCGTAGCGCTCGAGGACGTCGGTGTTGTCGTCCGGGGCGTACTGCTCGGCGTCGATCCCGTTGTAGATCACGTGGACCTTGCCCGGGTCGACGTCCGGGTAGGCCGAGAGGAGGTCCGCGCGCATGCCCTCGGACACGGCGACGATCGCCGTCGCGCCCTCGACCGACACCTTCTCCGCCCACGACGACAGCGCGTAGCCGCCGCCCAACTGCTCGGCCTTCCACGGCCGCAGCGGCTCCAGGGAGTGCACGGTCACGACGTGCGGGATGTCGTGGAGCAGCCCGCCCAGGTGGCCGGCCAGGTTGGCGTACCAGGTGTGCGAGTGCGCCACCTGGGCACCGTCGAGCGCGGCGACCATCGACAGGTCCGTCGAGATCGTCTGCAGGGCCGGGTTCGCCTCGGAGAGCAGGCTCCACGGGCTGTGCGCGACGGCCGTCGCGCGCGGCTTGCCCTGGCAGTGCACGGTGACGTCGACGAGCGGGGCGAGCTCGCGGGCGAGGTACTCGACGTGCACGCCGGCGCCGCCGTAGACCTCCGGCGGGTATTCGCGGGTCAGCAGCGCGACCTTGAGCCGGTTCCCCTCGGAAATGTGCCCAGTGGTCACTTCAGCACCTCCACGCCCTTGCCCACCACGGTGACGCCCTCGGCGGAGACCGCGAACCCGCGGGCGCGGTCGTCCTCCTTGTCGACGCCGATCTCCACGCCGGGCCCGACCCGGACGTTCTTGTCGAGGATCGCGTTGCGCACGACCGCCCGGCGGCCGACGTCCACGCCGCCCATCAGCACCGACCGCTCGACCGAGGCCCAGCTGTGCAGGTGCACGCCCGGCGAGAGCACCGACTCGCGCACCCCGGCACCCGAGACGATCACACCGTTCGACACGATGCTGTCGATCGCCCGGCCCACCCGGTCGCCGTCGTCGTGCACGAACTTCGCGGGCGGGTGCGAGGGGATGTGAGTGAGGATCGGCCAGCGATCGTTGTAGAGGTTGAACGCCGGGACCACCTCGCAGAGGTCCATGTGGGCGTCGAAGTAGGAGTCGATCGTCCCGACGTCGCGCCAGTAGCGCTCGCCACCCGTGGTCTCGCCGGGAACCTCGTTGGACTGGAAGTCGTAGACCTGCGCGGCGCTTGTGCGGTCAGCAGAGGGACGATGTTGCCGCCCATGTCGTGCTTGCTGCTCTCGTCCGCCGCGTCGGTGTGCAGCGCGTCGAGCAGCGCGTCGGTGCTGAACACGTAGTTGCCCATCGAGGCGAACGTCTCGTCCGGGCGGCCGGGCAGCCCGGGCGGGTCCGCGGGCTTCTCCAGGAAGGCCTCGATCCTGCGGCCGTCGTCGGCGGTCTGGATCACGCCGAACGCGGTGGCCTCGCGGCGCGGCACGGGGATACCGGCGACGGTCACCCCGGCGCCGCCGTCGAGGTGCTGCTCCCACATCTGGCGGGGGTCCATCCGGTAGACGTGGTCCGCGCCGAAGACGATCACCAGGTCCGGCCGCTCGTCGTTGATCAGGTTCAGCGACTGGAAGATCGCGTCCGCCGACCCGGTGTACCAGCGCGGGCCGAGCCGCTGCTGCGCGGGCACGGGCGTGACGTAGTTGCCCAGCAGATTCGACAGGCGCCAGGTCATCGTGATGTGCCGGTCGAGGCTGTGGCTCTTGTACTGGGTGAGTACCGCGATCCTCAGGACGTTCGCGTTCACCAGGTTGGACAGCGCGAAGTCGATCAGCCGGTAGAGGCCGGCGAAGGGCACGGCGGGCTTGGCCCGGTCGTTGGTCAGCGGGGCGAGCCGTTTGCCCTCGCCGCCCGCCAGAACGATGCCCAGGATCCTCGGTTCGGCCATCTGCACTCCTTTGCGCGGCGTCGCCCCGGGGATCCGGGGGCCCGGGTGGTTCTACGGCCCATCCTTGCGGAGGATCGCAGTGCTCCGCAGCGCCGGGGAGCGGCGCTCCCGCTGGCCGGTGGTACGAGTTGTCCTCGGCGCTGTGGCCGATCGCACGCCCGTTCACCGGAAGTCGATCTTCTCCGGCTCCGGCGGGTCTGCTGGACTGTGCCCGCGGCGACCGGTCTGCGGCAACCGGCCGTCCGCGCCCTATGAATCGAAGCAGTAGTCCTGAGGAGCGAGGGAACATGACGGTCCGAGTAGGCGTGAACGGGTTCGGGCGGATCGGCCGCAACTTCTGGCGGGCTGTGGACGCGCAGAAGGCGGCGGGCACGGCGGACATCGAGATCGTCGCGGTGAACGACATCACCGACAACAAGTCGCTGGCGCACCTGCTGAAATACGACTCGATCTTGGGTCGGCTGCCCTATGACGTGTCGTCGACCGACGAGGACATCGTGGTCGACGGCAAGGGGTTCAAGGGTCTGGCCGTGCGGGACCCGGCGGCGTTGCCGTGGAAGGACCTGGGCGTCGACGTGGTGCTGGAGTCGACCGGGATCTTCACCAAGCGGGACGGTGCGGCCAAGCACCTGGAGGCCGGGGCGAAGAAGGTGATCATCTCGGCGCCGGCGACGGAGCCGGATCTGACGCTGGTGATGGGGGTCAACGACGGCGACTACGACGGCAGCCAGGACATCATCTCGAACGCCTCGTGCACGACGAACTGCCTGGCGCCGCTGGCGAAGGTGCTCGTCGACCTGGCGGGGATCGAGCGTGGTCTGATGACGACGATCCACGCCTACACGCAGGATCAGAACCTGCTGGACGGGCCGCACAAGGATCTGCGGCGGGCGCGGGCGGCGGCGCTGAACATGGTGCCGACGAGCACGGGTGCGGCGAAGGCGATCGGGCTGGTGATGCCGGAGCTGAAGGGCAAGCTGGACGGGTATGCGATCAGGGTTCCCACGCCGACGGGTTCGGCGACGGATCTGACGGTGCAGGTGGGTCGTGAGGTGTCGCTCGAGGAGATCCAGGCGGCGTATCGGGCGGCGGCCGACGGTCCGTTGAAGGGTTACCTGGTGTACACCGACGCGCCGATCGTCTCCTCGGACATCGTGACCGACCCGGCCTCGTGCATCTACGACTCGGGGTTGACGAAGGTGATGGGCAATCTGGTGAAGGTCGTGGGGTGGTACGACAACGAGTGGGGCTACAGCAACCGGCTCGTCGACCTCACCGCGCTGGTGGCGTCCAAGCTGTGAAGACCCTTGACGATCTGATCGCCGAGCTTGACGGGGATCCGGCGAAGGGTCGGTGCGTGTTCGTGCGCGCCGACCTCAACGTCCCGCTCGACGGGACGTCCATCACCGACGACGGGCGGATCCGCGCGTCGCTGCCCACGTTGCAGAAGCTGCGCGCGGCCGGTGCGCGGGTGGTCGTCGCCGCCCACCTCGGTCGCCCCAAGCCGGGTGCGGACAACGCGAAGTACTCGCTGGCCCCGGTCGCGGCCCGGCTGGGTTCGTTGCTGGGCACCGAGGTGCCCTCGTCCAGCACGGCGACGAGGCGACGGCGGCGGTGGAGCGGCTGCCCTCGGGCGGTGTCGTACTGCTGGAGAACATCCGCTTCGACCCGCGGGAGACCAGCAAGAACGACAGCGAGCGGGCCGCGCTGGCCCGCGAGCTCGCCATGTTGACCGGGACGCAGGGCATCTTCGTCTCCGACGGGTTCGGGGTCGTGCACCGCAAGCAGGCCTCGGTCTACGACCTGGCCCGTGAGCTGCCGGCGTACGCGGGCGGGCTGGTGCTGACCGAGATCGAGGTGCTGCGCAAGCTGTCCCACGACCCGGAGCGGCCGTACGCGGTGGTGCTGGGTGGGTCGAAGGTGTCGGACAAGCTGCTGGTCATCGAGTCGCTGCTGCCTCGGGTCGACTCGTTGCTGGTGGGCGGCGGGATGTGTTTCACCTTCCTGGCGGCGCAGGGTCTCGGTGTGGGTGACTCGTTGTTGGAGGCCGACCAGATCACCAACTGCCGCCGTCTGCTGGAGTCGGGCAAGATCGTGTTGCCGGTGGACGTGGTGGTCGCCGACGAGTTCTCGGCCGAGGCGAACGTCCGCACGGTGCCGGTGGAGAAGATCCCGGACGGGTGGAAGGGTCTGGACATCGGGCCGGAGTCGGTCGAGGCGTTCGCGCAGGTGCTGGCGAGCGCGAAGACCGTGTTCTGGAACGGCCCGATGGGGGTGTTCGAGCTGGCGCCGTTCGCCGAGGGCACCCGGGGTGTCGCGCAGGCGATCATCGACACCACCAGGGGCCGGGAAGGGACGCCGGGTTCAGTGTGGTCGGCGGTGGTGACTCGGCCGCGGCCGTGCGTGCGCTCGGCCTGCCCGAGGACGGGTCTCCCACATCTCCACCGGCGGTGGCGCGTCCCGGAGTATCTGGAGGGCAAGGTCCTTCCCGGTATCGCCGTCCTCGAGGGGGATTGACATGGCACGCCGACCACTCATCGCGGGCAACTGGAAGATGAACCTCACGGTTCCCGAGGCGGACGACCTCGTCCGCAAGCTCGTCGGCGCACTGCCGGCGGACCTGCACCAGCGGGTGGACGTCGCGGTGCTGCCGCCGTTCCCGCTCCTCGCGGCGGTGCCGGCGGTGCTCAGCACCGAAGACCCGTTCATCATGTGCAACGGGCAGGACCTGTCGCCGCACGACAAGGGCGCTCACACCGGTGACGTGTCGGGGCCGATGCTGTGCTCGGTCGGCTGCCGCTACGTCACGGTCGGCCACTCCGAGCGCCGCACGGACCACCACGAGGACGACACCCTCGTCCACGACAAGGTCGCGGCGGCCTTGCGGCACGGGCTCACGCCGATCCTGTGCGTGGGGGAGGGGCTCGACGTCCGGCGAGGACCGCAACCATGGCGCGCCCCGCCTCGCCCAGGTCGACGCCGCGCTGGACGGGGTGCTGGACCGTAGACGCGGCCCGGATCGTAATGACCTCAGGAGCCGATGTCAGCAATGGAGCAAGGGCAAGGTCCAGACGCCGGCGGACGCCCAGGAGGTGTGCAGAGCAATCCGACGGCGCTCTCCAGTCCAGGTACGACTGCCGCGGTCGCCGACCGGGTCCACGCGTTCTCTTCAGGCGGATCGAGTGGAACGCGAAGAACATAGCGGCGACGATGTCGCAGCCCGACGTCGACGGCGCCCTCGTGGGCGGCGCGAGCCTGGACTCCGACGGCTTCGCCGCGCTGTCCAGAGACGCCGGCTGACGCCGGCGGGAGAGTTCCGCGCCCGCATAGCGGGTGATAGGGTCGTGTAGCGAAGACGGCGTTGGGTGCATTCGAGGTACCACCGAACACCGCTTTCGCTTGTTTGCGTGCCGAGGGCACGCGGGGCAAGACCGAGTGCACTGGCCGAGGTGCTCAGGCGGGCGAGGGGGTGTGGCCGGGAGAGGCAAGGTGCGCCCGCATGACGAGCCGGAGGCGCCGACGACTCCTGGATCCGGAACAACTGGTTGTCCTTCGCCACCCGCTCCAACCGCGCCGGCGCACCGGTCTTGATATGCCCACGCCCGGTGGCGACGGCGGGGTTCAGCGATGGTGGTAGCATCGGTCTCCCCCGACCGGTGCGACGTCATTCACAATTTGCCGGAGTTGTAGGCCAACGTCCTCGCATCCAACGTCTCCGACAACGTCCCGATCTGATTCACCTTCACCAACAACGCATTCG
>CAVRHG010000035.1:0-120346 GCA_963720845.1 uncultured Actinomycetota bacterium | reverse complement strand
GGTCGCCGCCTTCGCCGATCACCCCGGGCGCGGTCGACGGTGGCGACGAGATGGCCCAGCATGCCGCGGACGTCCCATTCCGGGCACGGGGTCGGGTCGGTGAGCGTCGAGGTGCTGGCCCCGGCGCCGCTGCGGGCGACGGTCGCGGCCCGCGCGGCTGCCGTCGCCGCCCTGTACTTCTGAGCCGCGGCCCTGGCCCTGGGTCAGGGGTGGGTCGGGGTCGGTATCCGGGGAGGTCCCGATGCCGGCCGGGCCGTGCCCCGGCAGGCTCGACGCCATGGAACAGCACACGGACATCCCCGCCGGCACCACCACCACCGCCGGCACCACCACCACCGCCGGCACCACCACCACCACCGCCACCAGCGGCGCCGGCGTTCCCACCCCGCACTTCACGCTGCGGCGCAGCCGTACCGACCGGATGCTCGGCGGCGTCTGCGGCGGCCTCGCGGCGAGCCTCGGCGCCGACGCCGCGCTCCTGCGCGTCCTGGTCGTCGCGCTCACCGTGATCACCGGTGGCGCTGCGGCGATCGTGTACGTGGCGGCCTGGGCGCTCGCCCCCGAGGACGAGCGACCCGCGGTCTGACCCTCGATGTCACCCGGCGGGCGGTAGGGCTCTCCCCCCTTCGCGACGGGGGACTGCTCCCCGCCGGGGGTAGGGCTTGCTCGATGGTGAGGCGTGACTGCTCCGCGCATGCTCGTGCACACACAGTAGTAGCTGCGAGGTAGCGCTACCGGGTCAGCACTCCCGGCACCGTCGAGACGAGGTGGGCCGCGATGACGGAAGATGTGCCGAGACCCGAACGGTCGGCAGCGGCCGGACGAGCGGCCGCACCGCGGCGCTCCCGACCCGCTGCATGATGAACGACCGGCGAGACGGGCGCAGACTGCTGCGCCCGTCGTTTCATCTGTACCTGCTGGCGTTCACGCTGACGATCTTCTTCGGGCAGATCCCGTTGGGTCTGTTCGCCGCGCAGTCCCCGTTGGACAGCACCGCGCACGTGCTGCTGCCTGCGGCGGCCACGTCACTGCTCTACGACGCGATCTACCACCGCGTGGTGCACAGCGCAGCCCAGTACTTCTGCACGATGGTGCTCCTCGGCGTGAGCACCGAGATGATCTGGGAAGTGCTCGAGTTCGGCGGGGACGCGACCTTCGGGCTGACCTGGCAGGTCGACAACGCCGACACCATGAACGACATCATCTGCGGAATCGTCGGGGCCTGCATCGGCGCCGGGATCCGGCTGTGGATCTGGCTGGGCAGCCGCCGGGCCGCCGCTCCGCGCATCCACTACCGGCGCTCCCGCAGCCGCGATCGCCTCCTGGCCGGCGGAAAGGTCGGGCTGGTCGGCGCGGCGGTCGTCGTCGTGCTCGCGCCACCGAGCTACCTGGGCTACCTGGCCTGGGCCATGCCGCACCCTCCGGAGGTCCCCGCCGTCCTCACCGCCCTGTCGATCGCGGCGGCGCCCCCCGGCCCCACGACCGCGCGGACACTCGCCTCCGGCCCGCCGACCCTGGCCCCGGCGGCGGCCCCCGAGACGGCGGCCGTGGCGCCGGCCGGCTCGGTGGCCGCGAGCGTGCCGAACCCGACGGTCGGCACTCAGATCCCCGTCGGCCCGACCCCCGGCTTCGTCGTCATCGCTCCCCGTGGCCACCACGCCTACGTCGCCAATCGCGAGGCGAGGGTCGTCACCGTGGTGGACACCGCGGTGAACCGGGTGACCGCGACCATCCCGGTGCCCCTGGGGCCGCCCCAGTACCTGGCGTTCTCGCCGGACGGGCGCACGGTCTACATCAGCGTCTGGGACGAGGCCCGCACGGTCGCCGCGCTCGCCGTGCTGGACACCATGACGAACTCGGTGGTGGCGACCGTCCCGATGCGCAGCAGGCCGTTCCTGGCCGCGGTCACCCCGGACGGCAGGCGGCTCTACGTGCCCAACCACGACTCCGGCACCATCTCGATCGTCGACACCGCGACGAACGCCGTGACCGCCGAGATCAGGGTGCCTGCGCACCCGCACTGGGTGGACTTCTCGCCGGACGGCCTGCGAGCCTACACGGCCGACCACGAGTCGAACCTGGTCACGGTCATCGACACCGCGACCGACACCGTGCTGGCGGAGGTGCCCGCCGGGCGGAGCCCGCACAGCGTGGCGGTGCATCCGACCCGGCCGCTGGTCGCGGACGCGGACTACGACTCCGACGCGGTGACGATGATCGACACCGATTCCGAGCGGGTGGTGGCGACGATCCCGGTGGGCGACGGGCCGCAGGACGTCACCTGGGCCCCGGACGGCCGGTTCGCCTACGTGGCCGACGTCGACGCGGACACGGTCTCGGTGATCGATGTCGCGACCATGACCGTCACCGCGACCGTCCCCACCGGCGACGCACCGACCTCGGTCGCGGTGCTGCCGAACGGCCGGGAGGCCTACGTGACCAACCTGCACGACGGCACGCTGACGGTGCTGCACATCGGTCGGTGAGGGCGTGGATGCCGAAAAGCGGCACCCGGTCGAGCCGGGTACCGCTTTTCGTGGTGGTGTGGACCGATCAGAAGTCCATGCCGCCCATGCCGCCGGACGGGTCGCCCGCGGGGGCCGGGTGCTTCTCCGGCTTGTCCGCGATGACCGCCTCGGTGGTGAGGAACAGCGCCGCGATCGACGCGGCGTTCTGCAGCGCCGAGCGGGTGACCTTGGCCGGGTCGATGATCCCGGCCTTGATCAGGTCCTTGTACTCGCCGGTGGCCGCGTCCAGGCCCTCGCCCGGGCCCAGGTTGCGGACCTTCTCCGCGACGACACCGCCCTCGAGGCCGGCGTTGATCGCGATCTGCTTGAGCGGAGCCTCCAACGCGACCTTGACGATGTTCGCGCCGGTGGCCTCGTCACCATCGAGGCCCAGACCCTCGAACAGCCCGGCCCCGGCCTGGATCAGCGCGACCCCGCCACCGGCGACGATGCCCTCCTCGACGGCCGCCTTCGCGTTGCGCACGGCGTCCTCGATGCGGTGCTTGCGCTCCTTGAGCTCGACCTCGGTCGCCGCCCCGGCCTTGATCACCGCAACCCCGCCGGCCAGCTTGGCCAGCCGCTCCTGCAGCTTCTCCCGGTCGTAGTCGGAGTCGGTCCGCTCGATCTCGGCGCGGATCTGGTTGACCCGCCCCGCGATCTGGTCCGCGTCCCCGGCACCGTCGACGATGGTGGTCTCGTCCTTGGTGACCACCACCTTACGAGCCCGGCCCAACAGCGCCAGATCGGCGTTCTCCAGCTTGAGCCCGACCTTCTCCGAGATCACCTCGCCACCGGTGAGGATGGCCATGTCGGCCAGCATCGCCTCGCGCCGGTCCCCGAACCCGGGGGCCTTGACCGCGACCGACTTGAACGTGCCCCGGATCTTGTTGACGACCAGGGTGGCCAGGGCCTCGCCCTCGACGTCCTCGGCGATCACCGCGAGCGGCTTGCCGCCCTGCATGACCTTCTCCAGCAGCGGCAGCAGGTCCTTCACCGTCGAGATCTTGGAGGACACCAGCAGGATGTAGGGGTCCTCCAGCTCGGCCTCCATCCGCTCGGCGTCGGTCACGAAGTAGGGCGAGATGTAGCCCTTGTCGAAGCGCATGCCCTCGGTGAGCTCCAGCTCCAACCCGAAGGTGTTGCTCTCCTCGACGGTGATGACACCTTCCTTGCCGACCTTGTCCATCGCCTCGGCGATCAACTCGCCGATGGTCGGGTCGGCCGCGGAGATCGAGGCGGTGGCCGCGATCTGCTCCTTGGTCTCGACCTCCTTGGCGGTCTTGAGCAGCTGCTGGGACACGGCCTCGACGGCCTTCTCGATGCCCCGCTTGAGCGCCATCGGGTTCGCACCCGCGGCCACGTTGCGCAGACCCTCACGGACCAACGCCTGAGCCAGCACCGTGGCCGTCGTGGTCCCGTCACCGGCGATGTCGTCGGTCTTCTTCGCCACTTCCTTGACCAGCTCGGCCCCGATCTTCTCCCACGGGTCCTCGAGCTCGATCTCCTTGGCGATCGACACACCATCATTGGTGATGGTGGGCGCGCCCCACTTCTTCTCCAGGACGACGTTGCGCCCGCGTGGGCCCAGCGTCACCTTGACGGCGTCGGCGAGGGTGTTCATGCCGCGCTCGAGCCCGCGGCGCGCCTCCTCGTCGAAAGCGATCATCTTCGCCATGCGGTGTTGTCCTCCGTTGGGATGACCCAAAGTCGTCGATGTCGGCCCGGTGCCCGCGACGGACGGCCGGCAACCCTGCGCCGGCCTCACCGCTCCGACATTTGGCACTCGACCGTATCGAGTGCCAGCTCCTGTCTAGCACTCAGGGGTGCCGAGTGCAACGGAGGGGGTGCCGAGGCCGAGGGATGCCCACGAACGGGAAAAGGGCCGGCTCGAGAGAGCCGGCCGCCTTCTGCAGGCGCCGTGGCAGAGGCCGCGGGCCGGGTTGCTCGAAACCTCTTCAGATCCGGCGGACGGCGTCGGCCTGACTGCGGCCGTCGCGACCCGCCGTGGTCTCGAACTCCACGCGGTCACCTTCCTCCAGAGTCCGGAAGCCGTCCATCTGGATCGCGCTGTAGTGGACGAAGACGTCCGGCCCGCCGTCGGTGGCGATGAAGCCGAACCCCTTCTCCGAGTTGAACCACTTGACCGTGCCCTGAGCCACGGCACCTCCATGTTGCAGCGCCGGATCATTTGTTGCTGTCGGACCCGTCCGACGCTACCTCAGCGGGCCTTACCGCGTACGCGCCTGCGCGCGCGAGGCAGGCGGGTGGCCTCCTGACCCACGGCGTCGCCGTGGTGCGTCCCGCGACCGCTCGGGGCGTCCGGCAGGATGAGCAAGTGCCGACCCCGCCGTTCGCGCGTGCCGCACGCGCCACCCGATCCGTCGAGGAGCACCGTGCGGCGGTGGCGGAGCTGCTCGCGCCCCTTCCCGTCGAGCAGGTCCCGCTTGGCTGGGCCCGGGGTCGCGCGCTGGCCGAGGCGCTCGTCGCCGGGATCGCCCTGCCGCCGTTCGACAACTCCGCGATGGACGGCTACGCCGTGCGCGCGACGGACGTCGCGGGCGCGACGGACGTCGACCCGCGCGAGCTGCCCGTCACCGCCGATATCCCGGCCGGACGGACCGACGTCCCGCCGCTCGAGCCCGGAACCGCCCACCGGATCATGACCGGCGCCCCGCTGCCGGCGGGCGCCGACACGGTCGTGCAGGTCGAGCACACCGACGGTGGCCTGGACCGGGTGCGCGTCCTCCGGGCGCCCGCGGTGGGCACATCCGTCCGCCGGGCGGGGGAGGACGTCGTCGCGGGGCAGGTCGTCCTGCCCGCCGGCACGATGGTGGGCGCGCCGCAGATCGGCGTCGCGGCGGCCGTAGGCGCGGCGACCCTGCCCGTGCGTCGGCGGCCGATTGTGCTCGTGCTGTCCACCGGCTCCGAGCTGGTCGCACCGGGCACGCCGCTGCAGCTGGGACAGATCTACGAGTCGAACGGCCCCATGCTCGCCGCCGCGGTGGAGGACGCCGGGGGTGTCGCCGAGCTGCTGCGCTTCGTGCCGGACGACGTCGAGCACCTGCACCGCGTGCTCGACGACCGCCTTTCCGTCGGGACCGTCGACCTCGTGCTCACCTCGGGCGGGATCAGCGCGGGCGCCTACGAGGTCGTCAAGGAAGGCCTAGCGGGCCGGGGCGTCGAGTTCGTCAAGGTCGCCATGCAGCCGGGCGGGCCCCAGGGCGTGGGGCGGGTCGGCGGCGTCGGAGTCGTCGCGCTGCCCGGAAACCCGGTCAGCTCGCACGTGTCGTTCGAGGTGTTCGTGCGCCCGCTGCTGCGCGCCGCCCTCGGGCACCTGCACCCCGAACGGCCGCGGGTCACCGCTTCCCTGGCGGCGCCGCTGACGTCCGCGGCGGGCCGCCGTCAGTTCCGCCGCGGGGTGGTCGACGCCCTCGCGGGCACTGTCCGGGAGGTCGGCGGCCCGCCGTCGCACCTGCTCGGAGCGCTGGCGCGGGCCGACTGTTTCTTCGTCGTGCCCGAGGAGGTCACGGAACTTCCTGCCGGCGCGCCGGTCGAGGTGTGGTTGCTCGAGGGATTGATGTGACGGGTATCACATCCTGGTTCTGCAACGATCTCGACGTGGGGAGCGTCTAACAGGATGCGTTCGGCCGAACGGGCACATCGCAGGGTTCCTCTGCCGGTGACCTGGACGATTCGTCGCACGCTCGGGGATACTTGTAGCGTAGGCCGGGTAACCGGCTCTCACGCAAAGACCTACCGCCCGTCGCTGGGGAGCGGACGAGCGGTTCCTGGCCGGGGTCGCTGTCTCGGGGGATGGCGGCCCCGGCCCTTTGCGTTCTCGGGCTGGGGCGGGCTGCTCGCGCCGATGTCTCGCGCCGCCTCCCCCGCCGACTTCGAGGTCGCCACGACACGGCCCCGGCCCTCCCTGGTCGCGCCCGATCCGGCCGTGCCGGCGGTCACGCGACCGCTGCCCATGGGCGGGGCACCGGGCAGGTAGGCGTAGCGTGGGCCGCCCCACGCGCGGCTCGGCCGGGCCGGCCCAAGCCCTGAGCGTGAGAACCCTGAGCGTGTCCTCGGTGAGAACCGTGAGCGTGAGAACGAGGAGCGACCGATGCCCCCGCCCGTCGCCGTCCCACGCGACGCCTCCGCGCCCGACCTGCCCGCCGCCGCGCACCCGTTGACCGCGACTGACGCCCGGGTACGGTCGATCTCACTCGGTCACGTCGCCTCGCTGGTTCGCGCGGCGGTGCCGCCGATGCATCCCGGCGGTCGCCCGATCGTCGGCGGGGTCGCCGTGGCCGCCGTGCTCACCCGGCTCCTCACCGGCCGCGGAGCCCTGGTCGGGGCCCTCGCCACCGCCGCCACCGCCGCCTTCTTCCGCAACCCGCACCGCGTGCCGCCGGCACGGACGGGGGTGGTGCTGTCGGCCGCGGACGGCACGGTCGCGCTCGTGTCCGACGTCGTGCCCCCACCCGAGCTCGACCTGCCCCGCGTGCCGGCGCCGCGCGTCAGCGTCTTCCTGTCGGTGCTCGACGTGCACGTTCAGCGCATCCCCGCCGACGGGCGCGTCGTCGACGTGCAGTACCGGCACGGCCGGTTCCTGTCGGCGGACCTGGACAAGGCCAGCGACGACAACGAGCGCAACGCCGTGCTGCTGGAGACCGTCGACGGGGCCCAGGTCGGGGTCGTCCAGATCGCCGGTCTGCTGGCCCGCCGGATCCGCTGCGACGTCGTACCGGGCGACGAGGTGGCAGCGGGCGAGACCTACGGGCTGATCCGGTTCGGCTCCCGCGTCGACACCTACCTCCCGGCGGGGTCGACGATCACCGTCGAGGTCGGGCAGCGCACGATCGGCGGGGAGACTGTGCTGGCCGAGCTTCCGGGCATCCCCGAGCTTCCGGGCATCCCCGAGCTGCCCGCGACCCCGGCCTGAACGCGGTGCCGACGTCCCGCGCGAGCGTCCGCCTGCTGCCCAACGCCGTCACCGTTCTCGCACTGTGCTCCGGGCTCTCGGCGGTCAACTTCGCCCTGGCCGGCCGGTTCGACCTGTGCGTCGCCGCGATCGCCGCGGCGGCCGTGTTCGACGCCCTGGACGGCGGCCTGGCTCGGCTTCTCGACGCCAGCAGCAAGATCGGCGCCGAGCTCGACTCCCTGTCGGACCTCGTGGCGTTCGGTGTGTCGCCTGCGCTGCTGTTCTACATCTGGCGGCTGGACGGCAACCGCCTCGGCTGGGTGGTCGCGCTGGTCTTCGCGGTCTGCATGGCGCTGCGGCTGGCCCGCTTCAACACGCTGATCGACGCCGAGCAGCGGTGGCCGTTCGCCAAGGAGTTCTTCGTCGGGGTTCCCGCTCCGGCAGCCGCGCTGATCGGTGGCCTGCCCCTGCTGCTGTGGCTCCAGTTCGGCGACGGCTGGTGGTCGGCGCCGCTGACCGTCGGGCTCTGGGCGCTGTTCGCGGCGCTGCTGATGGTGAGCCGGCTGCCGACGATCTCGCTCAAGACCGCGCGGGTCCCGACCCGTTTCGTCCCGCCGGCTCTGGTGCTGGTCGGTCTGGCGTTCGCGCTGCTCGTCGTCGAACCCTTCCTCGCGATGACGGTGATCGCCGTCGGCTACCTGCTGCTCCTGCCGTTCACGATCTACCGCTTCGAGTGGCTCAAACGGCACCCCGAGGCCTGGAACGTGCCGACCCGGGAGCGGCGCGCTGTGGCGCGGGCGGCGCGCTCAGCGCGGCGGCTGGGCCTGCGGTCGCCGCTGCGGCGCCGGGTCGCGGGCGGCGCACGGAACGTGGCGCGCGCCGTCTTCCGTCCGGACGAGCCGCCCCGCCCCGCCCCGCCCCGACCTCCGACGAACGGTTCCGCGACCAGGCGCACGTCCGACCGGGGCCGGGCGCGGCTGGGGCTGCGCCGGCGCTGACGGCGCGCCGGGTTCCGGACGTCGCGCCGCGGTTCGGACGTGGCGCCGGTCCTGCTGACTGGGCGCATGCGGTGGGCGGCGCGGAGTGGGGGAAGGTGGCGCTGGGTGCGGGCGGGGCACGGCGGTCCGGCGCCGCTGTACCCTGCCGGATAGCGTGGCCGCGTGCACGACCCCAGCGTCTCCCTCGTCGTCCGGGTCACCCCGTCGGCGGCCGACGCCCGCCGGGGTGTGGTCCGGCTGCATCCGGAGGTGCTCGACGCGCTCGGCCTTCGGTCGTGGGACGCCGTGACGCTAACCGGAGCTCGGGTCACCACCGCGCTGGCCGCGCCGGCGGCCCCCGGTGTCGCGCCCGGTCAGGCGACGGTCGACGACGTGATCCTCTCCAACGCCGGCCTCACCGACGGCGCGGCAGTCGTCGTCGCGCCGGCGCGCGTCGCCGCCGCCCGCCGGGTGCTGCTGACCGGCTCCCGGCTGGCCCGCGCCGGGCTCACCCCGGAGACGGCGCGGCTGGCGCTGCTGGGCAAGGTCGTCACCGGCGGCGACGCCGTCTCGCTCCTCCCGCAGGACCTGGAGCCCGCCGCGGGCCTCGACGTCGCGGCCGCGCGCAGGCGGCTGGCCGGTGCGGTGGGCGGGGCATGGACCACCGAACTGCTGACCGTGGCGGGGACGGAGCCGCAGGGGGCGGTCGCCGTGATGCCGTCGACGGTGGTCGGCTGGGAGGGCGACGGATCGTGGGGCGCGCAACGCGCGGGCACGACCGGCACGAGCGACCGGGCAGCGGAGGGCGCGCCTTCCGGTAGGACGTCCGGGCCGGAAGCGGCCGGGTCGGCGCAGCATGGTGGCTCTACTGCGTTCGGACCGCAGTATGGCCACCATGCCGGCACCCCCACATCGGCCGGTGCCCGGGCCAACGGGGTGGCGAGCGACGCCACCGCACCCGCCGAGCCCGTTCTCGACCTCGACGATCTCGTCGGCCACGCCGATGCCGCGCGGCGCCTCGTCGAGTGGCTCGAGCTGACCTTCCGCCGCCCCGAGCTGCTCACCCGCCTCGGCGGCTCGCCGCGGCTGGGCGTGCTCGTCGCCGGCGCCGAGGGGGTCGGCAAGGCGACGCTCGTGCGGAGCGCCGCCGCGGCCGTCGGCGCCCGCTGCGTCGAGCTCGCCGCCCCGGCGGTCGCCGCCCTCGAGCCCGCGTCCGCGTCGACGCGGGTGCACGAGGTGATCGGGACCGCCCGCGCCGCCGCGCGCTCGGACGCGCCCGCCGTCCTGCTGCTCACCGACATCGACGCCCTGCTGCCTGCCACCGACCCGCCGCCGCTGGCGACGCTCGTCCTCGACACCCTGCGCGCGGCCCTCACGACGTCGTACTTCGCGCTGGTCGCCACGTCGTCCTCGCCCGAGTCGGTCGACCCCCGGCTGCGCGCGCCCGACCTCGCCGACCGCGAGCTCGGCCTGCCGCTGCCGGACCTGCGGGCGCGTACCGAGCTGCTGCGTCGCCTGCTGGTCGACGTGCCGACCGCCGAGGGCATCGACCTCAAGGTGGTCGCCGAGCGCACGCCCGGGTTCGTCGCCGCGGACCTGGTCGCCGTCCGTCGGGAGGCCGCCGTGGCCGCCGCGCTGCGGCACGGCGCCGGCCCGGCCGCCTCGGCGGGCACCGATACCGTCGAGGAGCCCGCCCGGGTCACCCAGCAGGACCTGATCGACGCGGTCGGCGCCGTGCGGCCCATCTCGATGTCGTCCTCGGCGAACCTGCAGACCGGCGGGATCACCCTCGACGAGGTCGGCGACATGGTCGAGGTCAAGCAGGCGCTCACCGAGGCCGTGCTGTGGCCGCTGCGCTACCCCGACTCGTTCGCCCGGCTCGGCGTCGACCCGCCGCGCGGCGTGCTCGTGTACGGCCCGCCGGGGTGCGGCAAGACATTCCTGCTCCGCGCCCTCGCCGGGACCGGGCAGCTCAACGTGCTGGCGGTGAAGGGTGCCGAGCTGCTCGACAAGTACGTGGGCGAGTCGGAGCGTGCAGTCCGCGAGCTGTTCCGCCGGGCGGCCGACGCCGCCCCTGCGCTGGTGTTCCTGGACGAGGTCGACGCGCTCGCGCCGCGCCGCGGCCAGTCGTCGGACTCCGGTGTCGCGGACCGGGTGGTCGCCGCGCTGCTCACGGAGCTGGACGGAGCGCAGCCGCTGCGCGACGTCGTCGTGGTCGGCGCGACCAACCGGCCCGAGCTGATCGACCCGGCGCTGCTGCGCCCCGGCCGCCTGGAGCGGCTGATCTATGTCCCGCCGCCCGACGCCGCCGCGCGGGCCGACATCCTGCGCGCCGCGGCCACGCGCACCCCGTTGTCCCCGGACGTCGACCTCGATGCACTCGGTGCCGAGCTGGAGGGCTACTCCGCGGCCGACTGCACGGCAGTGCTCCGGGAGGCGGCGCTCACCGCGATGCGCGAATCGCTGGAGGCGACGGAGGTGACCGCCGCGCATCTCGCCGCGGCACGTGCGGCCGTGCCACCGTCGCTGGACCCCGCCCAGCTACTGGCGCTGGAGGCCTACGCAGCCCGCAGGTCCCTAGGTGAGGTGGACGTCCTAGTTAGGTGGACACTGCTCGGTTAGGTGGACACTGCTCGCCGTCCGTGTGCGGAGAGGCTCACGACTTGCCCGGCGACTGGTACTCCCTGGTCACGATGACGATCACCCCGGGGCTGGCGGACTGGATCCCGGCGAAGCGCGGCTCGACCCGCAGCCCGAAGGCCCGGCCGATCTCCTGCGCCGCAGTCTGCTCATCCGTGCCCGGGCGGTAGTAGACGGTGCTCGTCGGGATGGTCGCGCCCGGGTAGCCGCCGATCTCGGCGACCGTCCAACCGGCACTGCGGAAGTCGGCGGCCGCCTGCGCGGCCAAGCCCTGGATCAGGCTGTTGTTGTAGACGCGCAGGGGCCCATGGAGGACGGACGAGGAGCCGCCCGGTGCCGGCGCGGGAGCCGGAGCCGCCACGGCGGGCGGTGCCGGCTCGACGGGGGCGGGCGCAGGAGCGGGAACGGCCGGTGCGGGCGGCGCGGCGCCGACCGCCGTCCCGTCGCCCGTCGCGCCGGGGACGAAGGGGGCGGCCGGTGCCGGCGCCACCCTGGCGGCGTCCGGGGGCGGGCTCGCCGCGGCCGGTTCGGTCGGCGCCGCGGCCGGCGCCGTGGACTCCAGCACGCCCGCCGACGCCGTGGGGGCCTGCGCGACGGTGCCGTTGCCGTTGCCCTGGGTCGTGGTGATCAGCCCGGCGAACGCGGCGATCACGCCGACACCGAGCAGCGCGATACCGCCCACGCGCAGGGGCGAGCGGGAACCGGGCTGGGGGGATTCGGCCACGACGACCTCCGGATGCGGGAAGTGGCCCGGTCAGCGACCGGCGGGTGCCGGCCACGGCGGCCGGATGGTCACCACGGCTCGACGCCGAGGCGGCGGGCCGAGCGGGTGCGCTGCCGGCTGGCCCGCAGCCGGCGCAGGCGCTTGATGAGCAACGGCTCGGCGGCCAGCGCCTCGGGCTTGTCGATCAGAGCGTTGAGCACCTGGTAGTACCGCGTGGGCGACATGTCGAACAGCTCGCGGACGGCCTGCTCCTTGGCGCCCGCGTACTTCCACCACTGCCCCTCGAACGCGAGGATCTCGCGCTCGCGACGGTCGAGATCGCGGGCCGGCCGGTGGACGGCGGGCAGGCCCCGGGGTTCGGTGGCGGACTCCATCGCGCTCCTCGTGCTACCGCGTACTACGTGTACTACCGCGTGCCTCTGGCGAATGACACGGGTGTCATTCGCGGTGCATTGAACCACGGGGGACCGACATGAACCGGCACGACGCGCCACCGGTACCGCTCCGGGGGGCCCGTGCGGGATCATCGTGGGCGTGGCCGTCCGTCCCATCCGCATCGTCGGTGACCCCGTCCTGCACACCCCGACCCAGCCGGTGACCGTGTTCGACGACGCCCTGCGCGAGCTCGTCGCCGACATGTTCGACACGATGGAGGCCGCCGACGGCGTGGGCCTCGCAGCGAACCAGATCGGGGTGCCGCTGCGCCTGTTCGTCTACGACTGCCCGGACGAGGAGTTGCTCCAGCGCCTGCGGGGCGCGGTGATCAACCCGGTGCTGCAGACCTCCGAGCGGCCCGAGACCATGCCGGATCCCGACGACGACGAGGAGGGCTGCCTGTCGGTGCCGGACGAGCAGTTCCCGACCGGTCGCGCCGACTGGGCGCGGGTGACCGGCACGGACGCCGAGGGCAACCCGGTCTCCGTCGAGGGCCGCGGCTTCCTCGCCCGCTGCCTGCAGCACGAGACCGACCACCTCGACGGTCTGCTCTACCTGGATCGGTTGATCGGCCGGTACCGGCGGGCCGGGAAGCGCGCGGTGCGCGACCGCGGCTGGGGCGAGCCCGGCCACTCCTGGGACCCGGCCCTGCAGCGCGCTCGCGACGTCTGACCGGACGCGCCGGCGCACGTCGAGCGCGTCGTCGCACGCCACGCACGACCGTCACACGCTGCTCGACAGGTGTGCTGGTCATGATCGGCGCGCGCCGGTTCGCCCAGAGCGATCCCACGGCGCGCTGCAACGGTGTAAGTAGGACGTATGGACGAGCTGGACTCCTACTCCCGCACGGTCAGTGCGGTCGCGGCCGAGGTCACCCCGCGGGTGGCCGCGGTCCGGATCGGCCGAGGCACCGGCTCCGCCGTCGTCGTCTCCGGGGACGGGGTGCTGGTGACGAACGCCCACGTGGTGGCCGACGCCTCCCGCGGCCGCGCCGACTTCCTCGACGGCGTGCAGGCGCCGGTCCGCGTGGTGGGCGCCGACCCGCTCTCCGACCTGGCGGTGCTGCGCGCCGACCGCCCCGGCGACCTGCCCGCGCCCGTGCGCCTCGGCGACGCGGACCGCCTGGTGGTCGGCCAGCTGGTGGTGGCCGTCGGGAACCCGCTGGGGCTGGCGGGCTCGGTCACCGCCGGCGTGGTCAGCGCGCTCGGGCGCTCCCTACCCACCCGCAGCGGTCAGGCTGGGAGGGTGATCGAGGATGTGATCCAGACCGACGCCGCGCTCAACCCCGGCAACTCCGGCGGCGCGCTCGCCGACTCGACCGGCCGGGTCGTCGGCATCAACACGGCCGTCGCGGGTGCGGGACTGGGCCTCGCCGTGCCGGTCAACGCCACCACGCGGCGGATCGTGGAGGCCCTGCTGCGCGACGGCCGGGTCCGCCGGGCCTACCTCGGCGTGGTCGGCACGCCGGCGCCGGTGCCCGCGGACGTGGCGGAACGGCACGCGCGGCGCAGCGGCGTCCGGCTGGCCGAGGTCGTGCCGGGCAGCCCGGCGGCGCAGGCCGGGCTGCGGCGCGGTGACCTGGTGCTCGACGTCGGCCGGCACCCTGTGTTGAACGCGCAGGGCATCCAGAAGGAGCTCTTCGGCGACGCCGTCGGCGTCCCGCTGCCGGTGACGGTGCTGCGGAACGGGGCGATGGTGGACGTCGTCGCGGTGCCGACCGAGTTGGGCTAAAGAAGGGCGTCGAGGTCGATCTCGACCGGGAACGGCTCGGTGGTGCGGAAGACGCCGGTGATGGCGCCGCCGTCCACGTAACCGAATTCGCCGGCGAGGTGGCAGGCGATCAGGGAGACCGGACCGTCGAGGTCGACGATCCAGTAGTGCGGGATCCCGGCATCGGCGTACTCCGCGCGCTTCACTCGAAGGTCTTCTCGGCGTGAGCCCGGTGAGATGACCTCTACGGCGAGCAGCACATCCGCCGCGTGGTACACCTCGCCCTCGTCGTCGACCCGCTTTGCGACAGCACGAGGGGCCACGATCAGATCCGGCCTGCGCACCGTGCCCGGGTCGTCGGTCGGGTCCAATTGGATGTTGACGTCGATATCCGCAACGACCTCGAACTCCGGCGGGACCTGCTCATCGAGCCGGACCCACAGCTTGCTGCACGCCCGGCTGTGTCGGCGCTTCGGGCTCGGGGACAACAGCAACCGCCCTTCGACGAGCTCCGTGTACCCCGGCTCGACCTCGCCGATCTTGAGATAGTCGGCGACGGTCAGCGGATGCGACAGCCCGACGAGGGGCTGCGCGCCTGATACCGGTCGTGAACTCATGCCCGGCAGTGTGGCAGGCGCCCCCGACACTTCGCGGTCGTTCGGAACGACTCCGGCGGCAACGCCCGCCGACATCGCCGGGCCGGCCCGCCTAGAACAGCGCGTCGAGGTCGATCTCGACGGGGAACGGCTCGGTGGTGCGGAAGACGCCCGTCGTCGCCCCGCCGTCCACGTAACCGAACTCGCCGGCGAGGTGGCAGGCGATGAGGGAAACCGGCTCGTCGAGGTCGACGATCCAGTAGTGCGGGATGCCGGCGTCCGCATACTCGGCACGCTTCAGCACATGGTCCATGCGTCGCGAGCCGGGAGACAGAATCTCGACGGCCAGCACCACCTCGGAGGCCCTGAGGACGCCACCTTCGCGGTCGATCCGCGACGGGGCGGTGCCGCGCACGATGACCACGTCCGGTCGTCGCACCGTCCCTGGCCCGTCCTCCGGACCGACTTGCAGATCGACGTCGATGTCCATGACAGATACGACGCCGGACGGCAGCTGGGCGTCGAGAGTGGCCCAGAGCTTTCCGTTCGCCCTGCTGTGGCGGAACGTCGGGCTCGGCGACATCAGCAACCGCCCTTCGACCAGCTCCGTGTAGCCCGGTTCGATCTCCCCGATCTCCAGGTACTCGGCCACCGTCAGCAGGCGGCTCTGCGGCGCGACGGGCTGCGTGCTCATGGCGGCAGTGTGGCAGGCGCCCCCGACACTCCGCGGCGGTTTCAGCCCTCCCGCGGCTCCAGCACGAACACCGGGATCAGCCGGTCCGTCTTCTGCTGGTAGTCCGCGTACGGCGGGTACGCGGCCACCGCCCGCTCCCACCACCGCCGCCGCTCGTCGCCGCCGACCTCGCGCGCGTCGTACTCCTTGGTCACGGTCCCGTCCTGCAGCTCGACGTGCGGGTTGGCGACCAGGTTGCGGTACCAGGTGGGGTGCTCCGGGGCCCCGCCCTTCGACGCGACCAGCGCGTACCGACCGTCGTGCTCCACCCGCATCAGCGGCGTGTAGCGCAGCTTGCCCGACTTCGCACCACGGATCGTCACCAGGACGACGGGGCGGTCGAAGACGTGGACGCCCTCCGTCGTCCCCGTCTCGAGGATCTTCTCGGTCTGCTCGCGCACCCAGCCTTCGGGGCTGAGCACGTACTCACCACTCAATGCCATGCAGGCATTCCAGCATCGGTGGTGAGGGGCTGCTCACCCGGCTACCGTCCGGGCGCGATCGGAACAGGAGGACCCGATGGGTGAGCGGACGGTCGGCGTGACCCCGCCGCGGGTCATGACGATCGCGGGCACGGACTCCGGCGGCGGCGCGGGGGTGGCCGCGGACCTGCGGACCCTGGCCGCGTGCGGGGTGCACGGCTGCGTCGCGGTGACGGCCGTGACCGTGCAGAACTCCCTCGGGGTCACCGGGGTGCACACGCTGCCGCCGGAGACGGTCGCCGCGCAGATCGAGGCCGTCGCCACCGACATCGGGCTCGACGCGGTCAAGACGGGGATGCTGGCGACGACGCCGATCATCCACGCGATCGCCGAGGCCTGCGACCGGACCGGGATCGGGAGCGACGGCCGGACGCCGCTGGTCGTCGACCCGGTCGCGGCGTCGATGCACGGCGATCCCCTGCTCGCCGACAACGCCCTCGACGCCTACCGGACGCTGCTGTTCCCCCGCGCCACCGTCATCACGCCCAACCTCGACGAGGTGCGGCTGCTGACCGGCATCGACGTGCGCGACCGCGCCGGGCAGTACGAGGCGGCCAAGGTGCTGTACGCGTTCGGACCCCGGCACGTGCTGGTCAAGGGCGGGCACCTGGCGGAGGACCGCGACGTCTGCGTCGACCTGCACTACGACGGTCACACGTTCACCGAACTGCCCGGACCGCGGTTCACCACCGGCAACACCCACGGCGGCGGCGACACCATGGCCTCGGCCCTCGCGTCCGGCCTCGCCCGCGGGCTGCCGGTGGGCGAGGCCGTCGCGCTGGCGAAGCACTTCGTCGTGGAGGCCGTCCGGCACTCCTACGACCTGGGCGCCGGACACGGACCCGTGTCTCCCCTGTGGGCGGTCCGTCCCTGGTGGCGCGACCCCGATTAGGGTGTGCACTGCTGCCGTCATCGACCTGGTGCAGAATCTACAATCCGAGCGTGGCGCGCGCAATTTCTTGATTCTCGGACAGCCAGTGCGCATACTCTGCCGGAGGTATCCTCGTTTCGGCCTTCTTGTACTGCACGAATGCCCTGTGTCCGGCCGCGATGTGCCATTCCACCAACTCGAAGAACCATTGTTGGTTTTGCTGGACGGCAGAGAGAATGCGTGACCGTTCGACGCGGTCCAGGCCATAGCTGTCGACAAACAGGCGGAGTCGTTGGAACGCGCGGCCGCGTCGAGCGTCAGTGATGTAGGCGTCGGGCCGTAGCGGGACCCAGAGGCGGGCGGCGCAGGCGACGTCCCAGAGCCGGGAACCGGGGCTGGCGAGGTCGAAGTCGATAAGCGCGACCGCTCGGCCGTCCCGGAAGACGATGTTGTCGAGGTTGGGATCGTTGTGACTGACGAGTGGGCCCACCATGGACCGAGGGGGCGAGGGGGGCCAGTTGTGCGGGGTGGGGTCGAAGTGTGCAACGGCCTGGTGGTAGCTGCGCAGGAGTTTCGCCACGCTGTCGAGGGCCTCCTCGGTCAGGGCCCAGTCGGGGTAGGGCGGTATCACCGGGTTGCCGGGGATGTAGGTGAGGACTTCACGGCCCTGCGAGTCCACTCCAAGAAACCGCGGGGCTCCGTCGAATCCGACTCTTTCAAGATGGTGGAGCAGGGCGTGGGTGGCCGGACTGGTGTCGCGTTGTGGGCGACGAACCGTGTTGCCGATACGGACGACCTTGCCGCGGTTGGCAATCCCGCCGGGCAGCGGCACCTCATGGTCGTGCTGGCCGGTTGCGTCGGAATCTCGGGGTGGTCGCTGGTGGCTCACGCTGGTTCGAGTAGTGCATGGGCGAACGTTGTGTGCGTCACCAATCCGGTGATCAGGCCGCTGTGGAGTGCGGCGTGCGCGGCCGGGATCTTGGCCGTCCCGTAGGCGATGGTGATGACTTCCGGGATCGCGCGCATCTGCTCGGCGTTGATACCGATCATTCGCTCTGTCAGGTCTGTCTGCACGGGCTCTCCATCGGCCGCGAGGAACACGCCGGACACCTCAGCGCACACACCGAGCCGCGCCAGGGTTCTGCGGTCGTGGTCCGGGGCTGTGTCGTAGAGCGTTGACTGCCCGGGCGCCCACAGCCCTAGTCCGACGACGGCCTTGGTGACCCTGGGCAGTTGATCGAACGCTCGGGCGATGTCGTGCTGCTGGCGGAGGGCATGCGCGGTGGCGGCGTCGGGCACCGTGAAGGGCGCGTAGAAGACGTATGCCGGCCCGCCGGCCGCTCGGGCGACATCGCGCACGACGTCGATCGAGCTGTGATCGTCGGCCGGCATCGAGATGGCTCCGGTGAGCTGGACGACCGGCACCGAGGACAGGCGGGGCAGCGCTCTGGCCATGGCGCCGACCGCACGTGACCACGCAACGCCGAGCACGTCCTCCGGGACCGATGACCTCGGCGAGCAGCTCCGCTGCTACCTGTCCGAGGTGTCGCCGCATCGACTCGGCGTGATCGTCCTGGGTGTCGACGACCACCGCGTGCTCCAGCCCGAACCTGTCCATGATCTGCGCGGCCAGATCGACATCGATCAGTCCCGGGTGACCGATCTCGATGCGGACCAGCCCGCTGTCCCGAGCAATGTCGAGCAGCCGCGCGACCTTGAACCGGCTCAGACCGAGCTCGCCCGCGATCTCGACCTTGGAGCGCTCGTCCAGGTAGTACCGGCGCGCCACCAAGGCTGCGCGGGCCAGGGCGGCGGGCCCCACGAGTTGTCTGGCCATGGAAAGCCTCCCGCTCAAATGAGCGCCGGGTTCGCATTCTTCAACGTACCCCTTGACGTCAGAGGAGTCACTGCCAACACTTCGACAAGAGCAGGGACTCGCTCATATGTGGCGCACGTGGCGGTTCCGCACTTCCAACGCGGGGAGGCGCAGGTGTCCGACGTCAAGTCCGTGTCGCCGTCTACGTTGCCGCGCCCCGGGGTACGTCCCCTGCCGCTCACTTCGATGTCTGGCCGCGCCGTTGATCAACTCCCGTTGCTTCCCGCCGCGGTCGGCGGCCCAGTGGCGGGGAAGGGGGTTGGCGCCTCGGCTTGCGAGGCGATGCTCCGGGGGTTGAACGTCACCGACGCTCGGGATCGAGAGGAAGTCACGCATGAAGGTTGCGCGTTTTTACGCTCCAGGTGACGTCCGGCTGGAGGACATGGACGAGCCGACCCCGGCTCCGGACGAGGTCAAGATCCGGGTCCGCAACTGCTCGACCTGCGGCACGGACGTCAAGATCTTCAATAACGGCCACCCGAACATGACCCCGCCACAGGTCATGGGCCACGAGATCGCCGGCGAGGTCGTCGAGGTCGGCTCGGACGTCTCGGGCTGGTCGGTCGGCGACGGCGTCCAGGTGATCGCCGCGATCCCGGACGGCACGTGCGAGGAGTGCCGCCGGGGCCGGCTGACCGTCTGCACGAACCAGACGTCGATGGGCTACCAGTACCCGGGCGGGTTCGCCGAGTACATGATCGTGCCCCGCGCCGTGCTGGCCGTCGACGGGCTCAACCGGATCCCGGAGGGCCTCAGCTTCGCCGAGGCGTCGGTGGCCGAGCCGTTCGCCTGCGTCCTCAACGGCCAGGAGCTGGCCGGGGTGGGCGACGGCGACGACGTCGTGGTCGTCGGCGCGGGCCCGATCGGCTGCCTGCACGTGCGGCTGGCCCGGGCGCGCGGTGCGAAGCGGGTGTTCCTCATCGACCTCAACCGCGGGCGGCTGGACATGTCCGCGGGTGCGGTCCACCCCGACGCCGCGATCTGCGGTGCCGAGGTCGACACGATCGACGAGGTGCACAAGCTGACCGACGGGCGCGGGGTGGACGTCGTGATCACCGCCGCGGCTGCCGGGAAGACACAGGAGGACGGCCTGCAGATGCTGGCCCGGGGCGGCCGACTGAGCGCCTTCGGCGGCCTGCCGAAGGACAAGCCGAACATCACCGTCGACGCCAACCTGGTGCACTACCGGGAGCTGACGATCGTCGGGGCGAACGGCTCGAGCCCGGATCACAACAAGCGGGCTCTCGCGATGATCGCCTCCGGCGAGGTGCCGGTCAACGATCTGATCACCGTCCGGCTGCCGCTCGAACGTGTCCACGACGCGATCGACACCGTGGCCAAGGGCGCCGCGATCAAGGTGACCATCGAACCCTGAGTCGGGATCGGGCGGCGGGTCAAACCGCTACCCGCAGCGCAAACCGACGGCCCATGAGCCTGCGCACGCCCACCAGCGGGCCGACCTGGCCCTTGTCACGGAAGGCAAAGACGTGGCCACACATGTAGAGGAAGGCGCGAGCCGGACCGGCGGCGCCCGCATCGCGGTTCAGAAGTTCGGCACATTCCTGTCCGGCATGATCATGCCGAATATTGCCGCCTTCATCGCCTGGGGCTTGATCACCGCGTTCTTCATCGAGAAGGGGTGGTTACCGGTCCCCGGGCTCGGTGGCTTCGGTCTCAACGCCGAGGGCAAGGAGAACATCGGCATCGTCGGGCCGATGATCCGGTACATGCTGCCGATCCTGATCGCCGGGCAGGGCGGCCGGATGGTCTACGGCGTCCGCGGCGGCGTGGTGGCCGTGGTCGCCACCATGGGCGTGATCATCAGCTCCGAGCAGCCGCAGTTCCTCGGCGCGATGGTCATGGGCCCGCTGGCGGCGTGGATCATGATGCAGCTCGACAAGCTCTGGGACGGCAAGATCAAGCCCGGCTTCGAGATGCTGGTCAACAACTTCTCCGCGGGCATCGCCTCCGCACTGCTGGCCGTCGTGGGGTACTTCGCCTTCGGGCCGATCTTCGCGGGGATCTCCAGCGCGCTCGGCGCCGCCGTCGACTTCCTCATCGCCCGCGGACTGCTACCCCTCGCCTCCCTGATCATCGAGCCGGCCAAGATCCTGTTCCTCAACAACGCCATCAACCACGGCGTACTGACCCCGCTGGGTGTCAATCAGGCAGCCCAAGAGGGCAAATCGATCCTGTTCCTGCTCGAGGCGAACCCCGGACCGGGACTCGGGCTGCTGCTGGCCTTCTCCATCTTCGGCACCGGGATCGCGAAGAGCACCGCACCCGGCGCGGCGATCATCCAGTTCTTCGGCGGCATCCACGAGATCTACTTCCCCTACGTGCTCATGAAGCCCCTCACCCTGCTGGCCACGATCGGGGGCGGCATGGTGGGCATCTTCACCCTCACCATCTTCAACGCCGGCCTCCGCGCCCCCGCGGCCCCCGGCTCGATCATCGCCGTGCTGGCGCAGACCCCCGGCGACAGCCTTGTCGGGGTCAGCCTGTCCGTCCTGCTCGCCGCCACGACGTCGTTCATCATCGCCTCGATCATCCTGCGCGCCAGCCGCAAGCGTGACGACGGCGACCTGGCTGCGGCCACCGCATCCATGGAGACCATGAAGGGCAAGAAGAGCGCGGTCTCCGGGGTGCTCACCGGCCTGGAGCACGACGCCGAGGCTAACGATGAGCAGCACGAGGCCACCTCCCAGCGCAAGCCGATCCACAACATCGTGTTCGCCTGCGACGCGGGCATGGGATCCAGTGCCATGGGCGCCTCCATCCTCCGCAACAAGGTGAAGAAGGCCGGCTTCGACGACGTCAAGGTCGTCAACGTCGCCATCGCGAACCTGAACGACGACATCGACCTCGTCGTCACCCACCAGGACCTCACCCCGCGTGCCAAGGACCGGACGCCCAGCGCCCAGCACGTCTCGGTCGACAACTTCATGAGCAGCCCGGAGTACGACGCCATCGTGGAGGAGTTGAAGCGCACCAACACTCCCCACGACAGCAGCGCACCGAGCTGAGCCTGAGCTCGAAGCAGGCGGGGGGACACACGCCCGTTCGTCCCCCCGCCTGCCATTCTCGTCCCTGACCGTTTCCGAACCCCTCGAAGGAGTCGCGGGTATGAGTGATGTCCTGAGCTTGTCCCAGGTGAAGGTGCCGGGCACGGCCCGAAGCAAGGACGACGCCATCCGGGAAGCCGGTGGAATCCTCGTCGACGCCGGCGCGGTGACCCCGGACTACATCGACGCCATGTTCGAACGGGAGAAGTCGGTATCGACCTACATGGGCAACTACCTGGCCATCCCGCACGGCACCAACGAGTCGAAGGAGACGATCAAGCGCTCCGCGCTCTCCGTGATCCGCTACGACCCGCCCATCGACTGGGACGGGAACGAGGTCAGGTTCGCCATGGGTATCGCCGGCTACGAGGGTGGGCACATGGACATCCTCAGCAGGGTAGCGATTCTCTTCTCCGACACCGACGAGGTCGACAAGCTGCTCGCCGCTCAATCGGCCGAGGATCTCTTCGAGCTTCTCAACGCTGTCAACGAAGAGTGAGGACGACCTGCACAGGAGCCTCTTACGGGCACCTGTGGCGGTCATACGAAATCATGATGCGTGCCGCCGGTTGCCCGGTCCAAAAGATTGCCGAGCGTATCGGGCACAGTCAACGATCCGATCATCGTCCGGCTGCCGCTCGAGCGTGTCCACGACGCGCTTGACACCGTGGCCAAGGGCGCAGCGATCAAGGTGACCATCGACCCCTGACCCGTCCGCTCCGCCGAATGACGGCACCCCCACCGGTTACCGGTGGGGGTGCCGTTCAGTTCCGGGTTCGTGCACGACCGGGGCGGCTTTGTGTGATCGACTGGATCACCGGGAAGGCCCCGACCGTGGACGAGCGGACCATCGCGACCGCCGGGGCCGACCCGGCGGTGATCGGCGGGCGCTACGAGCTCGGCGCGCTGCTCGGGACGGGGGCGTCGGCGGTGGTCCGCCGAGGCCGGGACCGCGTCTCCGGCCGCACGTTCGCCGTCAAGCTCTTCCACGCGGGCGCCTCGGCGCACGACCGGCGCCGCCAGCAACGCGAGATGCGCGCGCTCTCCACCCTGCACCACCCCGGGCTCGTCGCCCTGCACGACGGCGGGGTCGAGGACGGCCGCCCGTTCATCGTCACCGACCTCGTCGAGGGGCCCACGCTGGCCGAGCGCCTCGACGGCGGGCCGGTGGACCCGGACGAGGTGCTGCGGATCGGCGCCCGGCTGGCCGACGCGCTGGCCCACGTGCACGGCGCCGGGATCGTGCACCGCGACCTCAAGCCCGCGAACGTGCTGCTCGGTGCGGACGGTCCGCGGCTGGCCGACTTCGGGATCGCCCGCGCGCTCGACGGCACCGCGGTGACCGGCACGGGGTACGTCGTCGGCACGGCCGCCTACCTCGCGCCGGAGCAGGTGCGCGGCGAGTGGGTCGGGCCCGAGGCCGACGTCTACGCCCTCGGCCTGGTCCTCCTCGAGTCGCTCACCGGACGACGGGAGTACCCCGGGGCGCTGGTGGAGTCGGCGACCGCGCGGCTGCACCGGCCACCGGGCATCCCGACCGGCCTGCCGTTCGCCCTGGACACCGCACTGCGGGCGATGACCGCGCTGGACCAGTTCGACCGGCCCGCCGCGGCCGATGTCGCGACGATGCTGGCTGCGGGACCGTCGCGCCGGAGCCGCCGCCGGTCGGGCGCGCATCGGCGTGCGCGGCCCGTGTCCCCCCGCATCGCGGGGGCGGCGACGATCCTGGCGGTCGCGGCGGTGGTGTCGGCGGCCGCCCTGCCGTCCGCGGAGCACCCGGTGCCGTCGGTGACCCCGCGCGACCCGGTCGGTCCGGAAAGCCGCACGGTGGCGGTGGCGGTGATCCCGCCGCCGCCTGCGCCGTGGGAGCCGGCGTCGGCCGGCGTCGCGCTGCACCGCATGGCGGCGACGCTGGGGGAGAGCGCGGAGGCGGCACGGCTGCGGGCGGAGGTGGTCGAGAAGGCACTGCGGATCCGCCCTCCACTTCGGGTGAAGCCGACGAGACGTCCCGGCTGAAGGGCTCCCGCCGATAGGCTGTGTGGGTGACTTCCGTGGCCGGCGCCTCGACCGCCGCCGGTGGCCAGGCCGCCAGCGGGACGGCCACTCCATCGCGCCCGGCGTCCGACGACACCCGCAGCGACGGCGCCGTGCTCACCGACGAGGCGCTGCCCCGATCCGCGGACGTCGACCCGGACCTGGTGCTCCTGCAAACCTACGAGCCCGTGCTGCGCTACACCGCAGGGGAGCTCTTCCTGCCCATCGCTGTCGAGGCCTACCTGGCGCGGTGCAGCCTGTGGGCGGACGACGGCGGTAGCCGGCGCCACCGGCGCGTCGAGGAGCTCGTCCCGGCCGGGGAGCTGACCCCGGACGGGCTCGCCGCAGCCGGGGTCCGGCACCGCAACCGGCCGCTGTACCTGCGGTTCGTCCAGGAGCAGCTCAGCCGGGCCGAGGTCGCGGCCTGGCGGCGGGAAGACCGGCCGCGGCTGCGCGGCAAGGCACGGTTCGCCGCGGTCGGCGTGCTCGCCCGGGTGATCGACGCGTTCGTCCGGCTCTCGCTGCTCGTGCGCGGCCGGGTCCCCGGTGGCCTGGTCGCGGCGGCACACCGCCTGGCCGCCGCGGCGCTCGTGCAGGCAGGTGAGGCGCCGGACCGCGGCGGCAGCGTGCGCACCGCCTACGGGCGCGTGCTGTGCACCGGTGGGTACACGGTGCTGCAGTACTGGTACTTCTACCCGTTCAACGACTGGCGCTCGACGTTCTACGGGGTCAACGACCACGAGGCCGACTGGGAGACGATCTCGGTCTACCTGGTCCCGGACGGGGACGGCGGATTGCGCCCGGCGTGGGTCGGTTCATCGACGCACGACCTGGTCGGCGCGGACCTGCGGCGCCGCTGGGACGACCCGCAGCTGCGCCGCGAGGGCGATCATCCGGTGATCTACCCCGGGGCCGGGTCGCACTCGGGTGCCTTCCTCCCGGGCGACTACGTGATCTCCGTCGAGCTTCCCGCGCTGCGCCGGATCGTCGTCTGGATGCAGCATGTCCGCAGACGGCTGCTGCCGTGGACCGCGGAGCCGGGCCGGGGCGCGTTCGCGATCCCGTTCGTCGACTACGCCCGCGGTGACGGTGCGGCGATCGGCGCCGGGCACGAGCTCACCTGGCAACTCGAGCTGATCGCGGACGACACCCCCTGGGTGCGGGACTACCGCGGGCTGTGGGGGCTGGACACGCACGATCCGTTCGGCGGTGAGCGTGCCCCCGCGGGGCCCCGCTACGAGCGCAGGGGCACGCCGCGGCGGTCGTGGACGGACCCGCTGGGCTGGGTGGGGCTCGACGGTGTGCCCGCCACGCCCGAGGAGGAGGAGCAGCACCTGCGGTCGCGGATCGTCGCGATCGACGAGGAGCTGGCCGGGCTGGAGGGGGAGGTCGCCGCGCAGCGCGCGGTGGTCCGTGGGCTCGCCGCCCAGGTCCGGGCGCTGGGTGCCGCCGCCGACAGCCGCGTCCTGCGTCGGGAGCGGGCGGCCGAGCGGGAGCGCGGCGAGCGCGAGCTCACGGCGCTGACGGCGCGCCGCTCCCGGCTGGCCGAGGAACTGTCTGCACACGAGGCCTACCTCGCCGGGCCGCGCGAGCCCGCCCGCCCGGATGCGCACCTGCGTCACCCGCACGTGCCGTACGCGGCGGACACGGACGTGCGCTCGCGCTTCCTGCGCGTCTGGGCGGCGGTCAGCACACCGGTGCTGGTTCTGGGGCTCGGGGGGTTGCTGGTGCAGCCGACGGTCCCGGTGCTCGTCGGATTCCTGACCTTCCTCGGGGTGTTCGCGGTGGTCGAGGCGATCGGGCGGCGCCGGGTGTTGGCGTTCGCCACGGTGCTCGGCGCGCTGACGCTGTGGATCCTCGCCGTCGCCGGGCTGATCCTCGCGCTGCTGTCGAGCTGGCACCTGGTGCTGGCCGCGCTGCTCGCCGTCCTCGCGCTGGTGTTGCTGGTGGTGAATGTGCGGGAGCTGCGCAGCGGCTGACGCCTATGCGCGGGAAGCGCTGCGCTCGAGCAGCCGGCGGACCCCTGCCCGGGACAGCATCAGGACCACGATGAGCGCCGTCACCGAGAAGAAGCCACCGAGACTCACCCGTGGGCCGAAGACGAGCGCGACGGACTCCAGCACGGCGAACTTGCTGCCGAACAGGACCGCCCAGACCAGGACGGCCGCCACCACCTTGCCGATCGGAGTGGAGGCCTGGCGGAACCTCGTCACCACCCGCTTCTTGGCGATGAGGACGACCTCGAGGACACCCTTGAGCAGCAGCGCGGTCAGCAGCGAGAGGGTGAAGGTCTCGCTGATGACGACGGGCAGGTACTCGACGAACAGGTTGAGGACGACCACGTAGACGAAGACGTCGACGATGGCTGCGGCGAGGTGCGGCTCGACCGCCTCACCTTCCTCGTCCTGTTCGGACACGCGAGGACCGTATCGGTCAGGCTCCGGGCGCGGTGGTGCCCGGGCCGGGAGTGCAGGCCCAGCGCTCGCCCCACGCGCGGAGTGCCTGGAGCACGGGGACGAGCTCCTGCCCGGCCTCGGTGAGGTGGTACTCGTAGCGCTCCGGGGCCTCGCAGTAGCGCTCTCGGCGCAGCACCCCGGCCTCGACCAGGAGCTTCAACCGGGCTGCGAGCCGATCACGAGGGGCGCCGGTGCCCTCCTGGATGCGGGTGAACCGGTGCGCGCCGAAGTTCACCTCGCGCACCACCAGCAGCGACCACCGGTCGCCCACCAGCTCCAGCGCGGCTGCGGCGGGACAGCGGCGCCCGGGCAGGTCCGCCAGGTCCATGTGACGTGCGCTCCCTCAGTTTGGACATCGAACCGACTCGAGTCTAGTGTGCCTGTCAGTTGGAAAGTCAAACCGGAAGGGGTGGGCGTGAGCGAGCGGACGATCAACTCGGGTGCGGGCACGGTCACCTCGGCTCTGCCGCCGACCGACGTAGGCGGCTCGCGGCACGTGCTCACGCTCGCGGCTGGGAGCACCGTCCTCGTGCTGCTCGCGTTCGTCACCCCGCTCGCCACCGGCGTGCGCACCGCGGCCGCCCTGCACGCGGGGCCCGCCGGCCTGACCTGGATGCTCAGCGCGATGAGTGTCGGGCTCGCGGTCGCCCTGCTCACGGCAGGCGTGCTCGCCGACGACCGCGGACGGCGGCGGGTCTTCGTGGCCGGCCTGGTGCTGCTCGGCGCGGCCTCGGCCGTCGCCGGGGCGGCCGGTCATCCGGGGGTCGTCATCGCCGCCCGGCTTGTCGAGGGGTTGGGCGGGGCGGCCGTGCTTGTCGGCGGCCTCGGGATGATCGGCCACGCCTACCCGACCGGGCCCGCGCGGGCGCGGGCCGCAGCGATCTGGGGTGCCGCGGTCGGCGCGGGCACCGGGCTCGGCGGGATTGTCGCCGTGGTCCTGGACGGGGCGGAGGGCAGCTGGCGCGTCACGTACGTCGCCACCGCGGTCGCCGCGTTCGTCCTCGCCGTCGTCGCCCGCCGGCTGCTGCCGGAGTCGGCCACCACGGCTCCCCGCCCGGTGGACCTCGCCGGCGTCGTGCTGCTCGCCGCCGGGATGGGTGCGCTGCTGGCCGGACTCGTCGAGAGCCGGTCGGGCACGCCCTGGACGTCGGTGACCCTGCTCGTCGCCGGGGCCGCGCTGATCGGTGCCTTCGTGGCGGTGCAGGCCCGGCGGCGCGCACCGCTGATCGACCTGGCCTTATTCCGGTCGCGCGGCTTCGTCGCTGCCACCGTCGGCGCGCTGGTCGCGGGGATCGGGGTCGTCGGCGTCGTGTCCTACGTGCCGACCGTGCTGCAGCGCGGTCTCGGCGCCGGGCTGCCGGCGGTGATGGTGCTGATGCTGGTGTGGTCCGTGGTCGGCACGGCGACGTCGTGGCTCCTCCGGCGCGCGCATGCGATCAGTGGGCGGCTGCTGCTCGTGGTGTCGCTCGGGATCAGCGCGGCGGGGCTGGTGGGGCTCGCGGTGCTGGCCCCCGGGGCCTCGCTGTGGCGGCTGCTGCCCGGGATCGTCGTCCTCGGAGTGGGCTACGGCGGCGCGAACGCCGCGCTGGGCCGGGAGGCGATCGCCCACGTGCCGCCGGCGCGGGCGGGGATGGGTAGCGGCACCAGCAACACCGCCCGCTACCTGGGCTCGGCGCTCGGCGTCACGATCGCGGCGCTGCTCGCCACCCCCACCGCCGCCCCGGCCGCGTTGCTGAGCGGCTTCGACGCGACCGTGCTGGGCGGCGCGGCACTCTCGGCGGGCGGCGCGGTGCTCGTCGCTTTGCTGGGACGCAGCGCTCGGCTCCGGTAGATCACCGGGGGACGTCGATCACCAGCCAGCCCCCGTGGTGCTCCGTCACGGTGAAGGGCAGGCCGCTCGCCGCGCCGAGGGCGTGCAGGTCGTCGCGGTCGAAGGTGCGGACGTGCCCCCAGGCGGGTGTCGGCTCGTCCTCGAAGGGAACGGCGACCACGGCCCGGCGGCGCGCGACCCGCAGCATCTCGGCCAGAACGGTGACGTCGAGGCCGCGGGGCAGGTGTTCGAGCAGGTGCACGGCGAAGACGGTGTCGGCCGACGCGTCCTGCAGCGGAACGGCCAGCGCGTTGCCCGCGAGGGTCGTGACCGGCGTGCCGAGCGCCGCCGACACGCTGCCGAGCAGGCGCGCGGTGCCGGCCACGAGGTCGACGGCCGTCACCTCGTGGCCGTCGGCGGCGAGCCGGAGCGACAGGAAACCGAAGCAGCAGCCCAGCTCGACGACGTGCGGGCCGGCGGCGAGTGCGGCGGCCCGGTCGTGCACGGGCGCCATGCCGGCGTTCGTCCCGCCGGGCTCCCCGCCGCTCCCCAGCGCGCGCAGCGTGTTGCGGTAGAAGGCAGTCCAGGCGGGATCGACGTCCTGCACGACCGCGACGAACGCCTCCTCGAAGCCGGCGGGGTCGAGGAGGCCGGGGACGATCAGGTCGTCGGCGATCCAGCCGGCGAGGTCGTTGCTGAGCTCGTGGGGTCGGATGTCGTGGTCGATGCGACCTCCGGCGCCGATCCGGAGGCGGGCGCGGCAGGCGGCCGCCGTCATCGGCCGACGAGCTCCGTTGCGAGGTCCGTCGCCGCGCTCTCCAGGCCCGTCAGGTCCCGCACCACGCGCACCCGGCTGCAGTACTCGGCGTACGCGGGGAGGTCGCAGGCGCCCAGCCCCCACGAGTACCGCGGTTCCGGCGTGAGCCAGATCGTCTCCCGGGCCCGCCGGGTGATCTCCTCGAAGGCGGGCAGGTTCGGGTCGTTGCCGTTCCCGCGGCCGTCGCCGAGGACCAGCACCGTGGTGCGGCGGGTGACGGCCGAGGAGAAGTCTTCGTGGAACGCGCCGAACGCGGCGCCGTAATCGGAGTTCGCGTCCACGTCGAGCACGTCCCCGCCGAACACGAGCCCCAGCGCGTGCTCGACGGGATGGTCCTCGAACAGGTCGGTGATCTCCGCCAGCTCCGCGACGAACGCGAACGTGCGGACCTGGCCGAACAGGTTCTGCAGGCCGTGGACCAGGTGCAGGGTGAACCGCGCCGTCGCCCGCACCGACAACGAGACGTCCGTGAGCACCACCAGCCGCGGCTTGTCCTCGGCGCGGCGGACCGTGACCGGGGAGAACGGGACGCCGTCGAAGCGCATGTTGCGGCGCATGGTGCGGCCGGAGTCGATCCGCCCGGACGCGGCGACGCGGCGCTTGTGCGTGAGGCCGCCGTGCAGGGAGTGGGCGAGCCGGCGCAGCGACTCCTCCAGCTCGAGGCGCTCGTGCTCGCCGACCCGGTCGACCTCCGCGACGGCCCGCTCGTTCGACTCGACGACCCGCTGCTCCAGCGCGAGCAGCGCCTCCAGATGGCGCTTGATCGCCTCGGGCAACCCGGACAGGACGCCGGTGAGCCGGCGCCGCAGCGCGGCGGCGTCGTCCTCGGTGCCCTCGTTCCCGATGTCGTCTTCGACGTCGTTCAGCCAGCCCAGCAACGCCTCCTGCTCGGCGATCGACAGGTCGGCGTCGACCTTCGTGCCCTGCTGCTGGCTGATCTGGCCGGGCGCGCCCGCCCCGGTGAGCCGGTCCGTCTCGATCTGGACGCGGTTGCCCTCGCCCTGGATGCCCTGGTTGTCCTTGGAGAGCACGATCTCCTCGGTCATGGCAGCCAGGTCGATCTTGTTGGCCTCCTGGTGGAGGTTGTACTGCTGGGCGAGGTCCTCGGGGTTGAAGTAGTCGCGGATGTCGACCGGCTTCCCGTGGCTGTGGCCCTGCTGCGGGGTCTCGCTTGGCTCCTCGGAGAGCGTGAAGTCCTCGAGCGCGCCGGTGTCGGAGAGGTCTTCGTGGCCGTGCCCGTGGCCGTGGCCGGTCTCCGTCGGGCCGACCTTCACCAGCGCGAAGAACCGGTCGAAGATCTCGTCGAAGACCTCCTCGTCGCGCCGGTCCTTGATCAGCGCACCGCGCAGGGCGGCCTTGAGGTGGGCCTTGTCGGCGAGCATCCCCGGCTCGCGGGCGCAGGCCATCGCGTCGAGGGTCTCGGGGATCGAGATCCGGACCTGGCGCAGCCGCAGCAGCCGCACGAACCGGTGCAGCGCATTCTCCATCAGCCCTCCCGCGGTGCTCGCTCGGTCGCGGCGGCCACCGAAACGGCGCTCACAGCGCGCGCTTGCGGCCCAGGCCCGCGCCGAAGCTGCGGGAGCCGCGGTCCGCCGACACCTTCGGCTTCGGCACCGTCGGACGCTCGGGCTGCACCGAGCCGCGAGTTCGGTAGTAGCCGGCGTCGTGACGGCCCTCGGCGTCCCTGGCCGCGCGGATCGCGCGGCCGTCGATCTCGCCGTCGTCCACCGCGGGGTCGACGGGATCGTGGTGCTGGTCGGCGTCGTGCCCGTGCCCGTGCCCGTGGCCATGACCGTGCCCATGGCCGTGCTCCGGCACCGTCGCGTTCGGGTCGATGAGGCGGGGCAGCGCCTCGAGCGTGCGGCGGACGTCGCGGTCGTACTTGACGACCACCGCCGCCGTGTCCGCCAGCACCGACGCCGTCAGCTCCTCGACGCCGAGCACCGCCAACGTGCGCGCCCAGTCGATCGTCTCGGAGATCGACGGCGACTTGCGCAGCTCCAGCTCCCGGATCCCGCGCACGATCTCCACCAACTGCACCGCCAGCGCGTCCGGCAGCCCGGTGTTCTTGGACCGCACGATCTCCAGCTCACGTTCCGCCGTCGGGTAGTCGAGGAACAGGTGCAGGCAGCGGCGCTTGAGCGCGGCCGAGAGGTCGCGGGTGTTGTTGCTGGTGAGGATCACGTACGGAGGCCGCTTCGCCACGAACGTGCCGACCTCCGGCACCGACACCTGGAACTCGGCCAGCGTCTCCAGCAGCACGGCCTCCAGCGCCTCGTCCGCGCGGTCGACCTCGTCGATCAGCAGCACCGTCGGCTCGTCCGACCGCACCGCCTCGAGCAGCGGTCGCGCCGCGAGGAACCGCTCGGAGAAGAACACGCTCTCCTGCGCGCCGATCCGTTCCACGGCCGAGTGCAGGTCGGGTGCGTCCGCGACGACCTGGCCGATCTTCTCGCGGAGGATCTGGGTGTAGAGCAGCTGCTTGCCGTAGTCCCACTCGTAGAGGGCCTTGGTCTCGTCCTGGCCCTCGTAGCACTGCAGCCGCAGGAGCCTGCGGCCGGTGGCGGCGGCCAGCGCCTTCGCCAGCTCGGTCTTGCCGACGCCCGCGGGACCCTCGACGAGCAGCGGCTTGTCGAGCCGGGTCACGAGGAAGACGGTGGTCGCCAGGCGCGTGTCGGCGATGTAGCCATGGGCCCCCAGCGCGTCGACGACCTCGTCGACGGTCGTGAAAGGGGCCCCTTCTCCGGTGGCCGGGACCGACTGGGTCATGCTGCTCCGATCCTCACTACGGTGGTGCCCGATCGAGCGAGGGGGCGCCGGCCGCCGGCCGTGCGCCCCCTCGGACGATACGTCCTTCGGGCTGTATCCCACCTGTGGATCTCCGCCCTGCTTTTACTGCGGCGTTGATCCACAGGACACGCGTCAGGACAGCAGTTCGTCCAGGTCGCCGTTGATGGAGTGATCCACGACTGGCCGGACGGTCTCGAACGTGCACTCCTTGGCGTTGCCGGGCGTGCAGGCGTCGCCGAGGACGTGGTTGGTGATGCGGTCGACGTCCGCCGCGTCACCGATGATCTCCGGCGCGTTCTCGTAGAACTTCGTCGGACCCTGGCCGAGCCGGTTCTTCGAGTAGCTGTCCTGCTTGACGTCGATGAACCTCTCCGGGATGCCCACGTCGCGCAGCAGCCGAATGGCCGCGGCCAGCGCGGCCTCGGCGGCCTGCACCTTGGTCATGCCGTGGGTGTCGATGCCCATCACCTCGGCGATGTCGGCGAAGCGCTGGTAGGCCACGGGCATGTTGAACGCCCACACGCGCGGTAGCGCGATGGCGTTGTTGAGGCCGTGGTGGGTGTCGTAGAAGGCGCTCACCGCGTGCGAGATCGAGTGGATGATCCCCAGGCCGCCGGAGTTGAACGCCTGCGCGGCGATGTACTGCGCGTACATCATGCCCTCGCGGCCGGGCAGCGATGTCCCGTTCCAGACCGCTTCGCGCAGGCTCTCGCTGGTCAGCTTGATCGCGTAGAGGGCGTTGCCCAGCGACGGCGGGAAGTTCAGGCGCGAGACGTAGGGCTCGGAGGCGTGCGCGAGCACGTCGAACCCGCACTGCGCGGTGTAGTCGAGCGGGCAGCTGTAGAAGAGCACCGGGTCGTCGATCGCCAAGGTCGCGACCGAGGCGTCGTCGAAGGCGACGTACTTGTGCGGGTTGTCCGGGTCGGTGGTCGTGTCGGTGATCACGTAGGCCCAGGAGGTCTCCGAGCCGGTACCGGCGGTGGTGGAGACGGCGATGTGCGGCGGGTTCTTCGGGTTCTCGCTCTTGTTGAAGCCCTCGAACTCGTTGACGTTGCGGCCGTCGTGCGCGACCGAGATGCGTGCGCCCTTACAGGCGTCGTGCGAGCTACCGCCGCCGATGGAGACGAAGCTGTCGCAGGCGTTCTGCTGGTACAACGACACGGCGTCCATGACGTTGTAGTCCTTGGGGTTGGACTCGACCTTGTCGTACAGGACGACCTCGAGCCCGTGGTACTTCATCGATTCGACGATCTTGTGGACGATGTCGCTGCCGCGCAGCCCCGACGTCATCACCAGCGTCTTCTTGAAGCCCAGCTTGAGCGCCTCCGGGCCGATCATCTCATGCGCGCCTGGACCCAGCATCGCCCGGGGGAACGGGTGGAACTCCTTGATCGGGAACGGCTGGAGAAGTTCGTCTACCTGCATGGGGCGGCCCTTCCTCACGACGACGGGATCGAGCGTGACGCTATTGCCGGCGTGGCTTCCGGCGCAGAAAGACCGTCGCGGGGGTGGGGCCCGAACCCTCCGTTCAGGCAGTGTGGCGCCCCGCCGGTCAGTGCTCCGGGGGCGGCGGGAACGTGCCGTCCGAGCTCGGCGGATACGGCACCTCGGCGATGACCGCCGAGGTCGGGACCGTGCCGTAGGCGTGCGGGAACCGCATCTCCGGCGGGTCGTAGGGCATACCGGGCTCGAACCGGACATCCAGCCCGGTGGGGTCGACGACGAGCAGCAGCACGTCGGTGCGGCCGGCGAACAGGCGGTTCGCGGGCAGTTGCACCTGTTCCGGGGTGGACAGATGCACGAACCCGTCGCAGTGGGTGGGGGCGAGGGTGCCGCGGGCACGGGCGAGCGCCCAGTCGGCGGCGGTGATGAGGTGCAGCAGGGGCCCGGTCACGGGGGCAGCATGCCGAACGAGGCGCTGGGGTTACCCGGGTGCCGCGTCTGCAACGTTCACGCAACCCCGGTCACCCTACGGTGGCGCCCGTGACGCGGCCTCGACGGTGAGCTCGCGCCGGTCGAAGGGCTCCCCCCATGCTCAACGTGTCGCCCAACCTCGGCCCGGGGCCCGACCCGGCCGCCCGATCAGCACCGCTGCGCCGGGCGCACGAGCGCTTCGTGCACTCCGGGGAGGCGGCGGGGGTGCGGACGGTCGTCGTCGACTCCTGGCGGCGGTGCCGCGACGGGGGTGTCGATCCGGGGCGGACCGTGGCGCCGGTAGAGCTGGACGGTGCGGAGCTGCGCAGCCACCGGGAGCGCAGCCCGCTCGTCGAGCTGCTGCCGCTGTTCCGCGAGTTGCTGGGGCGGATCGCGACGGAGGCACGGCACCTGATGGCGGTGGGCGACGCCGGCGCACGGCTTCTCTGGGTCGAGGGGCATCCGGTGTTGCGGCGCCGGGCCGAGCACATGAACTTCGTCGAGGGCGCGGCGTGGGACGAGCGGGCGGCCGGCACCAACGCACCGGGCACCGCCATCGCCCTGGCGCGCCCGGTGCAGATCACCGCGGCCGAGCACTTCTGCGAGGTCGTGCAGCCCTGGACGTGTTCCGCGGCGCCCATCCGCGACCCGCACACGCGCGACGTGCTGGGTTTCGTCGACCTCACCGGGGGCGACGAGCTGGCCTCGCCGGTCAGCCTGTCCCTGGTGCGGGCCACCGCGCTGGCTGCCGAAGGTGAGCTGGCCCGGCTGCGGGCGGCCCGACCGGCGGGCGCCCCGTCGCCCACCCCCGGTTCCGCCGAGGCCGGCGTGGCTCACCTGGAACTCCTGGGACAGGACACCGCGCTCCTCGGTGTCGGCATGCAGCAGTTGCGGCTGTCCCGCCGGCACAGCGAGATCCTCGCGTTGCTCGCGGAGAGCCCGGACGGGATGACCGGCGAGCAACTCGGCATGCAGCTCTACGGCGACGAGGCCAACCCCATCACGCTACGGGCCGAGATGGTGCGGTTGCGGCGGCTGCTCGGCGACGAGCTGCTGGCCTCCCGCCCGTACCGGCTCCGGATACCGGTGCGTGCCGACTTCGTCGAGCTGGCGCAGTTGCTTGAGAACGGCGCGGTGGCCGAGGCCTTTCGCCGCTACCGGGGGCCCGTGCTGCCCACCTCCGAGGCGCCGGGGGTCGAGCGGCTGCGCCGCCGGGTCGAGCAGCAGGTCCGGGCCGGGCTGCTCGGTGCGGCCGACCCGGGCCTGCTCCTGCGCTGGACCCGCACCCCCTGGGGCCGCGACGACCTCGAGGTCTGGGAGCTACTGGCGACGGCGGCCCCCGCGGGGGCCGTCCGCTCGCTCGCCGTGCGGGAGGCCCGGCGGCTCACCGCCGAGTACCGCGGACCGGGCCCCGGGTTCCGCCCGGGGAGCTGAACGCGCGCCGGTGTCAGAGGGCCGCGCGGAGGAGGGTCGAGGCGTACTCGAACGACGCCGTCCCAGGGTCGGATCGCACGTCGATGTCGCGCGTGGCACCGAGAGCGATGCGGTCGGCGGCGTCCGGTCCGACGCCGAGATCCGACAGGCTTGCCGAGATGCCGACCTTGTCGCCGAGCGCCCGCATCCAGTCGGCCACCGCGTGTGCGGCCCACTCGCCGGATGCGCCGGTCGTGTCGAGACCCACAGCGCGCGCGACGGCCAGGTACCGGTCGACAGACGGGGAGATCTGGGAGCGGATCGCGTGCGGGAGGAGTACCCCACGGACGGCGCCGCGGTGCACGCCGAGGAACGCGGCGAGCAGGCCCGACAGCGCGGCGGTCGTGCTCTGCAGGGTGTTGCTGAAGGCAACCGCTGCATGTACGCCTGCGGTCGCGAGCGCCGTCACCTCCTCCTGGTCTCCCGGCGTGTCGACCGCCTGCACGAGGTGATTGCTGATCAACCGCAGTGCGGTGAGCGCGTGCGGCTCGTTCATCGCGGTCGCCGTCCGGGACAGGTAGCCCTCGATCGCCATGGCGATCGCCTCGAACCCGCAGGCAGCGACCAGCTCGGGCGAGAGTGTGCTGATCAGCCTCGGATCGACCAGACAGGCGTCCGGGACAAGCGCGCAACCCAGCATCGTCACCATCCGCCGCCGTGACGTGTCGCTGATCGCACACGACTGAAGGATCTCGGCGCCGCTCCCGATCGTCGTCGGGATCATCACCGTCGGTGGCGTGGGCTGGGTGACCCGGTCGAAGCCGTCGTAGTCGGCGACCGATCCTCCGTTGCTGGAGAGCACGGCGACCGCTTTGGCCGTGTCCATCGCCGCTCGACCGCCCATCCCGATGATCACGTCGCAGTCTTGCGCGCGGTACACCTGCAGCGCGGCGACGACCTCGTGGTCCCGGGGAGCGGGCGACACGGCATCCCATGTGACGGGCTCGAGTCCCGCCTGCTCCAGGCAGTGGAGCAGCTCGGCGATCCAGCCGGATTCGACCGCCTCGGGTTCTGTCATGACGAGGACACGCCGGGCGCCGAGGCGGCAACTGGTGCGCCCCGCCTCGACCAGTGCACCCCAGCCGCAGATGATCTCGGGCAGGAAGAAGCGGAAAACCCTCGCCGCACCCGTGCTGCCGTGGGGTGCCTCGAGCAAGGTGTCCATCAGGTTCCACCTCACCCAGCATGTTCGTGGTCTTCTGGTGGTGGCCGAGCATGTCGAGGTGGTTCGCCCAGACCCGCCCGGCCTCGATGTAGCCGCAGCACCATAGGAAACCCGGGGTTGCATCGACGTTGCAGATCCGCGCACAACGCTCCCGAAGAAGAGAAGTGGCGCCCGGCTCCTCGCCCCGTCACCGATCGCCTGCAGCCCGCGATCCGCCGGTCTACGGCTTCTCGATCGATTCCGCCATCTCCTCGCCCGGAGCAGAAGCCGGCCCCTCCGAACGGACGGACTTGCCGACCGGTCCTTGTCGCAACCTCGGCCGCAGACCTACCGTCCGACCACCGACGCCCACCCGAGGAGGACCCGTGGAGCAGAACGAGCCGGTCGAGGACGCCGTCGTCGAGGAGACCCTGGTCGAGGAGGTATCGATCGACGGCATGTGCGGTGTCTACTAGTGATTCCGCCTGTCGGTCAGCGCCTGGCTCCGCTGCGGCGCTGACCGACGGGACAGGTGCTGGTCAGCAGGCGCTCCACCCGGTCCCGTTCGATCCGGATCGGCCGTACCGCTGCAGCCCGTCGGTGGCGTTGCGTCCGGAGCCGTTCGGGGCGCTGGTGTACCACTTCGGCACTCGCCGGTTGTCGTTCCTGAAGACCCCGCAGCTGGTCACGGCGGTCTCCGGGCTTGCCGACCACTCAGATGTCCACTCCGCCCTCGACGCCGCGGGCGTCGACGCCGCGCAGCGTCCGGCGTATCTGCGCGCCCTGGCCGGCCTGGCCGAGAACGGCACTATCGAACCTGTTCTGGCTGAGGAGCGCACGTGAAGCTGGTCGAGCACTTCCAGTACGGCCTGAACTCCCCGATCTGCCTGACCTGGGAGCTGACCTACGCCTGCAACCTCGCGTGCGTGCACTGCCTGTCGTCGTCGGGGCGGCGCGACCCGCGCGAGCTGTCCACGGACGAGTGCAAGGCCGTGGTCGACGAGCTGCAGCGGATGCAGGTGTTCTACGTCAACATCGGCGGCGGTGAGCCGACGGTGCGCCCGGATTTCTGGGAGTTGCTCGACTACGCCATCAGCCACGACGTGGGGGTCAAGTTCTCCACGAACGGGATCAAGCTGGACAAGAAGCGGGCCGCCCAGCTCGCGGCGACGGACTACGTCGACATCCAGATCTCCCTGGACGGGGCGACCGCCGAGGTCAACGACCACGTCCGCGGCCCGGGGTCGTACGCCACCGCGATCCGCGCTCTGGAGAACCTGGCGGAGGCCGGGTTCGGTCAGCCGAAGATCTCGGTGGTGATGACGCGGCAGAACGTCGACCAGCTCGACGAGTTCAAGGCGATCGCCGACAAGTTCGGCGCGCAACTGCGGATCACCCGGCTGCGGCCCTCGGGGCGGGGCGCGGACGTCTGGGACGAGCTGCACCCGCTGCCCGAGCAGCAGCGCGCGTTGTACGACTGGCTGGTCGCGCGCGGTGAGGGGGTGCTGACCGGCGACTCGTTCTTCCACCTGTCGGCCTACGGCCAGGCGTTGCCGGGGCTGAACCTGTGCGGGGCGGGGCGGGTGGTGTGCCTGATCGACCCGGTGGGCGACGTCTACGCGTGCCCGTTCGCGATCCACGAGAACTTCCTGGCCGGCAACGTCCGCTCGCCGGGTGGGTTCGAGGGGGTGTGGCGGGACTCGGAGCTGTTCGCCGACCTGCGCCGCCCGCAGACCGGCGGGGCGTGCGCGTCGTGCTCGTTCTACGACTCGTGTCAGGGCGGCTGCATGGCGGCGAAGTTCTTCACCGGGCTGCCACTGGACGGGCCGGACCCGGAGTGCGTGCGTGGGTTCGGCGAGCAGGCGCTGGCGGCCCGGTCGGCCGAGACGGCGATCCCGCGCTCCGAGATCGACCATTCCCGGTCGGCTGCCCGAAAAGGTCGTGGCCGTAACAGCCGCACTCCGAAGGGGCCGGTGCCGTTGGCGCTCACGGTCCGCCCCCCTGCGGGGAAGCCCGACCGGGCGTGCGACGAGAACCCGCTCGCCGGGTTCGCCCTGCCGGTCGTCGGTGGCTGATCGACGGACGGGGGACATGGGCCTCGTATACGAGTCTCATGTCCCCCGGCAACCGATCATGCCCAGGGGTACGCGAGGGGCCGCTCTCGGCGACCTGGCGTGGCCGGAAGTCGACAGCCGGCCGACGCTGCTCGTCCCCGTTGGCTCCACCGAGCAGCACGGCCCGCATCTCCCGCTCGACACCGACGCCCGCGTGGCCGCCGCCGTCGCGACCCGCGCCGCGGCCCTCTCGCCGTCCGTCGCCGACCCTGCCGGCGCCATCGGTGCCCTGCTCGTCGCCCCGCCCGTGGTCTACGGCGCGTCCGGCGAGCACGAAGGGTTCCCCGGCACGGTGTCGATCGGACACGAGGCCCTGCGGCTACTGCTCGTCGAACTGGGGCGATCGGCCACCCGATGGGCCGGCCGGGTGCTGTTCGCCAACGGTCACGGCGGCAACGTCCCCACGCTCGTCGACGCGGTCCGCCTGCTCCGCTACGAGGGTCGCGACGCCGCCTGGCTCGCGTGCGCCCCAGGTGGAGATGCCCATGCGGGCCGGACCGAGACGTCGCTGATGCTCGCGCTGGACCCCGCGTGCGTGCGACCCGAGTGGGCCGCAGGCAACACGGCCACGCTGAGCGACCTGCTGCCCGCCATGCGCGCCGGTGGAGTGGCGGCCGTGAGCGCGAACGGGGTGCTGGGTGACCCCGCCGGAGCGTCCCCGGACGCGGGCGAGCGGCTGCTCGCGGCGATGGCCGCCGACCTCATCGCGGCGCTCGGCAGGTGGACCCCCGATGCGTCCGGCCGCTTGCGGTGAACCCGGCCCGGGCCTGCGGCGAACGTGCCGACAGGTCAGACATTGTGGGCCAGGAGAAGGGGGATCATCTGCTCGTCCGCGGTCAGGCCGCCGTGCTGGCCGACGAGGGCCGCGAGGCCGGGTTCCATGCGCGTGCGGATCAGCGCCGTTCCTCCACAGGCCGCGGCGACGACGTCGCCGAGCCGGTCGACGATCCGGGGGGAGACCGCGCCGAACCAGCCCTCCGCGACCGCCTGCTCGCGGGGGAGGACGAGGGCGCCGTCGCCGAGGGTTTCCCGCCACGTCGCGAGCACGTCGTCGGCGGCGCCGGGACGGGCGTAGACCAGCCGCGCGCGGGCGTCGCCGCCGACGAGATCGACGCCCCGCAGCAGGACCGGGGTCTCGTCGATGTCGACCTTGCGATCGACCGTCATCATCCCGTGGTCGCCGGTCACCGCGAGCACGGCGTCCGACGGCAGGTGCTCCGCGATGAGCGCGGCGAGCCGGTCGACGGCGGCCAGCTGCATCCGCCACGGCAGCGACCCGGGGCCGTGCTCGTGCCCGAGCGCGTCGAGGTCGGCGTGGTAGGCGTAGCAGAGCTGGCGGCCGGGCGCGCGCAGCGCGGTGATCGTCGCCGCGGCGAGGTCGCCCAGCGCGATGACGCCCCGGAACCGGCCGCCGCGCAGCGCGGCCCGGGTGAGCCCGGAGTTCTCGAAGCGCCGCGCCGACACCACCGTCGCGGAGACGCCGACCGCCGCGGCCCGCTCCAGCGCGGTCGGGCCGGACTGCACGGCCTCCGGCGGGAAGTCGTCGCGCAGGTCCACGGGTGGCTTCTCGCCGTGGCTGGTCCAGTGCAGGGTGTGCAGCATGCGCGCGCGCCGTCCGTTGCCCACGCGCATCGTGATGCCGACCATCCCGTGGTTCCCCGGCGGCGTTCCCGTGCCCAGCGACGTCAGGCTCGTCGCGGTGCTCGACGGGAAACCGGCCGTGAGCGGCCCGGCGTCGCGCAGGCTCGCGAGGAACGGCGCGTCCGCCGCGTACCGGCGCAGCTGCCGGGCCCCGAGCCCGTCCACGAGAAGCAGGCCGGCCGCGCGCACCGGCGGGATCCCGAGCCCCTCCGGACCGCCGGGCACCCCGAGCGCGCTCATCAGCGCCGGGAGCACCTCGGCCAGCGACCGCTCGCCGTAGCGGGGCAGCACGGGCTCGGGCGGCGCGGGCTCAGGTCCGTCGGAGGTCATCCGGTCAGCGTGTCACGATCGGGGGATGGGCGAAGTAACCGAGCGCACTGGCGACGAGTCGCCGAGGCGCGGGCGCCCCACGACGCCGCGCGAGTCGGCACCTTCGCCGCCGCGAGTCGGCACTTCCGCAGCAGACGATCGACGGCGGCGCGCGCCGGCGCCCGACGTCGGCGCCCGGCCCTCGGACACGGTCCTGCCCGACGGGTGGTGTGTGGTCGTCGACCGGCACGTCGTCGCGCTCGACGGCGGGCGGGTGCTGCTCGGCGGCGCGCCCCCGCGCATGCTCCGGCTCGCCCCGGCGGGGCGCGCGCTGCTCGCGGGCGGCGCGTTCACGGTTACCGACGCCACCTCCCGGGCACTGGCCCGGCGGCTGCTCGACGGCGGGGTCGTCCACCCGGTTCCGGACGGCGCCGGGCCGGGAGCGGGGGACGTCACCGTCGTCGTCCCGGTCAAGGACCGGACCGCCGCCGTCGCCCGCCTGATCGCGGCGCTCCCGTCCGATCTGGGCGGCGTGATCGTCGTCGACGACGGGTCGGCCGACCCGGACGCCCTGGTGGAGGCGGTGCACCGGGTCGGCGCCCGGGCGCGCACCGCCATCCGGGTGCTGCGCCACGACCACCCCCAGGGCCCGGCCGCCGCGCGCAACGCCGGGCTTGCCGCCGCGGCGACCCCGCTGGTCGCCTTCCTCGACTCCGACGTGCTGCCGACCCCGGGCTGGCTCGATCCGCTGCTCGCGCACCTGGCCGACCCGGCCGTCGGGCTGGTGGCCCCGCGGATCGTCGCCTTGGCACCGCCCGGTGGCTGGGCGGCCCAGCCACGCGTCCGCGGCTGGCTCGGCCGGTACGAGGCGGTGCGGTCGTCGCTGGACCTGGGCCCGGACCCGGCTGCCGTCGTGCCACGCACCCGGGTCGCCTACGTCCCCAGCGCGGCGCTGCTCGCGCGCTGCGCGGCCGTCGGGGCGGGATTCGACGACGACATGCACGTCGCCGAGGACGTCGACCTGGTGCTGCGCCTGCACGGCGCGGGCTGGCGGATGCGCTACGAGCCGTCGTCGCGGGTCGCGCACGACCACCGCACCGGACTGCGCGCATGGTGGCTGCGCAAGGCGTACTACGGGACCGGGGCGGCCCCGCTCGCGCTGCGCCACCGCGGTGCGGTGCCGCCGATGGTGCTCAGCCCGTGGGCGGTGGCGGTCGCCGCGGCGCTCCTGGCCCGCCGCCCGCTCGCCGCCGTCGGGGTGGCCGCGTGGGCGGTGCACCGGCTTGTCCCGCAGCTCCCGGAGCTGTCGCGGCCGTGGCGCGTGGCCGTCCGGATCATCGGGCTCGGCACGGCGGGCGCGGTCGCCCAGACCGCGGACGCCGTCAACCGCCACTACTGGCCGCTCTCCGTGCTGGCCTGCGCGGTCTCCGCACGGGCCCGCCGGGTCGTCGCGGCCGTCGCTCTCGTCGAAGGCGTCGTCGACTGGCTGCGCCACCGCGACCGCGACCCCGCGGTGCGGCCGGGCCTGCTCGGCCACGTCGTCGCGCACCGGCTGGACGACCTCGCCTACGGCGCCGGGCTGTGGTGGGGCGCGCTGCGCCACCGCACCCTCGAGCCGCTGCGCCCGAAGAGCCCGCGGTTCGCGACGGCAGGAGCCGGGCATCCGCGAGCCGGCAACACGGAGTCGGCGATGGCAGAGCCGCAGGCAGGGAGTGGGACCGACGTCTCCTGAGCGATCCAACCCTTCTGGAGTATTCCGTCAATCGGGTGAAATGAACTGCCCAGGATCTCCGCGGAGGCGGAGCATTCTCACCGTCTGATCCGCACCTGCGAAGCCTTCTCACTCCGTGTGGGCCCGCACTTCCCCGCCGTGTCATCGATGTGCGCCGGACGAGCGGCGCTCTTGTTGCCCCGCTCGATGAGCGGCGGTCCAATGTGCTCGCCGCCACACTGGCGCGGCGCGCGGCCGTGCGCGCCGATCCACGGAAGGTCGGGGCCGACGGGGTCTCCCGAGTCCGTCATGGTCCGCGGCGAGGAGGAAGGGCTCATGGCACAGGTCAGGGTCACCGTCGACGGCGTGCAGTACGTCGACGAGGTCGAACCCCGCATGCTCCTGGTCTACTACCTGCGGGAACGGCTCGGAAAGACCGGCACGGTCGTCGGCTGCGACACCAGCAACTGCGGCGCTTGCACGGTTGCGCTGAACGGGCAGAGCGTGAAGTCGTGCGCGGTGTTCGCCGTCCAGGCCGACGGCGGCGAGGTCTTGACGATCGAGGGTCTCGCCCGCGATGGGCAGCTCCACCCCGTGCAGAAGGCGTTCAACGAGTGCCACGCCCTGCAGTGCGGGTTCTGCACGCCGGGAATGATCATGCAGGCGGTCGACCTGCTCGGCGACAACCCCGACCCCGACGAGCACGAGGTTCGCGAGGGCATCGAGGGCAACCTCTGCCGGTGCACCGGCTACCAGAACATCGTGCGGGCCGTGCAGAGCGCCGCGCAGGCGATGAAGCCGGGGGCACCCGCGGCTGCCGAGACCCCCGCGCCCGTGGCAGGGAGCTGACCCATGACCGAGACCCTGGCAACCGCCGGAGATCCCACCACGCCCGCACTGGAGTTCGGGAAGTCCCGGACCCGCAAGGAGGACGCCCGCCTCATCACCGGGCGCACCCGCTGGACCGACAACATCACGCTGCCCGGCATGCTGCACCTGGCCGTGGTGCGCTCGTCCGCGGCGCACGCCCGGATCACCGGCATCGACGCCGACGAGGCACGGGCGCTGCCCGGCGTCATCGCCGTCTACACGGCGGCCGAACTCGGGCTGGCCGAGGCGAGCCTGCCCAACGCCTGGCCGATCACCCCGGACCAGAAGGCCCCGCAGGCGCCGCCGCTGGCCGTCGACACCGTGCACTTCGCCGGTGACGGTGTCGCCGTCGTGATCGCCCGCGACCCGGCCACCGCCCGCGACGCCACCGAGCTCGTCGTCGTCGACTACGACGACCTGCCGCCGGTACTGGACATGGAGGAGGCGCTGGCCGAGGGCGCCACCCTGCTGCACCCCGACCTGGGCACGAACGCCAGCGCGCACTGGGTGTTCGACTCCGGCGAGGCCGGCACGGGCGGGAGCGCCCGCGACGCGATCGCCGCGGCCGAGAAGGACCCCGATGCGATCGTCGTCCGTCGGCGGTTCCGCCAGCAGCGGCTGATCCCTGCGTTCATGGAGCCCCGCTCCGTGGTCGTCGACCCGTCCGGCGAGCAGCTGACCATGTGGTCGGCGACGCAGATCCCGCACATCCTCAAGACGCTGGCGGCGGCCACGGCGGGCGTGCCCGAGCACAAGCTGCGGGTGATCGCCCCGGACGTCGGCGGCGGGTTCGGCGGCAAGCTGCAGGTCACGCCCGAGGAGATCCTCGTCCTGGCCGCGTCGGTCAAGCTGGGCAAGCCGGTCAAGTGGACCGAGACCCGCTCGGAGTCGCTGCTGTCGGCCCACCACGGCCGCGACCAGATCCAGGACATCACGATCGCCGCCAAGCGGGACGGCACCGTCCTCGCACTGGACGTCGACCTGCTCGCCGACATGGGTGCCTACCTGCGCCTGGTGACGTCGGGCATCCCGATCCTCGGCGCGTTCATGTTCAACTCGATCTACAAGTTCCCGGCCTACCGGTTCGCGTGCACGAACGTGTTCACCTCCAAGACCCCCACCGACGCCTACCGCGGCGCCGGCCGGCCGGAGGCCACGTTCGCCATCGAGCGGATCATGGACGAGCTGGCGGCCGAGCTGGGCCGCGAGCCGCTGGAGCTGCGCGAGCAGAACTGGATCAAGCACGAGGAGTTCCCGTTCACCACCGTGTGCGGGCTGGAGTACGACTCGGGCAACTACGAGGCCGCGACGGCCAAGGCCAAGGAGCTGCTCGGCTACGAGGCGCTGCGCCGCGAGCAGCAGGAGCGGCGGGACCGCGAAGACCCGGTCCAGCTCGGCATCGGCATCTCGACCTTCACCGAGATGTGCGGGCTCGCCCCGAGCCGGGTGCTCGGGTCGCTGGCGTACGGCGCGGGCGGCTGGGAGAACGCGTCGATCCGGATGCTCCCGTTCGGCAAGGTCGAGGTCGTCACCGGGTCGTCCGGCCACGGGCAGGGCCACGAGACGGCCTGGAGCCAGATCGTCGCGGACCAGCTCGGCGTGCCGTTCGAGGACATCGAGGTGCTGCACGGCGACACCCAGATCTCCCCGCGGGGCATGGACACCTACGGCTCACGGTCGCTCGCCGTCGGCGGGATCGCCGTGGTCAAGGCCGCGGAGAAGGTGGTCGCCAAGGCCAGGACCATCGCCGCGCACATGCTCGAGGCGTCCGAGGACGACCTGGAGTTCTCCGGCGGCCGGTTCGGGGTCAGGGGCACGGGCAAGGGCGTGAGCATCCAGGAGGTCGCGACGGCCACCTGGGCGGCGCACGACCTGCCCGACGGCGTCGAGCCCTCCCTGGACTCGGACGCCACGTACGACCCGGAGAACTTCTCCTTCCCGCACGGCACGCACCTCGCCGCGATGGAGGTCGACACGGAGACGGGGCGGGCGAGCATCCGCGCCTACGTCTGCGTCGACGACGTCGGCAACGCGCTGAACCCGCTGATCGTCGAGGGGCAGGTGCACGGTGGCCTCGCCCAGGGCATCGGGCAGGCGCTGTTCGAGGAGGCCAACTACGACGAGCAGGGCACGCTGGTCAACGGCACGTTCGTCGACTACACCCTGCCCTCGGCTTCGGACCTGCCGAGCTTCACCACGGACCGCACCACGACCGCGGCCACCGGCAACCCGCTTGGCGTGAAGGGCGTCGGCGAGGCGGGCACGATCGCCTCGACCCCGGCGATCGTCAACGGCGTCCTCGACGCGGTGCGCCACCTGGGTGTCCCGGACGTCGAGATGCCCTGCACGCCGCAGCGCGTGTGGCGGGCGCTCCAGGCGGCCCAGGGGCGGGCCACGCAGGAGACGCCCGTCGACACCCACTCGCCGGGGGCCGGCCTCGGCTCGATCGACCCGAACAACCCGCAGGAAGAAGAGGTCCAGTGATCCCGGCGCCGTTCGACTACGTCAAGCCCGGCACGGTCGACGAGGCCGTGGCCGCGCTGCAGGAGGCCGGCGAGGACGCCAAGATCCTCGCAGGCGGGCAGAGCCTCATCCCGGTGCTGCGGCTGCGGCTCGCCGCCCCGTCGGTGCTGATCGACCTGGGCGGGATCCCGGAGCTGCGCCGCATCTCGGGCGACGGCGACCGGATCGCGATCGGGGCGATGGCGCCGCACCACGAGGTGCTGCGCGACGAGCTCGTCAAGGAGCACCTCGGGCTGCTCGCGCAGGCCACGGCGACGGTGGCGGACAACCAGGTCCGGCACCGCGGGACCCTCGGCGGCGCGCTCGCGCACGCCGACCCGGCAGGCGACCTGGGTGGCGTCGCCCTGGCTCTCGAGGCGGAGTTCGTGATCACCGGTCCGGGCGGGCAGCGCACCGTACCGGCGGACGAGTTCTTCGTCGACTACTTCACCACCGCGCTCGGCGAGGACGAGATCCTCACCGAGGTGCGGTTCCCCCGCTACACCGGCTGGGGCAGCCACTACGAGAAGTTCAACCGCACCGCGCAGTCGTGGTCGATGGTGGCGATCGCCGCCGCGGTCCGCGTCGAGGGCGGCGCGATCGCCGAGGCCCGGGTGGGGCTGACGAACATGGGCACCACCCCGCTGCGGGCCCGCGGAGTCGAGGAGGCCCTGGTCGGTCAGCCGGCGGCGGCCGAGGCGGTGCGGGCGGCGGCCGAGCGCGTCACCGAGGGCACGGCGGCGCCGAGCGACGCCGACGCCGCGTCCGACTACCGTGAGCACCTCGCGCGGGTACTCACCGGGCGTGCGGTGCTCGCCGCGGTGGGCTGAGGTTTGCCAGGACGCCCGCCCCGGAACTCCGAGTAGGGGCGGGCGTTCGCGGTTCGGTGACTACGTGCGGACACGCTTCAGGAGGAAGCATGAAGCTCGAGAACAACTTCACGATCGACGTGCCGATCGCTACGGCATGGGAGGCCCTGAACAACCCCGAGACCGTCGCCCCCTGCTTCCCCGGCGCCACCCTCACGTCGTACGAGGGCGACTCGTTCGCCGGCACGGTGAAGGTCAAGCTCGGGCCGATCGCGATGACCTACAAGGGCAAGGGCACCTACGTCTCGCGCGACGACGCCGCCCACGAGGTCGTGATCGAGGCCAACGGGCGCGACTCGCGCGGCAACGGCACGGCGAACGCGACGGTGACGGCGTCCATGGTGGAGGAGGCGGCCGACCGCACGGCCGTTTCGATGATCACCGACATGACGATCACCGGGAAGCCCGCGCAGTTCGGCCGCGGGGTGATCTCGGACGTCGCCGACAAGATCATCAATCAGTTCGCGGCGTGCGTGGCACGCAAGCTGGGGCCGGCCACCGAGGAGGAAGCGGCGCCGGTCGCGGTGTCGGCGACGGCGGCCTCCGAGGCGACCTCCGACATCCCGACCGCGCCCGCACGCCCGGCCCGGCAGGCGACGGCCCCGGCGGCCGGCTCGGAGGCGATCTCGGACTCGGTGCTGGAACGTGTGGCGCCGGCGAACGCAGGCTCGACGAACGGCACGGTGGCTCCGGGCACCTCCGCGGCGGAGGTGTCCGCCACCGCGGGCGGCACGGGGCTCCGTGCCCATGTGCGCAGCGAGGTCGACGCGATCGACCTGCTCGACCACGCGGGCGCGCACGTGCTCCAGCGCCTCCTCCCGGTGCTGGGCGGCGGCCTGCTGCTGGTGCTGGTGGTGCTCCTGGTGCGGCGCCTGCGCGCGGGCTGACCGCGTCGGTCCGTCGGCGCTGCGGTGGCGGGCGGCGGGCGGCGGGCTCCACGATGACGCCGTGCGCACCGGAGCGAACAACGCCCTGACCGACGTCACCGGCCTGCGGGTCGGGCATGCGCGCGTTCCCGACGCGCTGTCGGGCACCACCGTCGTCCTCGCCCCGCCCGGAGGCGCGGTCGCCGGCGTGGACGTCCGTGGCGGCGCGCCGGGCACCCGGGAGACCGACCTGCTCGATCCCCGCAACACCGTCCAGCGCGTGCACGCCGTCGTCCTGAGCGGGGGCAGCGCCTTCGGCCTCGCCGCCGCGGACGGGATCATGGCGCGGCTGGCGGCCGCGGGCATCGGCTTTCCGGTGCCGGGGGCGGTCGTGCCGATCGTGCCCGCCGCGGTGCTCTTCGACCTGGGCCGAGGCGGCCCGGCCGGCGATCCCGCGCTGCGCCCGACCGCCGCGACCGGGGCGGCCGCCGTCGACGCCGCATCCGACGGGCCGGTCGCGCAGGGTGTCGTCGGCGCCGGCACCGGCGCCCTGGTCGGCGGGCTCAAGGGCGGGATCGGGACGGCGAGCGCGGTCCTCGACGACGGGACCACCGTGGCCGCCTTGGCGGCGGTGAACGCTGCCGGTTCGGCGGTGGACCCGACGAGCGGAGAGCTGCACGGCGCTCGCCGCGGGCACGCGGGGGAGTTCGTGCTCCCACCGGTCGGTCCCGCGGCGCGGGCCGCGCTGCGTGCCATCGCCGAGTCCGTTCGCCCGCGGCTCGGCACGGCGACCACCCTGGCAGTCGTCGCCACCGACGCGACGCTGGACAAGGCCGGGTGCGGGCGGCTTGCGGCAATGGGTCACGACGGGCTGGCCCGCGCCCTCGCGCCGGTGCACACCGTGGTGGACGGCGACCTGGTGTTCGGGCTCGCAACGTGCGCGCGCCCGGTCCTCGACGTCGCCGGGCTCATGGCGCTGCACGCCGCCGCCGCGGACGTCGTCAGCAGGGCCGTCGTGCACGCGGTACTGGCGGCGGAGACGGCGACGACGCCCGCGGGCACCTTCCGGTCGTACCGCGAGGTCACGGCGTCCCCCTAGCGCGCACCGTCCCCGACCCGGCGGGTGCTGTGGCAGCATGACCACCGTGCAGGCGGCCGACCTCGCGGCGTTCCTCGCCGAGCATCCCCCGTTCGACTCGCTCGGTCCGGAGGCGGTCGACGAGATCGCCCGGGCGGCGCGGGTCGAGCGGTTCGCCGACGCCGCTCTCATCCACGACGCCTTCACCGACCCGACGGACGAGGTGTTCGTCGTGATCGCGGGCCAGGTCGCCCTGCTGCGGAACCACGTCCAACAGGTGCCGCTCGGGTCCGACGAGGTCGTCGGGCCCGGTAGCGTGTTCGGCTTCTCGGCGATGCTGACGGAGCAGTCGATCGGCCCGCGCGCGGTCGCGGCGGGGATGGCCACGGTGGCGCGCATCCCCGCCGCGCTCGCCGCGCCGGCCTTCGCGACGCGTCGCGGGGCGCGGTTCCTGGCCGAGACCATGGCTGCCGAGACTGTTGTCACCGGCCGCCAGGCGGACGTCCCGAGCTACAGCAGCGTGGACGAGCTGATCGAGCGCGAACCGCTGCTCGTCGACCCGGACACCGCGGTCGGCGATGTCGCGAGGCGGATGACCGACCGGGGCGTCCCGGCCGTGATCCGCCTCGGCGCAGGGCGGTTCGGGCTGATCACGGATGCGGTGCTGCGGGCCCGGGTCCTGGTCGACGGCAGGCCGCTCACCACGCCGGCGCGCGAGATCATGGACACCACGGCTCCAGTGGCATGCCTGGGCGACACCGCCGCCGAGGCGCTGATGCTCCTGCTGGAACGCGACGCCGAGTTCCTCCTGGTCACCGACCGCGCCGGAGAGCTCCGCGGGGTCGTCTGCCCCCGCGACTTCGCCATCTCGCCGATCACCGTCGGGGTCTCCCTGCACGAGCAGCTGCGCCGGGCCACGAGCATCGAGGAGCTGGCCGCGTTCGCCGGCCAAGTCCCACCGATGCTCGACGACCTGCTGTCCCGCGGGCTGGCGGCCGGGCGGGTGATCGCCGTGTACTCCGGCTTCCTCGACACGATCATGCGCCGGGCCATCGGTCTGGTGTTCGCCCGGCACCCTGAACTGTCGGTGGACGCCTTCACCTGGCTGTCGCTGGGGAGCAACGGCCGGCGGGAGGCCGTGCTGAGCTCGGACGTCGACTCCGCGGCCGCCTTCGACGACGCCGTCGACCCGGCCGCCGTGCCGGCCTACCGGGCCGCGTTCGCCGAGGTGTCCGGCGTGCTGGCCACCGCGGGCCTCAGCGCGGACGGCCACGGCACGACGGCGCAGTCGCCTCTGTTCTCCCGGACCAACGCCGAGTGGCGGGCCGCAGGCCGGCAGTGGCTGGCCGACCCGGTCGAGTACAAGGGCGCGATCATGACGTCACTGCTGGTGGACGGCCGCCCCATCCACGGCGACCCGGGCCTGCCTGCGGTGAGCCGCGTCTTCAGCGACCTGCGTGAGCATCCGGGAACGATGCGGCTGCTGCTCCAGGAGTCGCTGGCGTACCGCGCCAAGCTCCGGTCGGCGTGGCTCCCGGCCCGCCGTCCGGACACCTTCGACATCAAGAAGCACGGGTTGCTGCCGGTCGTGAACATCGCCCGCTGGGCAGCGCTCAGCGTCGGATCGGCGGTCCTGCCGACCACCGAGCGGCTCCGGGCCGCGGCCGGATCCGCCATGCTGCCCGCCGACGCGGCCGGCACGCTGATCGAGGTGTTCGACGTGCTGCAGCGGCTGCGCCTGCGCTACCAGATCCGCCAGTACCGGGCCGGGGAGCGGCCGACCGACGCCGTCACGCTGAAGCGGCTCTCGCCGCTGGACCGCAGCGTGATCGCGCAGGCGGTCCGGGAGATCTCCGCGGTCCAGCGCCGGATGGACAACGTGTCGCACTTCGTCGCCGTCGAGGAGTGGGTGGCGCCAGGGCCTGCGTGAACAAGACACCGCCCCCGACCGGACCTCGGTCGGGGGCGGTGTCACGGCCCCAGCTCACTACCTCGGGGTCAGGCGGCGCCCGGCGTCGGCGGGCTGGGCAGCCGGTAGCCGGACGGCGCCACGGTGATCCGCAGCGCCGCCGCCCACGACCCGTCGGCGACGTACTGCTGCAGCGCGGCGTTCACCTGGTCGACCAGCGCGGTGTTGCCCTTCTTGATCCCGACGCCGTAGTTCTCGTCGGAGAAGCCCCGGCCGACGAGCTTCAGCTTGCCCTGGTACTGCGGTTGGGCAGCGAAACCGGCGAGGATCACGTCGTCCGTGGTCACCGCGTCGACCTCGCTGTTGTCCAGCGCCCGCACGCAGTCGGAGAACCGCGGGAACTCCTTGAGCTGGATGCGCCCCCGGTAGAACTTGAGCACGTTCTCCGCCGACGTGGTCCCCGGCACGGAACACAGGTTCCTGCCGTCAAGAGTCTCCGGCCCGGTGATCTCGGTCTCGTTGCGCCGGACCAGCAGGTCCTGGTGCGCGAGGAAGTACGGGCCGGCGAAGTCGACGACCTGCTTGCGGGCTTCGGTGATCGTGTAGGTGGAGAACACCAGGTCGGCCTGGCCGCTGGTGAGGAGAGACTCCCGGTTGCCCGGGTCGGCCTGCACCCAGGTGATGCCGGACTCCGGCACGCCCAACGCCTTGGCGACGTACTTTGCCGTCTCCACGTCGAAACCGCTGTAGGTGTCCCCCTCCTTGAGCCCCAGTCCGGGCTGGTCGAACGAGATGCCGATGGCCAGCTTGTCGAGATTCGCCGCGCCGGGTACCCGAGAGGGCTCCTGGTTCGGCCCCGCGGTCGAGCCTCCGCACGCGGCCAGGGTGGTCACGATCGACCCGAGGAGGGCGACGAGTACGACCGCCCGCCGTAGCGTGCCGCTCGTCGAACTCCCTCGCTGCGCTCGGTCGACGCTTCGCGCAGCCGCTGTGACACTGGTTCGCTCGCTGCGCTCGCTCACCGCGGCTCCTCCTCGTCCTCGTCACGCGCGAAGCTGCCGTCGTAGTTCAGGCCCTCCAGGTTGCGCCCGGCAGTCGCCGGGTCGTGCTCGGCCACGTCGAGGTCGTCGGGGCTGACGCCCGGCCCGTAGGTCGGTCCGTCGTCCGACCAGACCGCCTTGAGCCGGTTCCCGGTGTTCTCGATGACCGCGGGCTTGACCAGGCGCCATCCAATGGCGAGAGGCCACGGCGAGGAGCGGGATCCCGAAGACGACGACCAGGAAGGTGACCTTGTGGGAGAGGTACGGCGAGGCCTGCCAGCCCGAGATCGCCATGCCGACCACGACCAGCCCGAGGAAGACCAGCCCGACGTAGCTCGTCTACGGGGAGCCGGGCATCTGGAACGGGCTCGGCGGGATGACTCCACGGTCGCTCAGCCTGCGCAGCTTCAGCTGGCACAGGAAGATCGTCGACCAGGTGAACAGCACGCCGATCGCGGCGGCCTCCAGGGCGATCTCGAACGCATCCGGGGCGAGGAAGTTCAGCAGCGAGCCGAACACGAAGACCACCGACGTCATCAGGATGCCGGCCCACGGGACGCCCGAGCTGCTCATCTTCAGGGTGAACTGCGGCGCCTGCTTGCTCATACCCAGACTGCGCAGCACCCGCCCGGTCGAGTACAGGCCGGCGTTCAGGCTGGACAGGGCGGCGATGATGAGCACGATCTGGATCACATAGCTCATCCACGTCAGGCCCAACCGCTCGAAGACGGTCACGAACGGGCTGGTGCCCGACTTGTACTCGCTGGTGGGCAGCATCGAGACCAGCAGCAGGATCGAACCGCAGTAGAAGATCGCGATCCGGAAGATGACCGCGTTGACCGCCTTCGGCACCTCGGTCTTCGCGTCCTGCATCTCGCCGGCGGCCACGCCGACCATCTCGATCGCGGCGTACGCGAAGACGACCCCGGACATCGCGAGGAGCGGCCCGTACCAGTTGAAGTCGCCGGTATGAGGCCAGAAGCCGCCCGGGTTGCTCCACAGGTTGTGGAACCCGGCCTCGTGGCCGCCGATGTTGAAGCCGCCGATCACGACGACCAGCCCGACCACCAGGAAGATCACGATCGCACCGACCTTGGCGATCGCCGCCCAGAACTCGAACTCCCCGAAGGCCCTTGCCGACAGCAGGTTGATCACCAGTACCACGGCGAGGGCGATGAGCACCGTGGCCCACGTCGGCATGAGCGGGAACCAGAACTGGACGTAGAGCCCGACCGCCGAGAGTTCGGCGATCCCGGTGAGCGCCCAGTTCAGCCAGTACATCCAGCCGGTGACGAACGCCCACTTCTCGCCGTAGAACTCCCGCATGTAGGAGACGAAGGCGCCGGAGGTCGCGCGGTGCAGGACCAGCTCGCCGAGCGCGCGCATCAGGAAGTATGCGATGACGCCGACGAAGGCGTAGGTGAACAGCAGCGCCGGCCCGGTGTTGTGCAGTCGAGAGGCCGAGCCCAGGAAAAGCCCCGTGCCGATCGCCCCACCGATCGCGATCATCTGGACGTGTCGGCGGCCAAGTGACTGTTTGTAACCGGCCTGTTCGGCGTCGAGGGAGTGTTGCGGAGCTTCGGTCTGCGTCATGGCGTCGTCCTCACCTGAAGGCCGTCACAGGAACCTGGCGCCCTTGCCGTGCTGCCGCTCCGGAAGCGGAAAGTTGGAGGAAACCTGAGGTGTTCGGAGAGTAGGAGCGCGCAGGAACGGCCGCAAACCGAAGCCGTGTCACGCACGACGAGACACTCGCCGCAGCGAAATGTCGATCTCGGGCGATGTGCCGGTCGTGTCTCAGCCGCCGGCGAAGGGGGGCAGCATGTCGACGACCGCGCCCTCGGGCAACGGGCGGTCGCGGTCCCGCACCGCCACCTCGTCCAGCAGGAAGCTGCACCGGTCGAGCACGCGGCCCAGGTCGTCGCCGTGCGCGGCGCGGACCGTCTTGAGCAGGATGTCGACCGTCGCGCCGAGCGGCACCTCCACGGTCTCGGTCTCGACGCCCGCCGCGGCCCGTGCCGCGGCGAAGTAGCGGACGATCACGGTCACCCTCGCTAGCCCCCGATCGCGCTCATCGGCCGGTCCGGCTGCAGGAACCCCGGGTCGTCGATCCCGTGCCCGGCGAGCTTGCCCCACATCGCGACGCGCCAGGCGTCGGCGATCTCCGCGTCCGACGAATCGGCGCGCACGAGCGCCCGCAGGTCGGTCTCGGTGCGGGCGAACAGGCAGGAGCGCACCTGGCCGTCGGCCGTCAACCGGGTGCGGTCGCAGGCACCGCAGAACGGCCGGGTCACCGAGGCGATCACCCCGACCGCGGCCGGACCGCCGTCGACGAGCCAGCGCTCGGCCGGCGCCGCGCCGCGGTCGTGGCCGTCCGGGGTCAGAGTGAACGCCGTGCGCAGCGCCGCGAGGATCTCTCCGGCCGTCACCATCTCCGCGCGCTGCCAGCCGTGCTGCGCGTCGAGCGGCATCTGCTCGATGAACCGCAGCTCGAAGCCGTGGGCGACGGCGAAGCGCAACAGGTCGACGGCCTCGTCGTCGTTCACCCCGCGGAGCAGGACCGTATTGATCTTGACGGGCGACAGGCCGGCCTCGCGGGCGGCCACCATGCCGTCGAGGACGTCGCCGAGCCGGTCCCGGCGGGTGATCTCGGTGAAGCGCTCGGGGCGCAGGGTGTCGAGGGAGACATTGAGGCGGTTGACGCCCGCTGCGGCGAGGCCGGCGGCGCGGCGGGCGAGGCCGATGCCGTTGGTCGTCAGGGAGATGTCCGGGCGCGGGCTGAGTGCAGCCGATGCGGCGATCATGTCTTCGAGCCCGCGGCGGAGCAGGGGCTCGCCCCCGGTGAACCGCAGCTCGCGCACGCCCAGGTCGCGGACGGCGATCGTGATCAGCCGAACGAGCTCGGTGTCGGTGAGCTGCTCCGCCCGCGGCATCCAGGGCAGGCCCTCGGCGGGCATGCAGTAGGTGCAGCGCAGGTTGCAGCGGTCGGTCAGCGAGATCCGCAGGTCCGTGGCGACCCGGCCGAAGCGGTCGATCAGCCGCGGATCGGCGGGGCGGCCCGGGTCGCGGGGCGCCGTGGTGCGCGAACGCAGCGCCGGGAGACCGAGCTCGGTGGGCGTCACGATTACGAGCGTAACCGCCTCGCGGAGGTCGTGATCAGGCTCGCGACGTGCGCCCATCCGGCACTGCTGGATGAATCCGCAGACGCGGGGATACAGTGCGGTTCATGCCGCAGTTCCGCATTGCTGACGCCGCCCGGCTGCTCGGGGTCAGCGACGACACCGTGCGCCGCTGGGTCGACGCCGGCACGCTTCCCGTGCAGACCGACGCGTCGCACCGCAAGGTCATCGACGGCGCCGCGCTGGCCGAGTTCGCCCGCCGCAACGCGAACGCCGCGCCCGACCCGTCGGACGTCGGGCGCTCCGCCCGCAACCGCCTCGTCGGCCTGGTCACCGAGGTGATCACCGACAAGGTGATGGCCCAGGTCGAGATGCAGTGCGGGCCGCACCGGGTGGTGTCGCTGATGAGCAGCGAGGCCGTCCGCGAGCTGGGCCTGGAGCCGGGCGTGCTGGCCGTCGCAGTGATCAAGTCGACGAACGTCGTCGTCGAGACCCCCGGAGGAACCTCGTGAGGACCCGTGCCCTGGCCGGCGGCGTCGCCGGTCTCATCCTGCTGCTCGCCGGCTGCGGCGGGGGTGCGCAACCAGCGGCGCCCGCCTCGTCGGCGGCTCCCTCGGCGGCCGCCGAGTCGGGCACGCTCACGGTCCTCGCGGCCGCGTCGCTGACCGAGACCTTCAGCGCCCTCGAGAAGCGGTTCGAGAGCGACCACCCGGGCGTCGACATCAAGCTGAACTACGCCGGCTCCTCCGACCTCGCCCAGCAGATCGTCAACGGCGCCCCTGCCGACGTCTTCGCCGCCGCCAGCGACTCGACCATGAAGGCGGTCACCGACGCGGGTCTCGCCGCGGGCACCCCGTCGATCTTCGCCACGAACGTCCTGCAGATCGCGACCGTCCCGGGCGACCCGAAGGGCATCGCGTCCTTCGCCGACCTCGCCAAGCCGGATCTCAAGGTCGTCGTCTGCGCGCCGCAGGTGCCGTGTGGGGCCGCCGCCGAGAAGATCGAGAAGGCGACGGGGGTGACGCTCACCCCCGTCAGCGAGGAGGCGGACGTCAAGTCCACCCTGGGCAAGGTCACGAGCGGCGACGCCGACGCCGGCCTCGTCTACGTCACCGACGTCTCTGCCGCCGGCGACAAGGTGCAGGGAGTGAGCTTCCCGGAGGCGAACCAGGTGACCACGAACTACCCGATCACCGTGCTGAAGAACGCACCGCAGGCGCAGCGGGCGCAGCAGTTCGTCGACCTGGTGACCGGGACCGACGGGCAGCAGGCGCTCAAGGAGGCCGGGTTCGGCCCCGGCAAGTGACGACCACCGGGCGCGCGTCGGGACGTCGCGCGCCCGCCGTCGCGCTGCCACGCTGGCTCTGGGTTCCCGCGACGTGCGCGTTCGCGCTGGTCGCGCTGCCGGTCGTCGGGCTCCTGCTGCGGGCCGACTGGCGCCGCATGCCGGAGCTGTTGACGAGCGAGGCCGCGCTCGACGCGCTGCGCCTGTCGCTGATCACGGCCGCGATCTCGACGGCGCTGTGCATCGTCCTCGGCGGCCCGCTCGCGGTCGTCCTCGCCCGCGGGCGGTTGCCCGGGCTGCGCGTGCTGCGCTCCGTGGTGTTGCTGCCGCTGGTGCTGCCGCCGGTCGTCGGCGGGCTCGCGCTGCTCTTCCTGCTCGGCCGCACCGGCCTGCTCGGCCGGCAGCTCGACCTCTGGTTCGGGATCACGATCCCGTTCACGACGACGGCCGTCGTGCTCGCGCAGACGTTCGTCGCACTGCCGTTCCTCGTGGTCGGCCTCGAGGGGGCGTTGCGCACGGCGGGTGGCCGGTACGAGGCCGTCGCCGCAACGCTCGGTGCCGGGCCCGGATACGCCTTCCGGCACGTGACCGTCCCGCTCGTGCTACCGGGCCTGGCCTCGGGCTCGATGCTCGCGTTCGCACGCTGCCTGGGGGAGTTCGGCGCGACGACAGCGTTCGCCGGCAGCCTGCAGGGCACCACGCGCACCATGCCGCTGCTGGTCTACCTGCAGCGCGAGACCGACGTCGACGGCGCGGTGGCGCTGTCGCTGCTGCTGGTGGCGGTCGCGGTGGTGGTCATCGCCGTCGGGCGCTCGCGTCCGGCCGAAGGATTCTCGTGACCGGCGACGGTCACCTTCCGGGGCTCGACGCGGCCGCCGTCGTCCGCCGACCCGGGTTCACCCTGGACGTCGCGCTCACCGTCGACCCGGGTGACGTGCTGGCCGTCCTCGGCCCGAACGGGTCGGGCAAGTCGACGCTGCTCGACGTGCTCGCCGGGCTGCTGCGACCCGACTCCGGGCATGTCCGGGTCCGTGGTCGGATGCTCACCGACTCCGGCGTCCACGTGCCCCCGCACCGGCGCGGGGTCGGGCTCCTCGCCCAGCAGCCCCTGCTGTTCCCGCACCTGACCGCGCTGGTCAACGTCGCGTTCGGGCCGCGGGCCCAGGGGATGTCCCGCCGCGCCGCCACGGCCCGGGCGCGGGAGCTGCTCGACGCCGCGGACGTGGCCGGGCTCGCCGACCGGCGGCCTGCGCAACTCTCCGGGGGCCAGCAGCAGCGGGTCGCGCTCGCCCGCGCGCTCGCTGCCGGCCCCGACCTGCTGCTGCTCGACGAGCCCCTCGCGGCGCTGGACGTCGACACCATGCCCGCGATGCGGGCGCTCCTGCGCCGGACCATCCGCGACAGCGGGCGGACCGCGGTCCTCGTCACCCACGCGGCGCTCGACGCGCTGGTGCTCGCCGATCGCGTGATCGTGTTGTCCGACGGCGGGGTGGTCGAGGAGGGGCCGACGCGCGAGGTGCTCGCGCGGCCGCGCAGCCCGTTCGCGGCCCGGATCGCCGGGCTCGACCTCGTGCCCGGCACCGCCAGCCCCGAGGGCCTGAAGACGGACGACGGGCGCGTGATCACGGGGCACGCCGAGGGGACCGTCCACGGCGAGCCCGCCGTCGCGGTGTTCCCCCCGTCGGCGGTCGCGGTGTTCGCCGAGCGCCCGCACGGGAGCCCGCGCAACGTCGTGCCGATCCGGCTTGCCGCGGTGGAGCCGCACGGCGACCTCGTGCGCCTGCGGGCCGGGGTGGGCGACGGGGGGCCGGCGTGGGTGGAGGGACTCGCCGCGGACGTCACGCCCGCGGCACTCGTCGACCTGCCTGCCGAACCGGGTGTGCAGCTGTGGTTCGCGGTCAAGGCGGCGGAGGTGGCGATCCACCCGGTCGGCCGGGCGCCGTGATCGTCGTTCGGGCACGAGCGCTCACGATCAAAGAACCGGCACCGCGCTGAGACGGCGATCGACTGCAGGCCACGCGCCGTCCCGGCGATCATGGCAGGCCTGGGCGGCCGGACCTTCCCGGAGCGGCCGACCGGTCAAACGGAGCGTCATTCCGGTGCGCCGTAGCGTCACCCGACCACCGATCGTGTCTCTTACGCCGTGCTCGCAGGGCTCGTAACGTCGCGCGGCGTGACGTGGCGACTCCTGCGCGTGCTGTCCTGTGTGGCGGCGCTACAGGTGATCGCGGCGTTGGCCGGCCCGGCGGTCGCGGTCGCGGAGCCGGTCACATGGGTGGTGCGGACGGCGACGCCTGCTGACGCGACGGCGGTGGCGCGAGCCGGGGACATCACGCCGACCACGGTGTTCGGCAGCGCGCTCGCCGGGTTCGCGGCACCTCTGACCGCGGCGCAGCTGGACGTCGTCCGGGCGCAGCCGGGCGTGCTCGGGGTCGAGCCGGACCGGGCAGGCGCACCCCCGGAACCTCGCGCGATGCGACTGTCCGAGACGAGCGCAGCGCCCTTGGCGAACTGGGGGCTCGACCGCATCGACCAGCGCGCCCTGCCGCTCGACGGGCGGCACGGCACGAAGGCGACCGGCGCGGGCGTCACCATCTACGTGCTCGACACCGGGATGGACACCGCACATCCGGAGTTCGACGGCCGCGCGCAGGCGCCGTTCAACGCCGTCGACCGCACGACCGGTGACTGCGACGGCCACGGCACCGTCGTCGCCGGGATCGCGGCGTCGCGGCTGCACGGGGTGGCGCCGCAGGCACAGGTCCGGTCGGTGAAGGTGCTCGACTGCAACGGCGTGGGGAGGCTGTCGTCGCTGCTGTCCGGGATCGACTGGGTGACGCGCAACGCGCAGCGGCCCGCGGTGGCGGTGATGTCGTGGAGCTTCGGACGGTCGGACGCGCTGTCCGCGGCGGTGCAGACGCTGGTGGCCAGCGGGGTGTTCGTGGCGTCCTCGGCGGGCAACACCGGAGCCGACGACTGCGCGGCGCTGCCCCGGTCCGTGCCGGGCGTGACGGTGGTGGGGAGCTCGACCCGCGACGACAAGCGGGCCCCGACCTCGAGCACCGGCAGCTGCGTGGACCTCTACGCCCCGGGCGTGTCGATCATGTCGACGACAGTCAAGGGCGGGATCGAGTCGTGGTCGGGAACGTCGATGGCCGCCCCGCACGTCGCGGGGGTCGCCGCGCTCTACAAGCAGGTCTACGGCGACGCCCCGAGCGCGGTCGTCGAGAAGTGGATCGTCGACCACGCCACCCCGGGGGTCGTCGCGGGCGGTGGCACGGGCGGGACCCCGAACCGCCTGCTGTACGCGGGCGACCTCTGAGCTGCGAGCCGCGCACGTAGCCCGCGAGTTGCGCGTTCACGCCCGGCGAGTTGCGCGTTCTGGTACGGCGAGTTGCGCGTTCTCGTACGGCGAGTTGCGCGTTCAGGCTCGCCGGGTTGGGCGTTCAGGCTCGCCGCGTTGCGCGTTCGTGCTCGCCAGGGGCGCGGCCGGGCGCCCGAGGGGCCAGGTCGCGCGAACCTCGTGGGCCGCGGTGCCCCCCGGTCCCGCGCCCAGCCGGCTGCGGACGAGATGCAGCGCGTCGGCCGTCCACCGGCTACCGGCGAAGCCGCGCAACGCCTCGACGGCCGGCCGCAGGTCCGCGCCGGGCCGGCCGCGGGCCAGCGTGAGGTGCGGGCGGTGGGGGCGGTCGTCTACCGGGATGCCGCATCGCCGGGCTGCGGCGCCGACCGACGCGGCGAGCGCGCGCGGGCCGTTCGCCGGATCGACCCGCGTCCACAGCACGCGGTCGCCGAAGCGTCCGCTCCCGCCCAGCGCGAGGTCCAGCGGCGGATGTCGGCGGGCGGCGCGGCCCAGGCGCTCGGTGAGGTTCGGCAGCACGCCCTCGTCCAGGGCGTCGCCGTCGATCTCGCCCAGGAACGCCAGGGTGAGGTGCCACTGCGCGGGCGGCGTCCAGCGCAGGTCCGGCCGGGCCGCCCGCACCGGCGCGACGGCGGCGGCGAGCTCGTCGAGCACCGCCGCGGGCGGGACGAGGGCCACGAACGCGCGCACGAGACCGAATCCTCGCGGCCCCGCGGTCCGTGCTCCACACCGACCGCCCGCACACAGCAAACCGGTTCGGTGCAGAGGTCAGAACCTGGGTGCGAGCGCGGTGTCCTGTGTGCGAGCGCTCAAGCCGGCTCGAGGACCTCGAAGCCCGTGTACGGGACCAGCGCCTGCGGGATCCGGACCGATCCGTCGGCCTGCTGCCCCTGCTCCAGGACCGCCACCAACGTCCGCCCGATCGGCAGCCCCGAGCTGTTCAGCGTGGCCGCGAACCCGCGGCTGCCGTCCGCCGCGCGGGTGCGGATACCGGCGCGGCGCGCCTGGAACGTGCTGCAATCCGACGCGGACGCGATCTCCCGGTACTTCTGCTGGCCCGGGAGCCACACCTCGACGTCGTAGGTCGCCTGCGCCGAGAAGCCCATGTCGCCGGCCGCGAGCTTGACCACCCGGTAGGCCAGCCCCAGCCCCTGCAGCACGGCTTCGGCGTGCGTCACCAGCAGCTCCAGCTCCTGCCGCGACGTCGATGCCTCCACGATCCGCACCAGCTCGACCTTGCTGAACTCGTGCATCCGGATCAGACCGCGGGTGTCGCGCCCATACGAACCCGCCTCCGACCGGAAGCACGGGGTGTGCGCGGTGTAGGCCAGGGGGAGGTCGTCGACGGCCAGGGTCTCGCGGGCGTGCAGGTTGGTCAGCGGCACCTCGGCCGTCGGGATGAGGAACAGCTCGTGGTCCGCGACACCGGTCTTGAACAGGTCCTGCTCGAACTTCGGCAGTTGCCCCGTGCCGGTCATCGTCTCCCGGTTGACGAGCGTGGGCACCGAGAACTCGGTGTAGCCGTTCTCCTCGGCGAGGTCGAGGAAGTACCGGGCCAGCGCCCGCTCCAGCTTCGCCCCGCGCCCGCGCAGCACCGCGAAGCGGGGGCCCGACAGCTTCGTCGCGCGCGGCAGGTCGAGGATCCCGAGCGTCTCGCCCAGCTCGACATGGTCGCGGGGGGCGAAGTCGAAGGCGACCGGCTCTGGGTGGGAGGAAGAAGACCAGGTGCGGATCAGCTCGGCGTCGTCGTCGCTGCTGCCGTCCGGCACGTCGTCCGCGGGCAGGTTCGGGATGCCCAGCAGCAGGTCCTGCAGCTGCGCCTCGAGCTCGCGCGCATCGCCCTCGGCGTCCGCGACGACGGTCTTCAGCTCGCGTGCCCGGTCCACCAGCGCCGGGCGGTCGTCCGGTGCGGCCGAGCGCACCGAGGTCGCGGTCCGCTTGGACTCAGCACGCGCCTCGTCACCGCGGTGGATCGCGGCGTTGCGGGCGGCGAGCAGCTTCTCCAGCGCGGTGACGTCCAGCGCGTAGCCGCGCCGGGCGAGCCGCCGCACGGCGTCGGTGGCGGGGTCGAGCAGGACGCGGGGGTCGTGCATCGCTCCAGGCTATCGCCGGGCTGCGAACGGGTTTCGGGCGCGGTCGCCGTGCCGGAACGCGCACACCGGCGGGCACGATCGCGCAACTCGCCGGGCTCGAACGTTGCAACTCGCCGGCTCAACCTCAACTCGCCGAGCACGAACGCTCAACTCGCGGTGTGCGGCCGGAGGTGGTGCCGGTCCGGGAGCGGCGGCAGGATGTGTGCTGCGCCGCAAGTCTTTCCGAGGAGTCGCCGTGCCCCCCGCCCTCCCGTCGTACGCCTCCGGCACCTCCCACGTCCCGCTGCTGGGCGACACGATCGGGGACAGCCTCGATCGCACCGCCGCCCGGAACCCCGACGGCGAGGCCCTCGTCGACGTCGCGACCGGCCGCCGCTTCAGCTACGCCGAGTTCGTCGCCGGGGTCGACGCGCTGGCGCACGGACTGCTGCGGGCGGGGATCCGAACCGGCGACCGCGTCGGGATCTGGGCCCCGAACGTCGCCGAGTGGGTGTTCGTCCAGTACGCCGCGGCCAAGATCGGCGCGATCCTGGTCAACATCAACCCGGTCTACCGCACTCATGAGCTGGAGTACGTGCTCAACCAGTCCGGCGTCGCGCTGCTCGTCGCTGCGCGCAGCTTCAAGACGTCCGACTACGCGGGGATGATCGAGGAGGTCCGGCCCCGCTGCGCTGAGCTGCAGCAGGTCGTGCTGCTCGGATCGCCGGAGTGGGACGCCCTGGCCAGGGGAAACGGCGACCGGGACGAGCTGGCGCGGGTGCAGGAGTCGCTGAGCCCGGACGACCCGATCAACATCCAGTACACGTCCGGCACCACAGGCTTCCCCAAGGGCGCCACGCTCAGCCACCACAACATCGTCAACAACGGGTACTTCGTCGGGAGCCTCTGCGGCTACACCGACGCGGACCGGGTCTGCATCCCCGTGCCCTTCTACCACTGCTTCGGCATGGTCATGGGCAACCTCGGCTGCACCACCCACGGCGCCGCGATAGTCATCCCCGCGGCCGCCTTCGACCCGGCCGCGACGCTGCGCGCCGTCGCCCAGGAGCGGTGCACCTCGCTCTACGGGGTGCCGACGATGTTCATCGCCGAGCTGGGTGTCCCCGACTTCGACTCCTACGACCTGTCGTCGCTGCGCACCGGGATCATGGCGGGCTCGCCGTGTCCGGTGGAGGTGATGAAGCAGGTCGTCGACCGGATGGGCATGACTGAGGTGACCATCTGCTACGGCATGACCGAGACCTCGCCGGTGTCCACGCAGACCCGCGCCGACGACACGCTGGACCGGCGCGTCTCGACCGTCGGCCGGGTGCACCCCCACGTCGAGGTCAAGGTCGTCGACCCGGTGACGGGCCGGACGTCGCCCCGCGGCGAGCCCGGCGAGCTGTGCACGCGCGGCTACTCGGTGATGCTCGGCTACTGGAACGAGCCGGAGAAGACCGCGGAGGCGATCGACGCCGCGCGCTGGATGCACACCGGTGACGTGGCAGTCATGGACGGCGCCGGGTACGTCAACATCACCGGCCGGATCAAGGACATCGTCGTGCGCGGCGGGGAGAACATCTCGCCGCGCGAGGTCGAGGAGTTCCTCTACACGCACCCGGACGTGCGTGACGTGCAGGTCGTCGGGGTACCGGACCTGCGCTACGGGGAGGAGCTGTGCGCATGGGTGATCCTGCGGGCCGGCGTGCCCGACCTGACTCCGGACGCCGTGCGCGAGTTCGCCGGTGGCCGGCTGGCGTCGTACAAGATCCCGCGGTACGTGCTGGTGGTCGACGAGTTCCCGATGACGGTCACGGGCAAGGTGCGCAAGGTCGAGATGCGGGAGCGGTCCGTGCAGATGCTGGACCTCGGTGAGGCGGCGGCGGTGCGCACGGCGTGACCGCGCGACGTCGCCGCATTGCGGATCGTGGCTGCGCGGACGCCGGACTTCGCAGTATCGTGGCGAGCGCGCGTCCCGGTGTCACGCACCGGGGCGCGTTCGTCGTGCAGGGGGATGCCCCGCATGAGGGTGGACGATCGAGGAACGGGTGAGCAGGGTGCCGACCGGCAGGGTCAAGTGGTACAACGCCGACAAGGGCTTCGGGTTCCTCGCCCAGGACGGCGGCGAAGACGTCTATGTCCGCAAGGCTGCGCTGCCGGCCGGGGTGCCGGGGCTCAAGCCGGGGCAGCGCGTCGAGTTCGGCATGGCCGAGGGCCGGCGCGGGCCGCAGGCGCTGTCGGTGCGGCTGGTGGACTCGCCCCCGTCTGTGGTCGAGGCGGCGCGTCGGCCCGCCGAGGAGCTGCATGGCCTGATCGAGGACATGATCCGCCTGCTCGAGACCAAGGTGCAGCCGGACCTGCGCCGCGGCCGCTACCCGGAGCGGCGCACGTGCAAGCTGGCAGCGGAGGTCGTGCGGGCGGTGGGCCGGGACCTGGACGGCTGACGCTGCGGCCGGATCCAGAGTCAGGTACCGGCCGCGTTCAGCACCCAGCTGCCGCGGACCGGGAACTCGAGCTCGCCCGTGTCCTCGTTGATCTTCGGCGCCGGGCCGAACTGCTGCACCTGTGCGGTGACGAGCCGGTCCGTGGGCTCGGGCAGCGTCAGGGTGTAGTCGTGCTGCTGCTTGCTCGCGAACAGCGGGCTGCGGGCGTCGATCTGGTCGCCGCCCGTGTTGCGGTAGCTGAACACGACGTGCCACGGCGCCTCGGCCACGCCGTCGGGGACGTTCACCTGCAGCGCCGTCCCGGCGGGGACGGCGAGCTGGACGGGTGCGGCCGCGTCGTCCGCGCAGTCGGTGAGCTTGAGGTCGCAGTACTGCGTGGGACGCGCGGCGACGCTCGTGCCCGCCGCGGCGAAGGTCACCTCGGGGGGCGTGCCGCTCCCGCATCCGGCCGCGAGCAGGGCGACGGCGGCGAGGAGAAGACGGCGGCGCACCCGCGCCACCCTACGTGCCCTCCTCGGCCGGGCGAGGCGGTCGATGCCACGGCAGGAGGGTGCGGCCGCGGCCGACGAGGGTCGTCTGGATCCCGACGAGCACCAGCAGGCCGGCGACGACACCGAAGCCGAGGCGGAAGGAGTCGTGAGGGAGCAGGACGCCGAGCGCCCCGCCGAACACCCAGGCCAGCTGCAGGACCGTCTCCGAGCGGCCGAACGCGGACGCCCGGGACCGTTCGGGCAGGTCGCGCTGCACCACCGCGTCCAGCACGACCTTCGCCAGCGCGCTGCACGTCGCCGCGACCAGCGCGGTGACGGCGGCCGTGCCGATGCCGGGGAGGAGAGCGGCGACGGCGGCGGCGGTCGCGGCGATGCCCACGGCGGACAGGACCAGCGCGTCGGAGTGGCCGAACCGCTGACGGGAGCCGATCGCGTTGCCCGCGAACGACCCCAGCCCCGCGGCCGCGCCGACCACCCCGATGAGCGCCAGCTGCCGGGTGGGCTCGGTCTCGGTCTGCGCCTTGACGACGAACGCGACGAAGAGCGTGAGGAAGCCGGTCAGCACGCGGGTGGCGCCGTTGCCCCACAGCGCCACGAGCGCCGCGCGCCCCATCGGCGTGCGTTCGCGGCCTCGGGCGGGCGCCCCGTCGGCGCCGCCGCCTCGTCGTCGGACTCGTGCAGGGTCGCCGGCACCTCGCCCTCGGTGACCTCGACCCAGGCCGGGATCCGCACGCACAACACCACACCCGCCACCGCCAGCAGTGCCGTGAAGAACAAGGCACCCGGGGAGCCCCACACCGCCGCCACCCCGGCCGCCAGCCCGCCGAACACCGCTCCGGCCGCGAGGCCGAACGTCGTGAGGCGGGAGTTCGTGGTGACGAGCGTGATCGCCTCGGGCAGCACCCGCGGCGTCACCGCGGCCTTCAGCACGACGAACGACTTGCTCAGCACCATCGCCCCGAGCGCCGCCGGGTAGAGCACCCAGCTGTCGTAGCCGAACGCCATGACCACTGCAAGCACCGCGCGGCCGCCGAACGACACCGCGAGGGCCGTGCGCCGCCCGCGCTGCAGGCGGTCCAGCAGCGGCCCGATCACCGGTGCGACGAGGGCGAAGGGCGCCACGGTGATCGCCAGGTACAGCGCGACGTTCGTCCTGCTCTCCGCGGTCGCGGCTGCGAAGAACAGCGTGTTGGCCAGCGCGACGGCCACGGCGGCGTCCACCGCGTAGGTCATCATCGTCGCGTAGGTGAGTGCGGTGAGCCCGGAGCGGTCGGCCCCGTCGGCGGTCGCGGCGCGGTGGAAGGCGCGGATGCCGTTCTCGGTGATCTCCCGGCTGCGCAGCGCCGCGACCCGCGTCACCGTCAGCTTGCGCGGCACGCGCTGCGGCGCGGGCTCCGGGGCCGGCTCGGGCGTCGGCTCGGGTTCGGGCGCGGGGGGTTCCGGCCGGCCCCAGCGCGTCGACGGCCGGTGGACCTCGGGGTGGTAGTCGGGGTGGCCGTGCCAGCGGGACCGCGGGGAGATCGGCGGCGCCACCGGCATGCCGGTCGGGGGAGTGCTGTCGTCGTCGACGACACCCGTCGCGGCGGTACCGCTCGTGCGTGCGGGCACCGGGCCACCCGCCGGGCTCCACCGGCGGATCACCGGCGCGCCGTCGGTGCCCACCCACCGCCGCCGCTGCCCGAACACCACGCGGTCATTCTGGCCCAGCCCGGGACCGCGGCGGTCTCACCCCACGAACCGCACCCGGAACGTCACGGGCCACAGCTTCCCGGTGACGAGGAACGTGCCGTCGTCGCCGGGCACCGCGGCGATGCCGTTGAGCACGTCCGTGCCCGCCCGCAGGCTCGGGTCGAGCAGCCCAGCCGCGTCGACCACCGCCGTGACCCGGCCGGTCGCCGGGTCGATCCGGACGATGCGGTCGGTCTGCCAGACGTTCGCCCACACCTGCCCGTCGAGGCACTCCAGCTCGTTGAGCCGGTCCACCGGCGCCCCGTCGAGCGTCACGGCGACCGAGCCCAGCTCCGCGAAGGAGGCGGGGTCGTGGAAGCGCAGGCGGTCCGTGCCGTCGCTGCGGACCAGCCGGGCGCCGTCGGTGCACAGTCCCCAGCCCTCGCCCTGGATCGGGACCTCCCGGCGCAGCGTCAGGGTGGCCCGGTCCCACTCGAGCGCGACGCCGTCGCGCCAGGTCAGCTGCCAGATCCGGTCGCCGACCACCGTGATGCCCTCCCCGAACAGCGCTCCGGGCAGCGCGACGGATCGGCGGACCGCGCCGGTCTGCGGGTCCAGCTCGCGCAGCTGCGAGCGGCCCTCGAGGCCGGTGCCCTCGTAGAGGACGCCGTCGTCGATCTCGAGGCCCTGGGTGAACGCGGACGGGTCGTGCGGCAGCTCGGCGAGCACCTCGGGATGCAGCGTCGGCACCGGCGCGGGCGCGGAAACAGGCGCGGAAACCGGCGCTGCGGGCGCCGGTGTCGTGGGCGCCGCCGCCCCGCATCCGGCGACGGCGAGCAGCGCGGCCGCGAGCAGCGCCCGCACCACCGGGGCCGGGCTTCCGGTCACGGTCGGGAAGGGTGGCACAATCGTCCGGTGGCTGCCGCAACGACTCCGTCCCGCCTGGAAGACGCCGTCGACCAGGCGCGCGAGGTCGCGATCGCCGATGCCGCCGCGGACATGGGTGCAACGGCCGCCGCCGAGGCGGTCGGTGTGCACCTGGGGGCCCGTGCCGAAGACGGCGCCGTCACCCATTTCTTCGCCGCGGAACACGGCGGGTACCGGGGTTGGCGCTGGTCGGTCACCCTGGCCAGCGCGGACGACGACTCCGCGATCACCGTGAGCGAGGTCGTGCTCCTGCCGGGGCCGGACGCGATGGTCTCCCCTGCCTGGGTGCCCTGGAACGAACGGGTGCGGCCCGGCGACCTCGGCGTCGGCGACCTGCTGCCCACCTCGCCCGACGACGCCCGCCTGGTGCCCGGCTACCTCGCGTCGGACGACATCGCGGTGGAGGAGCTCGCCCGCGAGGTCGGCCTGGGACGCAAGACGGTGTTGAGCCGTGAGGGTCGCGACGCCGCCGTCCAGCGCTGGTTCGGCGGCGAGCACGGCCCGGGCACGGACATGGCCCGCTCCGCGCCCGCGCACTGCGGCACCTGCGGGTTCCTGCTGCCGCTCGCCGGGGCGCTGAGTGGCGTCTTCGGGGTCTGCGCCAACGCCTACGCGCCTGCGGACGGCGAGGTCGTGGCGGTGGAGTTCGGCTGCGGGGCGCACTCGGACGTCGCTTACGAGCCGGTGTCGCCGGTCGCGGTCGCCGAGCTGGTCTATGACGACGGGGTCGAGCTGGAGCCGGCCGGCTCCCGGTGACGGCCGACGTCCGCGGCGATCCGTTCGGTACGGCTGCGCTGCGGGCCGGCGTGCTCGCGGCCTGGGCCGACTCGCCCACCCGGTTCCGGGAAGACGCGAACGCCGAGGAGGACCTGCGGCTCGGCGGATACGCCGACACGTGGTGCGTCGAGCTGGCGCAGAACGCCGCTGACGCCGCCCGCGCGGCGGGTGTCCCGGGACGGCTCCGGATCGTCGTCGACGGCCGGGTCGGTGGGCACGCCGAGCTGCACGTCGCGAACACCGGTACACCTCTGGACGCCGCGGGCGTCAGTGCGCTCGCCGCATTGCGGGCCTCGGCGAAGCGGGACGACGCGGGATCGGTGGGGCGGTTCGGGGTCGGCTTCGCCGCGGTGCTCGCGCTGTCCGACGCGCCCCGGGCCGTCACCGGGCACGGCGGCGTCGCGTTCTCGGCCGCGGCGACCGCGGACGCCGTCCGCGAGCTGCCCGGCCCGGCCGCCGAGCTGGCCCGCCGCGACGGGCAGCTGCCGGTGCTGCGCCTGGTGTGGCCGACGGGCGCGGACGAGCCGCCGCTGCCCGACGGCTACGCGACGGAGGTCCGCCTGCCGCTGCGCCCCGGCCTCGACCCGGACGCGCTGCTGGCCGCCGCGGCGGCCGCCGCACCGGACCTGCTGCTCGCGCTGCCCGACCTCGTCGAGATCACCGTCGGCGGCCTGCACTTCGAGGCCACGGTGCTGCCGGGACGCCTGGACAACGGTAGTACGGTCGTCGGGATCGGCGGCCCGAACGGCACCGCCCGGCGCTGGCTACTGATCCGCGGGACCGCGGAGGGCGCGGCGGATACCGCGACCGAGCATCGCGAACGGCACGTGCGGTCGTTCTGCTGGGCTCTTCCGCTGGATCCCGACGGCCGTCCGGCCCCGCTCGGCGACGACGTCCTGCACGCTCCCACCACCACCGCCGAGCGTCTGGGCCTGCCCGCCCGGCTGATCGCGGACGTCCCGCTCGACCCGGACCGCCGCCGCGTCCGCGCGGGCGACGCCACCGACGCCGTCCTGCACGCCGCCGCCGGTGCCTACCTCGACCTCGTGGCGGCCGTCGCACCCGACGCCCGGCTCGCCCTCGTGCCCGCGGCCGGGTTCCCGCGCTCCGAGCTCGACGCCCGCCTGCGGGAGCTGCTGCTGGACGTCCTGCGCGTCGCGGCCTGGCTGCCTGGTGCGGCCGGTACCGACGTGGCCCCGCGCACCGCGACCGTCCTCGACCTGCCCGCTCCCGAGCTGCCCGCCCTGCTCGCGGACGTTCTGCCCGGCCTGCTCGCGCCGATCCCTCCCGACACCCCGGGGGCGGCGCTGTTCGCCGAGCTGGGCGTGCACCGGATGGGCCCCGCCGAGCTGGCCGACCGGCTCCTCGGCGTGCGGCGACCGGCCGACTGGTGGCGGGCTGTGTACGCGGCGCTCGAACCGGCCGTCGACACCGTGCCGGGGCTGCGCGACGAGCTGCGCGCCCTGCCCGTGCCGCTCGCCGACGGCCGCACGGTCCCCGGGCCCGCGGGCGTGCTGCTCCCGCTGGGCGCCGACGCCGGGGTGGGCGACCTCGCGCTGCCCGGCCTGCACGTTGTCGATCCCGACGCCGTGCACCCGTTGCTGCTCCGGCTGGGCGCCGCGCTCGCCGAACCGGATGGCCTGCTCGACCACCGGGCCCTGCGCGACGCGGTCGAGCGCTCGGTGGACGACGCCGACGCCGGGCTGGACCCGGTGCCGCTGGCCGAGGCGGTGCTCGGGCTGGTAGCCGAGCTGGGGCCGGGTGCTGCGGCGTCCCGTGAGTGGCTGGCGGCCCTCGCGCTCACCGACGTCGACGGCGAGCCGGCCCGCGCGGACGAGCTGATGCTGCCCGACGCCGCGCTGCGCCCGCTGCTGTCCGACGACGCTCCGCCTGCGGTGCTCGCCCCCGAGTGGCAGGAGCGGGCGTCGCGGCAGGTGCTGGTCGCGGTCGGCGTGCTCGACGGCTTCGCAGTCGTCGAGACCGACGCCGCGCACGCCGTGGACCTCGGCCTGGACGACGTCGACCGCTGGCTTTCCGAGACCGGCACGGACAGCGGGATCGACACCGTGGTCGCCGTCCGCGACCTCGACCTGGTCCGCGACGACGCCTGGCCCGCCGCCCTCGCGCTGCTCGCCGGGCAGCCCGAGACCCGCGCCGCGGTGCTCGCACCCGGCTCGTACACGGCATGGTGGCTGGCCCGGCACGCCCGCCTGCACGGCAGGCGGCCGGGCTTCTGGCGCCTGCCGTCGGCGACCGGGCTGGGTGCGCTCTACGACCCGCTACCCGGGGCCTCCGCCGACGACGCCGTGCTCGCCGCTGGCGGGGTGCGGGCCGCGCTTGCCGTCGCCGACCGCCGGGAGGCTGCGGACCTGCTCGCCCGCCTCGCCGACCCCGAACGGCGCCCGGACGCCGCCCTCGTCGCCGACGCCCACGCCGCGCTCGCCGCCGCGGTCGTCGACGGCCGGGTCGATCCCGCGGACCTCGACCCGCCGGACCGCGTGCGCGCGCTGGACGGGTCCGTGGTCGACGTCGCCGACGCGGTGGTCCTCGACACCCCCGAGCTCGTCGCCGTCCTCCCGGCAGGCGAGGTGGTCGTCGGCGGTGACCCGAGGGCGCTCGCGGACCTGCTGGACCTGCCGACCGCCTCCGAGATCGTCGACGGCGAGGTCGCCGACACCGGGCGGCCCGTGCCGTGGGGCGCGTTGCCCGAGGTCGTCGTGACCTGCCAGGCGCTCGGCGTCCCCGTGCCCGACGGCGAGCTCTGGTGTCACGACGAGCTGTGGATCGTGCTGCGCCGGCCGGCGCCGGGCCGCCACCGTATGCCTACCTGGCGGGCCGCCGACGGGCGCCGCCACGCCGACGACCCCGTCCGCGCACTGCTCGCCGTGCTCGGCTCCGGCTGAAACGGGTGGACGAGACCGGGGCCTGCCGACTGTCCGGACGCTTCATGCCACGTGCCCCGGTCTCGTCTGCCCGGAGTGGCTCGACGTGGTACCAAGAGTCGTGATCCCTGCAGTCCCCCAGCCTCGCGACGGCGCCGGGCGTGTCCGGCGGGTGTGCCTGCTGTCGGTCCACACCTCGCCCCTGGAGCAGCCGGGCACGGGCGACGCGGGCGGGATGAACGTCTACGTCGTGCAGGCCGCGCTGCACATGGCCCACCGCGGGATCGAGGTCGAGATCTTCACCCGGGCGACGTCGTCGGAGCACCAGCCGGTGGTGGAGCTGGCGCCGGGCGTGCTCGTGCGCCACGTCGTCGCCGGGCCCTTCGAGGGGTTGGGCAAGAACGACCTGCCCAGCCAGCTGTGCGCGTTCACCGCGGGCGTGCTGCGCGCCGAGGCGCGGCACGAACCCGGCTGGTACGACGTCGTGCACTCGCACTACTGGCTCTCCGGGCAGGTGGGCTGGCTGGCCCGCGACCGTTGGGGCGTCCCGCTCGTGCACACCGCGCACACCCTGGCCCGGGTCAAGAACGCCGCGCTGGCGCAGGGCGACCCGCCGGAGCCGAGGGTGCGGGTGATCGGGGAGGACCAGGTCGTCGCCGAGGCGGACCGTCTCGTGTGCAACACTCGGATCGAGGCCCGCGAGCTGGTCGACCTCTACCAAGCAGACCCGGCCCGGATCGTCACGATCCCGCCAGGCGTGGACCTCGACCGCTTCCGCCCCGGTGGCCGTGCTGCCGCGCGCCGCGCGCTGACGATCGCCCCGGACGCGGTCGTGCTCGCCTTCGCCGGACGGATCCAGCCGCTGAAGGCCCCGGACGTGCTGCTGCACGCCGCGGCCGTCCTGCTGCAGCGCGACCCCGCGCTGCGCTCGCGGCTGGTGGTGCTCGTGGCGGGCGGGCCGTCGGGCAGCGGGCTGGCCGAGCCGACCGGGCTGCAGCAGCTCGCCACCCGCCTGGGGCTGGACGACGTCGTGCGCTTCCTCCCGCCCCAGGCCGGCACCGGGCTCCCGACGATCTTCCGGGCGGCGGACGTCGTCGCGGTGCCGAGCCACAACGAGTCGTTCGGGCTGGTCGCGTTGGAGGCGCAGGCGTGCGGGACCCCGGTGGTGGCCGCGCGCGTGGGCGGGCTGCCGGTGGCGGTGGCGGACGGGCGGTCGGGGCTGCTCGTCGACGGGCACCGGGCGGAACCGTGGGCGGACGCGTTGGCGGCGGTGGCACTGGATCCGGCGCGGCGGGCGACGCTGTCCCGCGGGGCCGTGGCGCACGCGCAGCGGTTCTCCTGGGACCGGACGACGGAGGCGCTGCTGGACACGTACGAGGGCGCAGCGGCCGAGTTCGCCGTGCGGCAGGAGGCCGGGCTGAGCGCGGCGGCGGGGATGCCGTGAGCACGGTGGAGGTCGTCGCCGCCGCGTTGGCGGAGATCGGCGTCGAGTACGAGGAGCGCGACGCGGGCCAGTTCCTCGTCACGCTGCCCGGCACGCGCCGGCTCCGGACGCACTGCTGGCTGGTCGTGCGCGAGCATGCGTTCTTCGTCCAGGCGTTCGTGTGCCGGCGGCCGGACGAGGACCACGAGGTCGTCTACCGGTTCCTGTTGCAGCGCAACGCCCGGCTCTACGGCGTGCACTACATGCTCGACCGGGTGGGCGACATCCACCTCGTCGGCCGCGTGCCGCTGGCGGGGGTGACGGCGGACGAGATCGACCGGCTGCTGGGGCAGGTGCTCGAGGCAGCGGACGGCGACTTCAACACGCTGCTGGAGCTGGGCTTCGCCTCGTCGATCCGGCGGGAGTACGCGTGGCGGACCGACCGCGGCGAGTCGGTGGCGAACCTGGCGGCGTTCGAGCACCTGTTCGACTGAGGAAGCCTCGCCCGCGACCGGATCGTGACCTGCCCCGGCCAACCTGCCGCGGCGCCTTTCCCGTCCTTCCCCCGACCAACGGGACGAGGGGGCGCGGCGTGCGCAGGATGCGACGGCGGTATGTGGTGACGGCGACGGTCGGGGTGGCGCTGCTCGGGGTGCTGGCCGCGGTGCTCGCCCTGCTGAGCGGCGGGAGCGGGTCGGTCACCGGCTCGCCGATGGTCGCGCCCGCCCCGGAGGTGGGCGTCGCGGAACCGGCGCCGAGCGGGGCTGCCGGGACGAGCGGCGACGACGCGCGGTCCGCCGCGGGCCCGGCCCCCGGCGCGCTCCCCGCCCCGATCGGCCGGGACGTCGTCCGCACCGCCCAGCTCACCCTCCAGGTACCCGACCCCACCGCCGCGGCCCGCGGCGTGCGCACCGCGGTCGCCGCGGCGGGTGGGGTCGTCGCCGAGGAGCAGGTCGACGGCACCGGCGCGTGGCTGGTCGTCCGCGTCCCCGCCGCCGGTTTGGACCGGTTGATCGACGATCTCGCCGCGACGGGCGTCGTGCTCGGCCGCTCGGCTCGGGCCGAGGACGCCACGGAGCAGGTCGTCGACCTCGACAGCCGCGTCGCCACCCAGCAGGCCAGCGTCACGCGGGTGCGGGCGTTGCTGGCCCAGGCGACGTCGATCGGCGACGTCGTGGCCGTGGAGTCCGAGCTGGCCCGCCGCGAGGCCGACCTCGACTCGCTGCAACGCCGCCTCGCCACGCTCAAGGACCGCGTCGCGCTCTCCACGCTGACCGTCGAGCTGCGCTCCGCGCCCGCCCCGACTCCCGTGACTCCCGCGCCCGGCTTCGGCGCCGGGCTGGGTGCCGGGTGGGCCGGGCTGACGGTGATCGGGTCGGGCCTGGCGACGGCGGCCGGCTTCCTGCTCCCGTTCCTGCCGCTGCTGGCGATCGCCGGGGCCGTGGTGTGGGTGGTGCGCCATCGGCGCGCGAGGGTGAGGCGGGGCGGCCCGGGTCCGGAGGGGGGAGTCTGACCCCGGGCCACCCCGCAGTTCTCCGCCCGTCGGCCGCGGAATCGGGGGCGTCGCGCGGCCGGCCGGCTCGGCCGCGTGGGGATCGCGGCCACCTCGGCTGCGGGGGGCACCCCGCCTTTGCCGAGGCGGCCACGATGGCACGAACCAAGATCTGCGACAAGGCCTCTGGGCTGGGCCGATCGGGTGGGATGGGTAGTCGGTAGGCAACCTTCCGACGTCCGTGTTCCCGCTGATCGACGCCCGTCCTTTGGTGTTCCCGCTGATCGACGCCCCCGTCCGTCCGGCTTGGTCGACCGCACCGACGTCGGTGCATACTCCGTCGCGCCCGTGCACACGGCGCACGGTGTGCACGAGCGCTCGCTGATTCGCACGGCGCAGACAGGTATGCACCGCTCGGGCCTCGGCAGCCCGGCTACGCTGCAGGATGCCGCCTGGTGCGGCGGCGGTGGCACGACGCAGAGGGACCCGCGATGCCCGTGCGCAGCCGTACCCGGACGTCGGCATCCCGGCCGTCTCCCCGCCGGAGCTCCTGTTCGGCGACGATCTCGGCGGGCACGCCACGCTGCCCGCGTTCCTCGGCGGCCGCCGCCGCGCGGTCCAGCGGCTGCTCGTCGTACCGCCGATCATGCTCGCGCCGGCCGAGCATCCCGCCGTCGAGTCCTACGACCTGTCGTCGGTCGAGTCTCCTCCGCCGCGGCGCCCCTGGACGCCGTGCTCGGCCGGGCCGTTGCCCGCCGGCTGCGCTGTCGTGTGGCGCAGGCCTACGGCATGACCGAGTTGAGCCCGGCCAGCCACCTCGCGCCCGACTGGACCGATGTGGATGTCGCGGTCGTCGGCCCGTTGCTGCCGAACATGGAGGCAATGATCGTCGACCCCGCCACCGGCGCGGAGCTGCCGGCGGGAGAGCGCGGCGAGCTGTGGTGTCGCGGCTGGAGGCCGTGCTGCTTACCCATGACCGGATCGCCGACGCCGCTGTCATCGGCGTGCGGTACGCCGACGGCAACGAGGTGCCCAAGGGGTTCGTCGTCCCACGGCCAGGGGCGTACCGGGAGGGCCGCGGGCGGTGCCGGCGTCCGGCCGGCGAGCGGGACGCGCCACCCCCACAGGCACGTCCCGCGCTCTGCCCAACAGAGGAGCTGCCCGCGTGCTCTGATACATGCCGTTGCTGCGACCGCACCCGGAGGTGCCCGTGACCGTCGTCCTCGCCATGCGCTGCGCCGATGGGCTCGTGCTCGCCGCCGACTCCCAGATCACCGACTCCGACCGCGGCCTGAGCTATCCCGCGCGCAAGCTGCACCACCTTGGTGACCACGCCGCGTGGGGCGGCAGCGGCGCGCGGGCGGTGCTCACCGAGCTGGAGGGGATGTTCGACGCGAACCCGACGCCGATCGTCGAGGCCGTGGACGTCGGGCATGCTCTGCAGGATGCCGTGGTGCCCGTGCTGCGCCGGCACTACGCCAGCTTCATCCCGGAGATTCCGGGCAAGCCGGCGGGCGGGGCGACGCCGGCCACGTACGTGCTCGCGGCCGGGTACTCGGGCGACGAGCCGTTCATCGTCGACATCGACCCCCACGGGCTGATCGGCCGCTACGAGGTCGTCGGCTTCCACGCCGTGGGCAGCGGCGCGGCGATGGCCCAGCAGACGGGGGCGTTGCTCGCGCAGTACCGCATGACCGAGCGCGGGGTCGGGCACGGCGTGCTCGCCGCGATGCGGGTGCTCGACGCGCTGGACCGCACCTCGCCGAGCATCGGCGGCCCGATGAACATCTGCCGGATGACCCCCGACGGCGCCCACCATCTCGACGAGAAGGAGATCGAGGAGGCGCGGGAGCGGGTGCGCAGGTGGGTGGACCTGGAGCAGCGGGCACTGGATGAGCTCCTGGACTAGGGCAGACTGGACCGGTGAGCGCCCGATGACCGCACGTGTCGAGCCGCTGGGTGCTCATCAGCTGGACCGGCGGGGCGCCACCCCGCTCTGGGTGCAGCTGCTGGCGGACCTGCGTCGGCGCCTCGCTGCGGGGGAGTTCAGTGCCACGTTCCCCGGCGAGCTGGCGCTCGTCGCCGAGTACCGGGTCAGCCGGCACACCGTGCGGGAGGCGCTGCGCCGCCTGCGCGAGGAGGGGCTCGTCGTCGCCGAGCGCGGCCGGCCGCCGCGCCTGGCGTCTCCGACGGAGATCGCACAGCCGCTGGGCACCCCGTACAGCCTGTTCCAGTCCGTCGAGGCGACCGGGCGCGTGCAGCGCAACGTGGTGCGCACGCTGGACGTCCGCGCGGACGGGGTGGTGGCGGCGCGGCTGGGCTTGGAGGAGTCGACGCCGCTGGTGCACCTGGAGCGGCTGCGCTTCTCGGACGAGGAGCCCCTGGCGATCGACCGGGTGTGGATGCCCGAGCGGCTGGCCGCTCCGCTGCTCGACGTCGACTTCGCCCGCACCGCTCTCTACGACGAGTACGCGGCCCGGTGCGGGATCCGGGTGACCGGCGGCCACGAGCACCTGCGCGCCGTGGTGCCCGCCGAGGCCGAGCGCGAGCTGCTCGGCACGGGGCCGGAGGTGGCGGCGTTCGCGATCGACCGGCTCGGGCTCGCGGGCGCGCAGGCCGTGGAGTGGCGCCACACCCTGGTGCGTGGCGACCGCTTCAGTGTGACGGCGCGGTTCTCGCCCGCTGAGGGCTATCGGATGGGCGAACCCAGGCCAACGGGGTGATTCCGGGAATCAGGGCAGCCGGAAGTAGACCCGCACCGTAGTCCCCGACGACTCCCGGTGGATGCGGACGAGGTCCGCGAGCTGGTGGACGACGAACAGCCCGTGGCCGACGTGCGGGGGCTCGGGCGCGCGGCGCCCGACCAGCCGGTCCGTGATCCGGCCCCCGTCCTGGACCTGCAGGACGAGGTGGTCGTCCGCCGTCCAGACCTCGAGCACGCCGCGGCCGTTCGGCGAGTGCGTGAGGGTGTTGACCGCCAGTTCCTGCGCGACGAGCCGGACGTCGGTGAGCCGGTCGTCGTCCATTCCGCGCCTTCGGCCGGCGTCGTGCACGAGCACTCGGGCGGACCGCGCGCCGGTGTCCGGCCCGATGACGACGAACTCGGTGTCGCTCGGGGCCTGGCTCAGCGGGACGTCGAACGACGCGGCGACCGCGCTCGGGTCCGCGTAGGTGGGGCTCATCCAGCGGTCCGACGGCGAGGCCAGCGTCGGGTGGGTGCGCGTCGCGTCCGTGAGGACGGAGGTCGGCAGCCTCGTGGTGTCGTACGGGCACTGGATGGAAGCGGGCGACTCGCCCAGCTCGACGTTGATCAGCGCCTCGTGCTCGGCGCAGGCGGGGTACTCCTCGTCCGTCCGTCCGGCCCAGATCGGCTCGCCGACGACGCGCACCCGGCGGTCGGCGTGCTCACGGACGAATGCGCTGAGCACGGTGCCGATGATCCGGCCGGGGTTGCGGCCCGCCACGGTCATGTCGCGCAGCCGGACGCGCGGCATCTCATCGGGTGAGAGCGCCTCGCGCAGGAGCTCCAGGTTCCAGCCGGGCACAGCGACGAGCACGGGCTCGTCGCGCTGCAGCCCCTCGCGGACGAAGCCGACCACGCCGGCGACGTACTCGTCGTCGTTCGCGTAGAACAGCGCGTCGTGCTCCAGGGTGCCCAGCGCGCCGGCCTTCTCCACCGTCGCCGTCACGGCACCGCGTCCCTTGTCATCCTTCGGACCTCCTGCGGCACGGGCCGCGCACGACTGGACGTCCGGGCCCGATCCGCACACCATCGCAATGCAAAGTGTAACCATCCGCCTGACGGAAGGATGCCCGGTCTCGGCGAGTGGTACGCGAGCCGCGACGGAGGGTTACGACGGCACCGGCACCGACACGCCGATACCCCCGAGCGTGTCCGCACCGTAGCTGGCGATCTCGGCGTCGAGGTCCAGCGGCGCCGTCTGCATGGTCACGTCCGCGGTGAGCAGCTCCGCCGGCACCAGCCAGCTGACCTCGAACTCCAGGCCGTCGGGGTCGCGGGCGTACAGGGCCTTGGTGGTGCCGTGGTCCGAGGCGCCGACCAGGGCGCCGCGCTCGGCCAGCACGGTGGCGACGCGGCGCAGCTCGGCGAGGGTGTCGACCTCCCAGGCGAGGTGGTAGAGCCCGACGGTGCTGCGCCCGGCCGTCGAGGCGCCTGCCCGGCCGCCGACGGCGAACAGGCCCAGGTCGTGATCGTTGCTCGAGCCCTCGGCCTGCAGGAACGCCGCGCCGGGCAGCGCGACCTTGACGCGGAAGCCCAGCGCCTCGGTGTAGAAGGCCACGCTCGCGTCGACGTCGCGGACGTAGAGGACGGCGTGGTTGAGACGCTGGATGGGCACGGGAACCTCCGGAGGTCGTCGTTCGACTCCAGTGTGCCACTAAAAACATGAAGCTTCAACTACCTTGTCGGAGCGGACCAGGGCGGTGATCCGCAGGAGGATCAACAGGTGAACGTGCCGTGAACGGGGGCCGAAAAGTCCCCCGTGTGGTGGTTGCCGGGGTCATCATGGTCGGGTTCGGCCATGGCGCGACGCCTACCATGCGGCCGTGAGCCTGCTGGCGTCGTTGTTCCTGGCTGCGGTGGCGCTGCTGGCCGGGCTCGGCGGTGGCGCCGTCCTGAGCCGCCGGCACGCGCCGGCGCAGCAGGAGCGCGGCGCTCCGGCCGACGAGCCCGGCCCGTCGCTGGCCGACCTTCTGCTGCGCGTGTTCCGCTCCTCCGAGGCCGGGCTCGCCGTACTGACCGGATCGGGCGAGGTGGTGCTGCACAACCCGCGTGCCGTCGAGCTCGGGCTGGTCCGTGGCGGCCTGGCCGACCCGCGCGCGCGGACGGCGTGCCGGCAGGTCGCCGCCGGCACCTCGAGCGGATTGCTGATGGAGGTCGACCTGTCGCCGCTGGAGCGCCGCGGCCGGGAGCCCGCCGCCGTCCTCGGCCAGGTCCGCGGGCTCGGCGAGGGGTACACGGTGGTCGAGGCCACCGACAGCTCGGACGCCGTGCGCCTGGAGGCGACCCGCCGGGACTTCGTCGCGAACGTCAGCCACGAGCTGAAGACGCCCGTGGGCGCGGTGGGGCTGCTGGCCGAGGCCGTGCTCGACGCCGCGGACGACCCCGCCGAGGTGCGCCGCTTCGCCGGACGGATCCTCAAGGAGTCGACGCGGCTGGGTGCCCTCGTCACCGAGCTGATCGCGCTGTCGCGGTTGACGGGTGCGGAACGGCTGCCCGAGCTCGCCGCCGTCGACGTGGACGAGCTGGTGAACGAGGCACTCGCCCGCTGCCGCCTGTCCGCGGAGTCGGCCGAGATCGACGTGAGCGTGGACCGCCCGTCGGGGCTCGCGGTCGACGGCGACCGCACGCTGCTGATCACCGCGCTCAGCAACCTGCTGGAGAACGCCATCGCGTACTCGCCGCGGGAGGCGTCGGTGTCGGTCTCGCGCCGACGGGTGGGCAACACCGTCGAGATCGCCGTGACGGACCGCGGCATCGGGATCGCGCCCCAGCACCAGACCCGCGTGTTCGAGCGGTTCTTCCGCGTCGACCCGGCCCGCTCCCGAGCCACCGGTGGCACCGGGCTGGGGCTCGCCATCGTCAAGCACGTGCTGGCCAACCACGGCGGCCACGTGCGGCTGTGGAGCAGCCCGGGCACCGGCTCGACCTTCACCATGTGCCTGCCCGTGCGCACCGCCGACCACGCGGCTGCGGCCGCGACCACCATCGACCCCGGAGGACGTGCATGACCAGGATACTCATCGTCGAGGACGAGGAGTCGTTCGCCGAGCCGCTGGAGTTCCTGCTCCGCAAGGAGGGCTTCAGCACCGCGATCGCGGCCACCGGGCAGGGTGCCCTTGAGGAGTTCGACCGCAACGGCGCCGACATCGTGCTGCTCGACCTCATGTTGCCGGGGATGAGCGGCACGGACGTCTGCAAGGCGCTCCGTGTCCGCTCCGCAGTGCCGGTGATCATGGTGACGGCCCGGGACAGCGAGATCGACAAGGTGGTCGGCCTCGAGCTGGGCGCCGACGACTACGTCACGAAGCCCTACTCGGCCCGTGAGCTGATCGCCCGGATCCGGGCCGTCCTGCGCCGCGGCGGCGAGGCGACGGACGGTGACGCGACGCCGGGCGTACTCACGGCCGGTCCGGTGCGGATGGACGTCGAGCGGCACGTCGTCAGCGTCGACGGGGCGGAGGTGGCACTGCCGCTCAAGGAGTTCGATCTGCTGGAGTACCTGCTGCGCAACGTCGGGCGCGTGCTCACCCGGGGTCAGCTGATCGACCGCGTGTGGGGCGCGGACTACGTGGGCGACACGAAGACGCTCGACGTGCACGTCAAGCGGCTGCGGTCGAAGGTCGAGGCGGACCCGTCGGTGCCGCGGCACCTGATGACTGTGCGCGGGTTGGGCTACAAGTTCGAGGCCTGACGGGTGTCCCGGGAACAGCCAGTAGCGGATAGTAGTCACAATCTACCCGTGCGTGACAGCCCGTGTCACGAACTCGTCACGCCCGGGCAGTAGCCTCCCCGTGTGCACCCGACCGTGTCATCCCGCGGAGCCCTGCGCGTCATCGCCGCGAGGGCGCGTGGCGGCGTCCGGCGCTCGGGCACGCACCACCGACCGCTCGGCGCACCGCGCGTGGCAGGGGCCTGGAACGCTGACGACCGACGAGGCACGGTGTAGCCGATGAGTCCGGAGATCGACTACACGCGGCAGCGCACCGTCGCCGAACTGCTCGCCGAGCACGGTGACGGCGGGCCGGGCGGGCGTCGCCACAGGCGGCGCGGTGAGGGCCCGGTCGGCCCGCTCCCGCCTCCGCCGCCGGTCGGTCGCCGCGGGCCCGACGGGCGCCCGTATCCGCCCGACGCCGGCCCGGGCCGGCCCCCGCGCCAGACCCCCGACGCGGCGCCGCCCGGGTACCGCGGCGGCCCGCCCCCGCGTCCCGCGGCCGGCGGCCCTCCCGTGACCGGGCGCCGTGACCGGCCGACCGAGATGATGGGGGACCGGCAGCGCCCGCCGGGCCCCGCCGGCTACTCCGAGGGCCCGTACGGTCCCGGCCCGTCCCGCGGGGCCGTGCCGAACATCCCGCCGAACGGCGCCGAGCGCACGACGGCGTCCGGCCCGGTGCGGGCCGTGTCGCCCGTCGCAGGCCGGGAGGCGCGGCCCTCGGCATCGGGTCCGCTGCGCGCGGTCCCGACCACCGGCGGCCCCGGGACGCGGGACGGCGCACCGCCGCCGAACGGGCCGTCGACCCCGGCCCGAACGGCGCCACCGGCCTCGGCGCCGGGTCAGCGGGACGTCGCGCCGCCGTCGAACGGAGGCCGGGCCGCAGCCTCGGGTCCGCTGCGCGCGGTGCCGTCGGTCGCCCCGGGTTCGTGGGAGGCCTTCCGCGGTGCCCCGGCAGGTGCCCCGAACCGCGCGCGGCCGGTGCCGGGCGCCTCCCCCGCGACGGCCGCGCCGGCGCGGGAGCAACCCGCCGCGCTGCGCGAGCCTGTCGGGCGCCCGTACCTGCCCGCCGCGGTCCCACCGCCCGCTCCGCACCGGACGCCCCGGGGCCCCGGGCGCGCCCCCGGGCCGCCGGGCCGGCGGCCGGTACCCGACCCCGGTCCGGACACCGGGGCGTACGACCCGTTCGAGCTGGGCGACGAACACGGCGAAGACGGGCCGGAGACCGTCGTCGGCCGCCCCCGCGCCCCGCGGCGTGCCGCGTTCCCGCGCCTGCTCGAGGGGCCCGCGCCGGACCTCGACCTCGGTGGCGGACATCGCACGGACGGGCCGGTCACGCGGGTCGACCCGGCCGGCCCGGCCCGTCGCGGCGACGGGCCGGCCACCGATTTCGACGTCACCGCTTTCGACGTTCCTGTTCGGCCCACCCCCCGGGGCCCGGCCGAGCCCGCGGTCGGCCCGCCTGCGCCCGTCCGCCCCGTGTTCGGCACCGGACCGCGACGCACCGGCGCATCTCCGGTGCCCGGAGCGGCACCGGTGCCCCGGGTACGCCCGTTCGCGCGGAAGGTCGTCGACGAACCCACCGAGCTGACCGACCGCAGCCTCGACGAGCTGGACGGCTTCGACGGCTTCGATGACGTCCACGACGACGACGGCGTCGGCGGCGTCGGCGGCGTCGATGACCGGGTGGACCTCGACGACCGGATGGACGTCGCCGCGCCGCGCCGGCCAGCGCCGCCTTCCCGCGTGCGCCGCCCGGGCGGCATCGGTGACGAGGACGACGACCCGCTCGGCGGCGACGACGTCGCCGGCGACGGCGTCGACGGCCGGTTCGACGACGACCTCGACCCGGACGAGCGCGATGAGCGCGGCCAGCGCGAGCACGGCGTCGAGGACCTCGACGACGCCGACGACCGCGACGACGACGAGCTCGAGGAGCGGACCGTCCGGCCGGCCCAGGCGTGGGCGGGGGTCGTCGCGCAGTGGCTGGCCGGCGCGGTCGCCGGTGCGGTGTTGTGGGTGCTGTTCCGCTACCTCTGGCGCGGGCTGCCCGTCGTCGCGCTCGCCGCCGCCGTGCTCGTCACCGCCGGGCTCGTCCTGCTGGTGCGGCAGCTGCTGCACCAGGCGGACCGGCGCACCACCGGGTTCGCCGTCCTGGTCGGCCTGCTGCTCACGGCGTCGCCGGCAGTGCTGGTACTACTGGGGAGATGAGTCCGCCCGTCGCACTCTCCACCGCCTCGGTGTTCCCGGAGACGGTGCATGCCGGGTTCGTGCTGGCCCGCGAGCTGGGCTACGACGGCGTCGAGCTGATGGTGTGGTCCGAGCGGCTGAGCCAGGACGTGGCGGCGGTCGGCCGGCTGGCCGACGCGTCCGGTGTCCCGGTGCTGGCGGTGCACGCGCCGTGCCTCGCGGTCACCCAGCGGGTGTGGACCGCGGACCCCGTCGAGCGCCTGCGGCGCGCCGTCGGAGCGGCCAACGAGCTCGGTGCGCGGACGGTCGTCGTGCACCCGCCGTTCCGCTGGCAGCGGCGCTACGCGGCAGTGTTCGACGACGAGGTGCGCCGGGCCGAGGAGCACGCGGGCATCGCCGTGGCCGTGGAGAACATGTTCCCGATCGTCCGCGGCGCCGTGCGGGCAGTGCCCTACAGCCCGGGCTTCGATCCGACCGACGTCGGCTACCGGAGCTACACGCTGGACCTGTCCCACACCGCGGCCGCCGGGACGGATGCACTGGCCCTCCTGGAGCGGATGGGTGGCGGGCTCGCGCACGTCCACCTTGCCGACGGCAGCGGTGCCCCCCGCGACGAGCACCTTGTGCCCGGTCGCGGGACCCAGCCGTGTGTGCAGGTCTGCGAGCTGCTCGCGGCGTCGGGATTCACCGGCGCGGTGGTCCTGGAGATCAACACCCGGCGCGCCCGCGCTCGGGACGACCGGGCGGCGCTCCTGGCCGAGGCATTGCTGTTCGCACGCCTGCACCTGCGCGCCCCGGCGCAGCCCACGCCGATCCGCGGCTGAGCGCTCGCGGGAAGCGCCTGCCGATGCGCCACGGCCGCGGGCTACGGTGCGAGCCATGACGCGGATCGCGGTGCTCGGGGCGGGCAAGATCGGGGAGGCGCTGTTGGCGGGGCTGCTCGCCGCGGGTCAGCCGGCGGGCGAGCTGTGCTTCACCGAGCGCCACCCGGAACGGGCCCGCGAGCTCACGGCGCGGCACGGCGTCGCCGCCGTCGACGTCGCGCAGGCGGCCGCGCGCGCCGAGGTGCTGGTGGTGGCCGTCAAGCCGCAGGACATCGACCCGCTGCTCGCCGAGCTGGCGGCCGCGGTGGCGCCGGGCACGCTGGTGGTGTCGCTGTGCGCGGGCCTGCCGACGTCGCTCTACGAGAAGGTGCTGCCCGAGGGGACGCCGGTTGTGCGGGTCATGCCGAACACGCCGATGCTGGTCGGTGAGGCGATGAGCGCCGTCTCGGGCGGCCGTTACGCGACCGACGAGCACCTGGCCGCCGTGGAGAAGATGCTCGGCTCGGTCGGGCGGGTGGTGCGGCTGCCGGAGAGCCAGCAGGACGCGGTGACGGCGCTCTCGGGCTCCGGGCCTGCCTACTTCTTCTACCTGGTCGAGGCCATGATCGACGCGGGCATCCTGCTCGGTCTGCCGCGCGCGGTGGCCGCGGAGTTGATCGTGCAGTCGGCCTACGGCGCCGCGGTGATGATGCGCGAGTCCGGCGACCACCCCGTGATCCTGCGGGAGGCCGTCACCTCGCCCGCAGGGACGACGATCGCCGCGGTGCGCGAGCTCGAGCGCCACGGGGTGCGTGCGGCGCTGCTGGCGGCGATCGAGGCGGCGCGCGACCGGTCGGTGGAGCTCGGCGCGCGCTGACGGACCGTCGTCGGCCTCGGCGCGCTGACGCATCCCGCACGCGCCGTCGCACACCGTGGGTGAACGGCGCACCGGCTGCAGCACGTGCGCGGGCCGCCGAAAGGGTGCGACAGCACCCGGTTAGGCTCCGCCATCGACACCGTGCTCGCCTGGCGAGGGGCCGCGCCTGCCGGTGCGACCAGGAAGCGGTGATCCGATGGGACCGGAACGGTCCGGCAAGACCGACCTTCCCCAGGTGCAGTTCCTGACGGTGGCCGAGGTCGCCGCGCGGATGCAGGTGTCGAAGATGACGGTCTATCGGCTGGTGCACGCAGGCGAGCTGCCCGCGGCCCGGGTGGGCCGGACGTTCCGCGTGCCGCGCCGCGCCGTGGAGAACCACCTGCGCGGCGCCTGGTCCGACGCGGGCTGACCGTCCGCGGCCTCCCCGCCGCATCCGGGGCGGTGTGGGTGCGGGAACCGTCGGTCGACGCCGGTAGAGTGGGCCGCAGTCGACGTCCGGTCGGTGTGGTGCTCATGACGGTGTCCGGGCCGGCGGCTCCACCCGTCCCAGCAGGAAGGAACCGACGTATGGGTTCGGTCATCAAGAAGCGGCGCAAGCGGATGTCGAAGAAGAAGCACCGCAAGCTCCTCCGCAAGACCCGCGTTCAGCGTCGCAAGCTCGGCAAGTGAGCGCGCGCACACTTCAAGACAGGTCTTAGGGTCCGGCCCGGTGGCCCCCTCGGTCGTCCTCGTCACAGGTGTCAGCCGCTTCCTCGGCGGCCATCTCGCCGCGCGGCTTGCCGCGGACCCGTCAATCGAGCGGGTGCTCGGCGTCGACACCGCCCCTCCGGGGCCGGACCTGCGTAGTCGCATGGGCCGCGCGGAGTTCATCCGCGCGGACATCCGCAACCCGCTGATCGCCAAGGTGATCGCGCGCGCGCATGTCGACACCGTGGTGCACGCCGCCCTGTCGCCCGATCCCTCGGGGACGTGGGGGTCGGCGACGCGGGAGATGAGCGTCCTGGGCACCATGCAGCTGCTCGCCGCCTGCCAGAAGGCTCCGACCCTCCGTCGGGTCGTTCTCGAGTCGACCACCGCGGTGTACGGCGCGAGTCCGCTGGACCCTGCGCTGTTCGACGAGACCATGACGCCGAACGACCTGCCCACCGCCGGGTACGTCCGCGACGCCACCGAGATCGAGGGGTACCTGCGCGGCTTCGCCCGGCGGCGGGCGGACGTCTCCACCATCGTGCTGCGCTTCGCCAGCCTGGTCGGCCCCCGGATCGACACTGTGGTCACGCGCTACTTCGCGTTGCCGGTGGTCCCCACCGTCATGGGCTATGACTCTCGCTTGCAGCTGCTGCACGAGGAAGACGCCCTCGCCGTACTCGAGCGCGCGGTGGCGCACGACACGCCCGGTGTCGTCAACGTGGCCGCGGACGGCGTACTCCTGCTCTCGCAGGCCATCCGGCGGGCCGGGCGGGTGCCGTTGCCGGTGCCGCCGCCCGCCGTCGGCTTGGTCGGGCGGGTGCTCGCCGCCGCCCGGGTCGCGTCGTTCTCGCCGGAGCAGCTGCGCCTACTCGACTTCGGCCGGGTCGTCGACACCACCCGCCTGCGCACCGCGTTCGGCTTCACGCCTCGCTGGACCACCGTTCAGGCCTTCGACGACTTCGTGCGCGGCCGCGCGCTGCATCCGCTGCCCGGGCGCGAGCGGGTGGAGGAGGCGGAGCGGCTGGTGGACCGCGGGGTGCACGCGGCCGCGCGGCTGGTCGCCGGGCTGGGGAGACGGGCATGACCGGCGACGGCCCGGACGACCCCCGCACCCCCGATCTCGACGGCGCGCAGGTCATCCCCCTCCACGCCGGCGACTCCGGGCCGCCTCCGGCCCGCCCGCCGCGCAGCCGCCGCCGCGCCGAACCCCGCCGGGCGACCCGCAGGCCCGGTCCGCTGCCGGCCACCCCGGACGCGGTCCCCGCAGCGGGTGCCACACCGACACGGACAGAAGCCGACCCGCGGTCCGCCCGCCCCGCCCCGGACGCGGCAGTGCCCCCGGCATCGGGTGCCCGACCGAAGCGGAGAAGCGCCGCCAGGCAGGCCGCCGGCCCCGCCCCGGTGGACGGCCCTGATCTGTCGACCGACAAAGGCCCGGCGACCGGCGAAGGCTCGGCGACCGGCGAAGCCCCGGCGACCGGCGAAGGCCCGGCGACCCTGCCCCGCCCCGGCGAGCTCCCGCCCGGCTGGGAGGCCGCCCTGGCGGACGCGCTCGCGTTCCTGCGCCGCCGCCTCACCGGCGACTACGCCGTCGACGATTTCGGGTTCGACCCCGACCTGACCGACAACGTCGTCCTCCCGCTGCTCCGGCCGCTGTACCGGACGTGGTTCCGGGTCGAGACGCTCGGCCTGAACCACGTGCCGGACGAGGGCGGCGCGCTGGTCGTCGCGAACCACTCCGGCACCGTCCCGCTCGACGCGCTGATGACCTCGGTCGCACTGCACGACGACCACCCGGCACACCGGCACCTGCGCATGCTCGGCGCGGACCTGGTGTTCCGGCTGCCGGTCGTCGGCCAGCTCAGCCGCAAGCACGGCAGCACGCTGGCCTGCACCGCGGACGCCGAGCGCCTGCTGACGGCCGGCGAGCTGGTCGGCGTGTGGCCGGAGGGCTTCAAGGGGATCGGCAAGCCGTTCGCGGACCGGTACAAGCTGCAGCGGTTCGGCCGCGGCGGGTTCGTGTCCGCCGCGCTGCGCACCGGCAAGCCGATCATCCCGTGCTCGATCGTCGGCGCCGAGGAGACCTACCCGAAGATCGCGGACGTCCCGGCGCTGGCCCGGTTGCTGAACATCCCGTACTTCCCGGTGACGCCGACGTTCCCCCTGCTCGGCCCGCTCGGCGCCGTCCCGCTGCCGTCGAAGTGGCTCATCGAGTTCGGGGAGCCGCTCGCCACGGCGGAGCTGGGCCCGGACGCGGCGGACGACCCGATGCTCGTGTTCAACCTCGCGGACCAGGTGCGCGAGACGATCCAACTCACCCTCTACCGCCTGCTCGGCCGCCGCCGCAACGCCTTCCAGGGATAGGGCGGGTCCTACCGCCAGCGGCGCAGGCCCGCGGCCACCGCGCCTGCCACCGCGCCCGCGCCGAGCAGCGCCGGAACCGCGATGCGCGTGGCGCGCCGACCCGTGCGGAAGTCCCGGATCGGCCAACCGCGGGCGCGGGCGATGTCGCGCAGGTCGCGGTCCGGGTTGACCGCCACCGCCGTCCCGACCGCGGACAGCATCGGCACGTCGTTCACCGAGTCCGAGTAGGCCGTGCAGCGACGCAGGTTCAGCCCTTCGGTGACGGCCAGCGCGCGCACCGCGTGCGCCTTCGCCGGGCCGTGCAGGACCTCCCCTACCAGCCGGCCGGTGTAGTGCCCGTCCACGCTCTCGGCCACCGTGCCGAGCGCCCCGGTCAGCCCGAGCCGTCTCGCGATGATCAGCGCCAGCTCCACGGGCGTGGCCGTGACCAGCCAGACCCGCTGCCCGGCGTCGAGGTGCATCTGGGCCAGCGCGCGTGTGCCCGCCCAGATCCGGTCCGCCATCAGCTCGTCGTAGATCTCCTCGCCGAGCTCGACGATGTCGGCGACCGGACGTCCCGCGACGAACGACAGCGCGGTATCGCGCCCGGTGGTGTGGCCGTAGCTGAGCTCGCGGCCCCCGATCCGGAACTTCACCTGCTGCCAGACGAAGCCGAGCATGTCCGAGGTCGTGAAGAACTTCCGCGCCGCGAGGCCGCGGGCGAAGTGGAAGATCGATGCGCCGACCATCATCGTGTTGTCGACGTCGAAGAACGCGGCCGCCGTCAGGTCCGTCGGCGGGGAAGCGGGAACCACGCTCCGTTCCGCCGCCACGGCAGCGGCGGCGGCCGCCTCACCGGCCCGGACGGCCGGGTCGAGGGCCGTCACGGCGTCGAGCACACTCGACGACTCCGCGACGCCTGCGACCTCGGGACGACCCCGCTCTCCTTCTCCCACCAGTGCCTCCGCCTCGACCGCGAACGTGGCGTCAGCCTACTGTCGCCCCCCGGCGCGGTCGGGTGCCGCTCCGTGTGCGCGCGACGGCGGGACCTGCCCCGGACAGGCCGAAGCGGGCCGCCGCGGTGGTGTCGCGGCGGCCCGCTCACAGCGTGTGGCGAGCCGGGCCGGCTGGTCAGCCGAGCTTCACCCCGGGCAGGCCGGCGACCGAGGGCACCTTCACCGGCAGGGGCGGCAGCGGCACCGACACCTCGCCGCCGGAGTCCCTGGCCTCACCGCCGCCGGACCCGCCCGAGCCGCCCGAGCCGCCCGAGCCGCCGCGCCGCCGGTCGTCGGCCGACTTGTCGTCGGAGTCGTCGGACGGCGAGGACTGCTCGTCGTCCACGGACGGCGCGTCGTCGTCCGCCGGGTCGTCGGCCGACCCGGCACCGCCGCCGCGCGTGGTCGACCGGCTCTCCGTCGGGCCGGGGACCGTGGCGTCGGGCACGAGCGTCTGCCCGTTCTCCGAGCCGCCCTCCGCCGGTTCGCCGTCGCGCCCGGTCGGGCACGGTCTGGCGGCCGGGTCGCACGACGCCTTCTGCAGCGCGTCCGCCTCGCCGAGCAGCCGGTTGAGCAGCGCGAGCGACTCGTCGGCCTTGTCCTGGGCGGGGATCGCCGACCGCATGCCCGACAGCCGCGCCGACTGTTCGGTGGCCCACTGCCGGACGTCGTCCACCTGCGCGGCGTCGGGTGCGGGCCCGGAGAGCAGCAGGCGCGAACCCTCGTTCGCGTTGCTGTCGAACTCCTGCATCGTCGAGCGCACGAGCTGCTGCTCCGTCGGGTCCGCCGGGGCGACGGTCGCCTGCGTGCCCTGGTCGCGGCTCACCAGGCCCTCGACCTCGTCGAGCCGGCGCTGGGCCTGCTCCAGGTGGCGCCGGGCCTTGGCCTGCTCGCCGAAGGTCAGCGCGTAGCCGGTCGACTCGGCAACCCGCTTGACCCCGTACATCGGGTCACCGGGCAGCGCGTCCCGGCTGGCGAACGTCCCCGTGCCGGCCAGGGCGACGAGCGCCGCGGCGGCTGCCGCACCGAACAGCGCGGCTCGGCGGTGGCCGCCGCGCTCCGGCCGCGTCCGGCGCAGACGCCGGACGCTCGGCCCGAGGTCCGTCTCGGCCTCGGGTTCGTCCGCAGGCGCCTCGGGGAACGCGTGCCGCCCACCTCCGCGGGCACGCAGCGGGGTCGGCTCGGCGTGGCGACCCTGCGGCCGGTCCGCGAGCGCGACCGACGTGGTCACCTGGATCGGACCCGTGTCGTCGGTGTGTCCGGCTCCGTGCTCCTCGGCGAACGCGGCCATGAGCCGCTGCTTCGCCCGTGCCTTGGCGGCGGGCGCCGGCGACAGGGCCGGGCCGGCCGAGCGCAGCAGTGCTGCGATCTCCAGCTCGCCGGCGAGGCCGTCACTTCCGTCGTCGCCGACGGACGTCGTCCCGCTCTCCATCGCGGCGGCGAACCGCTCTTCCTCGCCCCATCCCGCGGGCATGTTGGCCGTCCTCACTGCATCCCTGTGCATCGTGTGGTCGCTGCGCGTCCCCGACGTTCACCCACCCAACGACCCGGGCGGGCCCGGGTTACGGGGCAAGGACCGTTCACCGCATCGAGTCGCGCATTCGCCGCTCCTGTAGCGCGCGGGTCTTCCGGAACGATAGAGATCGGCTCTCGCGTCATGGATGTCATCGCAACCCCTCCGGGAGCAGCTGGGCGAGCCTACGGACCGCGCGGTGCTGCAATGCCTTCACCGCCCCTTCGTTGCGGTCCATGATCTTCGCCGTCTCTGCGACGGACAGGCCCTGCAGGAACCGCAGGGAGATGCACTCCTGCTGGTCCGCGTTGAGCTTGCGGACGCACCGCAGAAGCTCCTCGTTCGTCGCCATGTCGAGCACCTGCTGCTCGGGGCCGTGCGTGCTCGGCGACAGCTCGACGATGTCCGACGTCGTCGACTCCAGGCGGTAGCGGCTGGACTTGACATGGTCGAAGATCAGGTTGCGGGCGATGGTGACGAACCACGCACCGATGTCGCGCCCTTGGTAGGTCACCGACGTGATGCGGCGCAGGGCCCGCAGGAAGGTCTCCTGGGTGACGTCCTCCGCCAGCGTCCGGTCGTTCATCCGGAACAGGACGTAGCGGAAGACGACGTCGTAGTAGCGGTCGAACAGGTCGCTGAACGCGTTCATGTCGCCGGCCTGGGCGGCACGGACCAGCACCCACGAGCCGCTGTCCTCCGGGGACGCCGGGTCCGCGGGCGCCGGACGCGGGTCCGGCGCGGCGGTGGGCGTCATCGCGCGGTGCTCGCCGTTCGGGCCGGGCACCCGCTGGCGCGGCGGCCCGGCCAGCTGTGCGGCGTCGGTGAGCCGGGCGGGGACCTTCTCGCCCACGACGGGATCGAGGGCGCCGGTCGCGGCCGGATCCACCGGTCGGGTCACCGGTGCACCGGGCACGGCCGTCACGGGCGCGGCACCCGGAACCGGTCGCGGGCGGCCATTGGGCGGGACAGGGGCCGGTCGGTCCACGCCGGTGGGAGCGGAATCGCTGCGGAGCAGCCGGGAAACGCGCATCGGGCGGGTCATGTCTCCCGGTCGGCTTCGGGAGCGGGTGGTGCGGGGCACCGCGGAACCGTCCGCGGCGTACTGGCGACAGTCGGCATGCCACTCCCTCGGGTGAGCTTGACGCCCGACCCGTCGGGTCGCGCGTTGAGTCGGCTGTAGCGGCGGAGCATACGACCGGCATCCCGTGCCGAAGCGCGCATGCCCGCTCACCATCTGCAGCAACCGCCGAGTGGGCGGTGACGATCGGTCAGCGTCGTCCGGCGCTCCGTGACGTGCCGCCTGCGTGTCCGGACTGCGCTCAGCGTGACGCTGTGTGCGATCGACGGTCACTCTGCGTTCGTTCGCGGGTCACAGTCGCCGGGGCCGGGCGGCGCGCGCAAGACTGGCGAGAGACTGGAGGACGACGCGACCAGTCGCCCCACTTGTGGACACGCGTGAGGAGGCCGCCGCTGTGGACAGCACGCACCGCCCGACGCACCTGGCCGACCTGGTCGAGGCGGCCGCCGCCCGCCACGCCGACCATCCGGCGCTGATCGACGCGGCGACCGACGCGACGCTGACCTGGGGTGAGCTCGATGCCACGGTGTCCGCCGAGGCGCGGCGGCTCGCGGGCGCCGGGGTCGTGGCCGGCGACCGGGTCGTGATCCGCTGCGCGCGCGGGACCGCCCTCGCCGTCGCGGTGCTCGGTGCCCTGCGGGCGGGCGCGGTGGTGGTGCCCGTGGGACCGGGCGACGTCAGCGCCATCGTTGCCCACTGCACACCCCGGCTCCTGGTGGACGACGGGGCTGTGCCCGCTCAGGTCGACCCGACCGTGCCCGCTCAGGACGTCGAGATCGTCGGGCCGCCCGACCTGACCGACCGGGGCGCGCCGGTCGCCTCGGTGGGCAGCGGGGAGGACGTCGCGCTGCTGCTCTACACCTCCGAGTCGCGGGCCGTGTGCCTGTCGCACCGGGCCGTGCTCGCCAACCGCGCGCAGGCGGCGGCCCTGCGCCCGGCTCCCGTCACCCCGGTGGACCGCGTTCTCCTCGCCCAGCCGCCGTTCCACGCGTACGGGCTGGCCGCCGGCCTGCTCCAGATCTGCTGGGCCGGTGCGACGGCCGTGCTGCCCGGTCCCGGGCGCCCCGACGCCGAGGAACTCGCCGACACGGTCGCCCGGCACCGGGTGAGCGGACTCGCCGGCGTGCCGTCGACCTATCGCGCGCTGCTCGAGCTCCCGCCCGAGCGCCTGCGCACCGCGTTGGCAGGCCTGCGACTGTGCACGTGCGGCGGGGTGCCGCTGCCGCGACCGTGGGCGACGGCCTTCCAGGAGGCGACCGGGCACCGCATCGTCGAGGGCTACGGCCTGACGGAGGCCGGGCCGGTCGTGACGAGCACACCGATCGACGGGATCGCGACCCCGGGCTCGGTGGGGCGCCCGCTGCCGGGGATCGAGCTGCGGCTCGTGGACCGCGACGGCCGTCCGGTGACGCAGCCGGCCGGGGCCGCGGCAGCCGACGACCCGGGTTCGCCCACCGACGAGCCGGAGGTCGTGACGGTCCCGGACCCGGAGGGGGCGGACGCCGACGGCGCGGCGGCTGCCGCCGCCGGGAGCGAGCCCGAGCCGGCCACTACCGGATCCGGACCGACCGACATCCGCCGGGAGGCGGGGGTGCCCGGCACCGGTGCGATCGCCGTGCGCACCGCCGCGAGCCGCGTCGCCACGGACGTCCTCGCGGTTGCGGAGCGGGGCGTCGCGGAGTTCCGCGCCGTGGCCGAACGTGCCGCCGTCGAGGTCCGGGCGGTCGCCGAGCGCGCCGCGACCGAGGTCCGGGCCGCCGTGCGGACCGGCGACCCGGTCGGCGACATGATCGACGACGCGCAGGACGTCGAGGGCCCCGCCGATCCCGCGAGCGACGCCGGGCTCATCGCACTGCGCGGTCCCAACCTGTTCTCCGGCTACTGGCCCGGTCGGACCGGGGGCCCCGCCGCCGACGGCTGGTTCGTCACTTCGGACATGGGATTCCTCGACGGCTCGGGTGCGCTGCACCTGGTGGACCGGTCGTCGGACCTCGTGGTCGTCAGCGGCTTCACCGTCTACCCGCACGAGGTCGAGCGGGTGCTCGGGGAGCTGCCCGCCGTCGCCGAGGCGGCGGTGATCGGTGTGCCGGACGAGCGCACGGGGCAGGCCGTGCGGGCGGTCGTCGTGCGCGTGACCGGTGCGGAGCTGGACGCGGAGGCGGTGCAGGCGCACTGCCGCGCCCGGCTGGCCCGGTTCAAGGTGCCGGCCCAGGTGGTGTTCGTCGACGTGCTGCCGCGCACGGCGGCGGGGCGCCTGGCCCGCCACCTGCTCGTGGACCGGCCGCCGCAGGCTTGAGGTTGCCGCCGCACGCTTCAGGCTTTTGTACAGAGGGAGGACGGCGTGTCCGAGGAGGTTTCGGTGCCCGTGGGCGGTGCGCGGGTGACCGTCTACACCCGGCTCGGCTGCCCCGCGTGCGCGCAGGCCGAGGACGACGTCGCCCGCATCTGCGGGGAGCTGGGGGAGACCTGGCGGGCCGTCGACGTCGACGCCGACCCGGACCTGCGCGCCGAGTACGGCGACCGGGTCCCCGTGATCGACATCGATGGCCGCGAGCACGGGTTCTGGAAGGTCGAGGAGCAGCGGTTCCGCTCGGCGCTCGTCGGCTCCGCCCGCTGACCCCGCCCCGTGCCCGCCGACCCGCCCGACCCTGCTGGGGGCGAAGAGCATCAGCGGATCCCGCGCGGGGCCGCGGCGGGGCTGGGCATCACGTCGGTGGCCCTCGCCGTCGGCACCGGGCACCTCGCCGCGGCGCTCGTCGCCCCCGCCGCCTCACCGCCGCTGACGGTCGCCGCCGCCGTGGTCCGGCTCGCCCCGCTGCCGGTGGTCGAGTTCGCGACCGCGACGTTCGGCACCGCGGACAAGGCGGTGCTGCTCGCGGGGATCGCCGTCGTGCTCGCCGGCGTGGCCGCGCTCGCCGGGCTCGCCGCGCGGCGGGCGCCCTGGCCGGCCGAGGCGGTCGTCGTCGCGCTCGGGCTGCTGGCCGGCGCCGCAGCGTGGACGGCACCGTCGTTCGCCCAGCTCGACCTGCTCCCGCAGCTCGTGGCGGCGGTCGCCGGGGTGTTCGCGGTCCGCTGGCTGCACCCGCGGCTGCCCCGGGCGGGTACCGCCCCGTCGGATCCGACCCCGGACGCCCCCGACACCGGCTCCGGCCAGATCACGCGTCGCGGTGTCCTGCACGGCTCCGCCGCGCTCGGCGTCGTCGGTGCCGCCGCGGTCGTGACGGGCGGGGCGGGCCAGCTGCTCGGCCGCGGGGTCGGCGACTCCCGCGCCGAGGTCACCCGGATGCTCGCCGCCGCCCCGGTCACGCCCGCTCCTCCGATACCGCCCGGCGCGGACCTCGCCGCGTTCGGCGCGCCCCCGGTGATCACGTCCAACGCGGACTTCTACCGGATCGACGCCGCGCTGCGTGTCCCCGCGCTCACGTCCGCAGACTGGACGCTGCGGGTCCACGGCATGGTCGACCACGAGGTCACGCTCTCGTTCGCGGACCTGCTCGCCCGCCCGCTCGTCGCCCGCACCGTGACCTTGACCTGCGTGTCCAACGACGTCGGCGGCCCGCTCGTGTCCACCGCCACCTTCGTCGGCGTCTCCCTGCGCGACCTCCTGCGCGACGCCGGTGTGCACGGCGACGCCGACCAACTGGTCTCCACCAGCGTCGACGGGTGGACCGCCGGCACACCGACCGCGGTCGTGCTCGAGCCCGACCGTGGCGCGCTGCTCGCCGTCGGGATGAACGGCGAGGCGCTGCCCCGGGAGCACGGGTTCCCGGCGCGCATGGTCGTCCCCGGCCTGTACGGCTACGTGTCCGCGACGAAGTGGGTCACCGACCTCGAGTTGACGACCTTCGCCGCGTACGACGCCTACTGGGTGCAGCGTGGCTGGGCGCGGCGGGCGCCGATCAAGACCCAGTCGCGGATGGACCGGCCGCGGGCGTTCGCCCAGGTCACCGCCGGGCGCGTGCTGCTGGCCGGGACGGCCTGGGCGCAGCACACCGGCATCGAGCGGGTGGAGGTCCGCGCCGACGACGGGCCGTGGCAGCCCGCGCAGCTCGCGACCGAGGTGAACCTCGACACGTGGCGGATGTGGCGGGCCGAGCTGGACCTCGGGCCCGGCCGCCACGTGCTGCAGTGCCGGGCCACCGACCGGTCCGGCGCGACCCAACCCGAGCAGCGCAGCTCGCCGGTGCCGGACGGCGCGACCGGCTGGCACTCGGTGGTGGTGACCGTGTCCTGAGAGGTCCCCGCGACCAGCGGCAGCCTCCGCGCGCCCACCGGCGCACGCGCGCACGAGCACGATCCGGCTCAAGATCGCAACTTTGTGCACCCGTTCACGAGCGACTACCGTGGCGGAGCGTCGCCGTCAATACCCGGCCTCCCCTGCGTTCACCGCAGCGGGGTACCTCGACCGCGACCACCCCGATCTCGATCGTCCGAGGAGTGCGTCAGCGTGACGTCGCCGCAGGCAGGCCCGGAGGGCACCCCCGCCCTCGGGGACTCGAGCGTCACGGGCACCGGCCGGGCGCGCACGCGCGCCGTCCCGGAGGCCACCGTCGCCCGCCTCGCGGTGTACCTGCGCATCCTCGGTGAGTTCGCCGAGCGGGGCACGGAGACGGTGTCGAGCGAGGAGCTGGCAGCAGTCTGCGGGGTCAACTCGGCCAAGCTGCGCAAGGACCTGTCCTACGTCGGCTCGCACGGCATCCGCGGGGTCGGCTACGAGGTCGGGCCGCTCCTGCGGCACCTGGAGGCGGCCCTCGGTCTCACTCACCGCCAGTCCGTCGCGCTCGTCGGGATCGGCAACCTCGGCCACGCGCTGGCCGGCTACGGCGGGTTCGGGGGCCGGGGCTTCCCGGTGACGGCGCTGTTCGACGTGGACCCGGACCTGGTCGGAATCAAGATCAACGGAATCCTCGTGGACCACGTGCGGGACATCCCGCAGACGTGCCGCGAGCGCGACGTCACGATCGGGATGATCGCCACGCCCGCCCCAGCGGCGCAGGGCGCGTGCGACCTGTTGGTCCGAGCGGGTGTCTCCTGCATCCTGAACTTCGCCCCGGTGGTCCTCCAGGTACCCGAGCAGGTGGAGGTGCGGAAGGTGGACCTTGCGGTGGAGCTGCAGATCCTGGCCTTCCACGTCGCGCGCCGGCACCTCGCCGGCCTGGATGTGGACAGTGACCGATCCGGCCACGACGCCGTGAACGGGCACGCGGTGGTGACGTCATGAGCGAGCTTGCGAGCGAATCAGTGTCACAGCGCTTGCAGTCAGCACAGTGCCTGGCGAAGCCGGCCGAGCGCAGCGAGGCCGAGCGATGAGCGTTCTCGTCGTCGGCTTGTCGCACCGCAGCGCCCCGGTGGAGCTGCTGGAGCGCGCCGCCGTCGGGGTCGACGAGATCCCCAAGCTGCTGGACGAGATGCTGCAGGGCAGTCACGTCACCGAGGTGATGATGCTGTCGACCTGCAACCGCATCGAGGTCTACGCGGTCGTCGACGCCTTCCACGGCGGCCTCTCCGACGTCTCCGGCGTGCTCGGCCGGCATGCCGGGCTGCCGATGCCCGAGCTCACCGAGCACCTGTACGTGCACTACGCGGGCTCGGCCGTGCAGCACCTGTTCGCCGTCGCCGCGGGGCTGGACTCCATGGTGATCGGCGAGGCGCAGATCCTCGGCCAGTTGCGTGCCGCCTACGCCGCCGCGGACACCGCCGGCACGGTGGGCCGCACCCTGCACGAGCTCTCGCAGCAGGCGCTGCGGGTCGGCAAGCGAGTGCACACCCGCACCGGCATCGACGCCGCGGGAGCCTCGGTCGTCTCGGAGGCGCTGGCCGCCGCGACGGACGCGCTCGGCCGTGGCCTGGACGGCGTGCGGGCCGTCATCCTCGGCGCCGGGGCGATGGGCGCGCTCGCCGCCGCCCACCTCCGCCGCGCGGGGGCTGCCGAGATCGTCGTGCTCAACCGGTCCGCCGAGCGGGCGGAGCGGCTCGTCCACAACACCCGGCGTACCGGAACCGCGGCCCGTCCCGGCCCGCTCGAGGCCCTGGCGGACGAGCTGGCTACGGCGGACCTGCTGGTGGCCTGCACCGGCGCGGTCGGCACGGTCGTCGCCCGCGAGACCGTGGCCGCCGCGGTGGTCGCCCGCGACGGGCGCCCGCTGGCCGTCTGCGACCTCGGGCTGCCCCGTGACGTCGATCCCGGCGTGGCCGCGCTGCCCGGTGTCACCGTCGTCGACCTGGTCACCCTCCAGGTCCGGTTGGCCCCCCGAGCGCACGGCGCGGCGGTCGCCGCGGCCCAGGAGCTGGTGGCCGAGGAGGCGCAGGCGTACCTGGCCGCCCGGCGCTCGGCGGAGGTCACCCCGACGGTGACGGCGCTGCGGCGCCGCGCGGCGGAGGTCATCGACGCCGAGCTGCTGCGGCTCGACGCGCGGCTGCCGGCCCTCGACCCTGCCGTCCGCGACGAGTTCGGGCAGACCGTGCGCCGCGTCGTCGACAAGCTCCTGCACACCCCGACGGTGCAGGTCAAGCGCCTGGCCGAGGGGCCGGACGGCAGCAGCTACGCGCACGCCCTGCGCGAGCTGTTCGAGCTGGACCCGCATACCCCCGCTGCGGTCGCCGTGCAGCGCCACGGCGATGTGCTCGCGGCACTGGAGGCGCCGATGCAGACCGTGCGCGAGATGTCGGAGGCGCCCGGCGACGCCGGCTTCGCCACACCCGCGAACCTGCAGGAGGAGCGTCGGTGACCGCTCCAGCCCAGACCGGTCCGCTCCGCCTCGGCACCCGGCCCAGCGCGCTGGCCGTCGCCCAGTCCGAACTCGTCGCGCAGCGGCTGCGCGATGCCGGCCACACCGTCGAGCTGGTCACCATCAGCACGTCCGGTGACCGCTCGTCCGCCCCGATCGGCACGCTCGGCGTCGGCGTGTTCGTCTCGCAGCTGCGCGACGCGCTCGTGGCCGAAGAGGTCGACCTCGCCGTGCACTCCTACAAGGATCTCCCTACGGCAGCGGACCCGCGGCTCGTCATCGCTGCGGTCCCGCCCCGGGAAGACCCGCGCGACGCGCTGGTCGCCCGGGACGGCCTGGTGCTCGGCGAGCTACCCGCGGGGGCGACGGTCGGCACCGGGTCACCGCGGCGCGTCGCCCAGCTCGACGCCCTCGGCCTCGGCCTGCGCACCGTGCCGATCCGGGGCAACGTCGACACCCGCATCGGCAAGGTCCGCAGCGGGGAGCTCGACGCCGTGGTGGTCGCCGCGGCCGGGTTGCGTCGCCTCGGTCGCATCGACGAGGCCGGCGAACTGCTCGACCCCCTGCAGATGTTGCCCGCACCCGCGCAGGGTGCGCTCGCCGTCGAGTGCCGCGCGGCCGACACCGCGTTGGCCGCCCTGCTCGCGCGGGTGCTCGACGACGCGGGCGCGCGGGCGGCCGTCACCGCCGAGCGAGCGGTGCTGGCGACGTTGGAAGCCGGCTGCAGCGCCCCCGTGGGCGCGCTGGCCGACGTGGTGTCCGACTGGGAGGTCCCGGGGAGGGACAGTGACCACCCTCCCGGGAGGGGGACAGACGGCCGGGTCGTCGACCGCGTGTTCCTGCGCGCGGTGGTCGGCACGGGCGACGGTGCGCTGCTGCGCGCGTCGGCCACCGGCAACCTCGACGACGTCGAGAAGCTCGGTGCGGCGCTCGCCGCCGAACTGCTCGACATGGGAGGCAGTGACCGATCCGGCCACGGCATGACCGATCCGGCCACGGCCGTGACCGATCCGGCCACGACGCGTCCCCCCCGCACTCCGTGCGGGGCGGCCGCCCCGCACCGGATCACGAACTCGACGCCGGGGGAGGCCCGACCTAAATGGGCAGGGCCCCCGTACACGCTCAACCAGGAGTAGATCGATGAACCGCGCACCGTCCATCCCCGGGCGTGTCGCCTTCGTGGGCAGCGGCCCCGGCGACCCCGGGTTGCTCACCGTTCGGGCGCGCGACGCGCTCGCCTCGCCCCGCTGGTGGTTACCGACCCCGACGTACCGGAAGGTGTGCTCGCCCTGGTGGCGGACGGCGCCGAGGTCCGGCCTGCGGTCGGCGAACCGGCCGAGGTCGCCGCGGGCCTGATCGCCGAGGCGACCGCGGGCTGCTCGGTCGTGCGGCTGGTCGGCGGCGACCCGCTGACGGCGGACGCCGTCGTGGCCGAGACCCTCGCCGTGGCCGCCGCGGGCCTGCCGTTCGACGTCGTTCCCGGCGTCTCCTCGAGCACCGCCGTGCCGGCCTACGCGGGCGTCCCGCTCGGCTCCGCACACGTCGAGGCGGACGTGCGCGCGGGTGTGGACTGGGCGGCGCTCGCCGCGGTCCCCGGCCCGCTCGTGCTGCACGCATCGGCCGCCCACCTGGCCGACCTCGTCGCGGGCCTGACCGAGCACGGCCTCGCGCCGACGACGCCGGTCGCCGTCACCTCCCGGGGCACGCTCACCGCGCAGAAGACCGTGCAGACCATTCTCGCGACGTTGGCAGGCGAGGCCGCGGACCTCGACGGTCCGCTGGTCGTCACGGTCGGGGACGCCGTCGAGCAGCGCGCGCGGCTGTCGTGGTGGGAGTCGCGTGCGCTCTACGGGTGGCGCGTGCTGGTGCCGCGCACCAAGGACCAGGCCGGCGTGATGAGCGACCGGCTCGCTGTGCACGGCGCGACCGCCGAGGAGGTGCCGACCATCGCCGTCGAACCGCCGCGGTCGCCCACCCAGATGGAGCGCGCCGTCAAGGGCCTGGTCGACGGGCGCTACCAGTGGGTCGTGTTCACCTCGACGAACGCCGTGCGCGCGGTGTGGGAGAAGTTCGCCGAGTTCGGGCTGGACGCCCGGGCGTTCTCCGGCGTCAAGATCGCCTGCGTCGGCACGGCGACGGCCGAGCGCGTGCGCGACTTCGGCATCGTGCCGGACCTCGTGCCGAACGCCCTGGAGTCGCAGGAGTCGTCGTCGGAGGGCCTGCTGGCGATCTTCCCGCCGCACGACGACGTGCTCGACCCGGTGGACCGGGTGCTGCTGCCGCGGGCCGACATCGCGACCGAGACGCTGGCCGCCGGCCTGCGGGACCGCGGCTGGGAGATCGACGACGTGACCGCGTACCGCACCGTGCGCGCCGCCCCGCCGCCCGCGCCGATCCGTGAGGCGATCAAGACCGGTGGGTTCGACGCGGTGTGCTTCACCTCGTCGTCGACGGTGCGCAACCTGGTCGGGATCGCGGGCAAGCCGCACGCGCGCACGATCGTCGCGTGCATCGGCCCGCAGACGGCTGAGACCGCCCGCGAGTTCGGCCTGCGGGTGGACGTGCAGCCGGAGGAGGCGCGGGTGCCCGCGCTGGTCGATGCGCTGGCGGCCCACGCGGCCCGGCTGCGGGCCGAGGGCGCGCTGCCGCCGCCGCGGAAGGCGAAGATCCGCCGCCGCTGAATTCCCACGATGCCGCGCCCGTCCGGCGAGTCCGGCGGGCTCGTCGTCGTCGAGTTCGGCGGAACGGCCTCGGGATCCGGTGTGCGTGGGTAACCTCCGCGTCGTGACGGAGCCCGAGGGCATGGACGAGCTGCGGGCGCGGCTGCGCCGGGCCGAGGACGACGCCAGGGCGGCGCGGTTCCTGGCGGGCGGCGCGGACCGCGACACGGCCGAGCTCCGCGTCGAGGTGCGCGAGTTCCGTGCCGAGACGCGCGCCGAGTTCGCCGACGTGCGCGCCGAGATGCGCGGCTTCCGCGATCAGAACAACCGCCTGCTGAGCGCCATGCGCGAGGACCTCACCGACCTGCGCAGCCACGTCGACCGGGGGTTCGCGCAGGCCGACCGCAACTTCCTGGCTGTCACAGCCAAGATCGACGGAGTGGCGGCCGGCCTGCAGATGCTCACCGACCTGCTGGCCCGCCGGGAGCAGGACGACGACCCGTCGGGGTCGTGAACGAGCGGGCTACGCTGCACGGCATGATGCGTCGCGGAAGGCTGGAGGACCGAGTTGCGGCCCTCGAAGCCACCGTGCGCGAGCTGAGGGATCAGCTGGACAGAGTCGTCTCCCACCTCACCGTGGCTCAGGACGAGGACGTCGCGCGGGTCCTCGCCCGGCACCCGGACATTCGCAAGCACCTCCCGCCCTTGGGCTGACGCCGTTCCGGACCTCGGTCGTCGTACGCTGGGGTGATGGCCTTCCCGACCCACCGGCCCCGCCGGCTGCGCGCCACGCCGGCGCTGCGGCGGCTCGTCGCCGAGACCACCCTGCGCCCGCGCCAGCTCGTGCTGCCGATGTTCGTGAAGGAGGGCGCCACCGAGCCGACGCCGATCGCGTCGATGCCCGGTGTCGTGCAGCACTCCCGCGACTCCCTGCGCAAGGCTGCCGTCGACGCCGTGACGGCGGGGGTCGGCGGGCTCATGCTCTTCGGTGTCCCCGCCCGCCGGGACGCCACCGGCACCGCAGGCGCCGACCCGGACGGCGTGCTCAACGTCGCCCTGCGGGACGTGCGGTCCGAGGTCGGCGACGCGACCGTCGTCATGGCCGATACCTGCCTCGACGAGTTCACCGACCACGGCCACTGCGGCGTGCTCGGCGACGACGGCGGGGTCGACAACGACGCCACGCTCGCCGTCTACGCGCGGATGGCCGTGGCTCAGGCCGACGCGGGGGCGCACCTGCTGGGGCCGAGCGGGATGATGGACGGCCAGGTCGGCGTCATCCGGGCCGCACTCGACGCCGCGGGCCACCGCGACACGGGGATCCTCGCCTACACGGCCAAGTACGCCTCGGCGTTCTACGGGCCGTTCCGCGAGGCGGTGGAGAGCCAGCTGCGCGGCGACCGCAAGACCTACCAGCAGGACGCGGCGAACGTCCGCGAGTCGTTGCGCGAGCTCGCCCTGGACCTCGAGGAGGGCGCGGACCTGGTGATGGTCAAGCCGGCGATGGCCTATCTGGACGTGCTGCGCGCCGTCGCGGAGGTCGCGGACGTGCCGGTCGCGGCCTACCAGGTCTCCGGCGAGTACGCGATGGTCGAGGCGGCCGCGGCGAACGGCTGGCTGGACCGGGAGCGCACGATCCTGGAGACGCTCACCGCGATCCGGCGTGCCGGTGCGGACGTCGTGCTCACCTACTGGGCCGTCGAGGTGGCCGCACGGCTGGACCGCGACTGAAGGGTGACGTTTGGCCCACCTGGGCGTTCGCGGATCCACCTGCAGGTATGCTGCCGCCCCGCCGGGGCCCGCGTGGCCCGCGTCATCTATCTGGTGGAGGAACTGCACGATGAGCAACGATCCGGCTCCCGGCGGCGAGCAGCAGCCCGCGTGGCACGGCCAGCAGCCCTACCCGGGGGGGTACGGCCAGCAGCAGCCGCAGCAGCCGGAGCAGCCGGCTTACGGGTCCTACCCGCCGCCGCCCACGCAGACCGGCGGCTACGGACAGGCGCAGCCCTCCTGGCAGCAGGCCGCAGGCCAACAGCGGTACCCGGGCTATCCGGCAGGGACGGGCGGCCTCCCTCCACAGAACGAGGCGCCGAGCTTCTTCGGCGCGCTGTTCGACTTCAGCTTCAACTCGTTCGCGACCCCCGTCGTGATCAAGTTGCTGTACATCCTGGGTCTGGTCGGCATCGGGCTGGGCTACGTCGCCGTCGTGATCTCCGGCTTCGCCGACTCCGCGCTGACGGGGCTCGTGGCGCTGATCGGCGGGGCGGTCGTCGCGCTGTTCTACGTGATCTTCTTCCGGGTGTTCCTGGAGTTCTACTACGCAGTGGTGCGGATGTCGGAGGACATCCGGGCCATGCGCAACCGCTCCTGACCCGAGGTGGGCAGCGGTACCGTGGCGGGGTGGGTGGGTGCGCCGGTCGTTGGACACAGCAGCGGCTGACACGCGTCAGCGAGGGGGGCGAGTGACTATCCCGGGGGACGGGCGGGCGCCCGACGAGCGCGACGGGCCGATCCCGACCCGTCCCCAACCGGACCCGCACGCGCCGCCGCCCGAACCCCGTCCGTCCGGCCGACAGCCGTACGTCCCGCGGCCGCCGTACGGCGCGCCCGTGTACCCCGGGTCGCCGTACGACCAGTCGCCGGGGGACGGCTCGACCGGCGGACCGGCCGATCCGCCGTACGTCTACAACCCGTACGGCAACTACCCCTACCCGGCCTCGTACCCGACCTCCCCGGCGGGGCTGGGCCCCGAGCCGGTGCTCCCGCCGCGGCGCCCGGGGTCGCTGCATCTCGCCCTGCTGCTGGTCGTCCTCTCGGCGGTGCCGTACCTCATGATCGGGCTGCTTGCGGTGGCCGGTGCGGGGCAGGCCGCGACCGCGCTGCCTCCGGAGGACCTGGCCCGGATCCAGCAGCTGGGGGTCGACCTCGCGCAGGTGATCCGGATCACGGGGTTCGTGATGCTCGCGGTCGCGCTGGGTTTCGTGCTGCTCGGGGTGCTGGCGTGGGGCGGGCGCCGGTGGGCGCGGGCGCTGCTCGCCGCGACGGCCGCCGGGTTCGCGCTGATGGTCGTGACATCGGTGGTCGCGGCGGGCTCGCAGGGGTTGCCGCTGGACGCGGCGAGCGGCGCCGTCCTCGCGCGTCCCGCTGATACTGGCGCTGGCGGGCGTCGGGTTGATGTTCGCCCCGGCCGCCCGCGACTGGTTCGCCCGCCGTCGCTGACGGGCCTGCTGCCGCCCCGTCGCGTCCTGGGGAAGACTGGGGCCGTGACCACGCCCTCCGTCGCCGAGCTCGGCACTGACGCCTCCCGCGCCCTGTTCGCCCGCGCCGCCGCCGCGATCCCGGGTGGGGTCAACTCGCCCGTCCGCGCCTTCACCTCCGTGGGCGGCACGCCGCGGTTCATGGTCTCGGCCCGCGGCCCGTGGCTCACCGACGCCGACGGTCACCGCTATGTCGACCTCATCTGCTCGTGGGGGCCGATGATCCTCGGTCACGCGCACCCCGCCGTCGTCGAGGCCGTGCGGGAGGCCGCGGGCAACGGGCTGTCGTTCGGCGCGCCGACCCCCGCCGAGGTCGAGCTCGCCGAGGAGATCATCGGGCGGGTCGCCCCCGTCGAGCAGGTGCGGCTGGTCAACTCGGGCACCGAGGCGACGATGAGCGCCGTCCGGCTCGCCCGCGGGATCACTGGCCGGAAGGCGCGTGGTCAAGTTCGCCGGCTGCTACCACGGGCATGTGGACGCCCTGCTCGCCCAGGCCGGCTCGGGCGTCGCCACGCTGGGCCTGCCGACGAGCCCCGGCGTGACGGGCGCGCAGGCCGCCGACACGATCGTGCTGCCCTACAACGACCTCGACGCCGTGCGCGCGGTGTTCGCCGAGCGCGGCGGCGAGATCGCGTGCGTGATCACCGAGGCGGCGGCGGGCAACATGGGCGCCATCGCCCCGCTGCCGGGCTTCAACGCCGGGCTCAAGGAGCTCTGCACGGCCCACGGCGCTCTGCTGATCATGGACGAGGTGATGACCGGCTTCCGGGTCTCCGGGTCCGGCTGGTACGGCCTGGAGGGGGTCGCGGGCGACCTCTACACGTTCGGCAAGGTCATGTCGGGCGGGTTGCCGGCCGCGGCGTTCGGCGGGCCGACGGCCTCGATGAGCCACCTCGCCCCGGCCGGCCCCGTCTACCAGGCCGGGACGCTGTCCGGGAACCCCGTCGCGGTCGCCGCGGGGCTCGCCACGCTCCGGAACGCCGACGACGCCGTCTACGCGACGCTGGACGCGAACGCGGACCGGCTGGCGCGGATGCTGGGCGACGCGCTGTCGGCGCAGGGCGTGCCGCACCGCGTGCAGCGCGCCGGGAACATGCTGTCGGTGTTCTTCACCGACGACGACGTGCACGACTACGCGGGCGCCCAGGCCGCGCAGACGTGGCGGTTCCCCCCGTTCTTCCACGCGCTGCTGGACCGCGGGGTCTACCCGCCGCCGAGCGCCTTCGAGGCGTGGTTCGTCTCGACGGCCCTGGACGACGACGCCTGGCAGGCGATCGACGACGCCCTGCTGCACGCCGCCAAGGCCGCCGCCACGGCGCTCTCGCCGACGGACGCAGCGCAGTGACTCGGCATGATCCTGAGGCCGGCGTCGACGGACGCGGACCGGCGACACCGGGAACGCCGCCGGTCCGCACGGTCGTCCACCTCCTGCGGCACGGCGAGGTGCACAACCCGGACAGGATCCTCTACGGCCGGATCCCCGGCTTCCGGCTCTCGGCGAACGGCCGCGACCAGGCCGACCTCGCCGCGAAGGCGCTCGTCGACGCCGACCTGGCCGCCGTGCTCGCCTCCCCGCTGCAGCGCGCGCAGGAGACCGCCGCGCCGGCCGCCGCCCAGCACGGCCTGGAGGTCGTCACCGACGACCGGCTGATCGAGGCCGACAACAGCTTCGAGGGCAAGCGGGTCGCCGTCGGCGACGGCGCGCTGCGCAGGCCCCAGTACTGGTGGCTGCTGCGCGACCCGTTCACGCCCTCGTGGGGCGAGCCGTACCTGGAGATCGCCGAGCGGATGCTCGCCGCCGTGCACCGCGCCCGCGAGCTGGCGTCGGGCCACGAGGCGCTGTGCGTCAGCCACCAGCTACCGATCTGGACGCTGCGCCGGTACGTCACCGGCCGGCACCTGTGGCACGACCCGCGGCGCCGCCAGTGCGCCTTGGCCTCGCTGACCTCGCTGGTCTTCGACGACGGCGAGCTGGTGCAGCTGCGCTACACCGAGCCCGCCGGCCGCAGCGACCCCACCCAGACCGGCGCATGAGGCTCGCCGGATACCGGCCGGCGGCGCTGGTCGTCGCAGCCGTCCTGCTGACGGCATGCAGCACCAGCAAGGACGCCGTGGAGACCGGCCAGGACTTCACCTTCGTCGCCCCCGGCGGGCAGACGACGATCCTGTACGACCCGCCGGAGAGCCGCGGCGCGCTGCGGGCGCTGTCGGGGGAGAGCCTGCTCGACCCAGGCACGACCGTCGGGCTGGAGAATCTCGCCGGCCGGGTCGTCGTGCTCAACATCTGGGGCTCCTGGTGTGGCCCCTGCCGCGTGGAGGCCCCGGACCTGCAGTTCGTCGCGCAGCAGACGGCCGCGGACGGGGTGTCGGTGCTCGGCGTGGACGTGCGCGACGACCGCGCCGCCGCCGCCGACTTCGTCCGCGACCGCGCCATCACCTACGACTCCGTGTTCGACCCTCCCGGTCGGACGCTGGCCGCGCTGCGCGGCTACCCGCGCAACACGGTGCCGTCGACGATCGTGCTCGACCGGCAGCACCGCGTCGCGGCGGTGTACCTGACCTCGATCCGGGTGCCCGAGCTCATCCCGCTGGTGCAGCGCCTGGCCGGTGAGCCGGCCCCGTAAGCCGCCTCGGCGCTCGACGTCGGGGTTGGGGCGCGTGCGGCCCGGCCTGGCCGCGCACCTCAAAGGCGCGTCATTGCTTGTCGATCAATGCTGGACAGCAACAGCGCGCCCTTCACACGCGTCGGCGTGCCTGCAACAACGCGCCCGCGGGCGTGGGCCGGGCTCGTGGCGGTCGCCCCCCGAGGCGTGCGCATCACGGAAAGCCAGCCACCGAACGAGCGTGCACCAGCACCGTCGCGCCGGAGCGGATCTACGCCGCGTAGAACCCGACGGGCGCACTGTCGGTCCTGGCACCTACTCTCGTCCGTGATGGACCCCTCGACCACGCTCGCGGTCAGCGGCCCGCTGTTCGCGGCGGTCGCCGTGGCCGTGCTGGCGGGCGCGGTCAGCTTCGCGTCGCCGTGCGTGGTGCCGCTGGTCCCGGGTTACCTGGCCTACCTCGCCGGGCTCGTGGGAGCGGACGCGCCGCCCGCGACGCCGGACGAGGCGCGCGGCCCGCGGGCGGGGCGGTGGCGGGTGGCCGGCGCGGCGGCGTTGTTCGTCGCGGGGTTCACCGCCGTGTTCGGCGCGATCCTCGTCGGGGTCGTCTGGCTGGCGGACACGCTGGTGCGCAACGAGGTACTGCTGCAGCGCGTCGGCGGGCTCGTCATGATCATGATGGGGCTCGCGTTCGTCGGGGTGGTCCCGTTCCTGGTGCGCGAGCGCCGGGTGCACTGGGTGCCGCGCGCCGGGATCTGGGGTGCGCCGCTGCTCGGTGCGGTGTTCGGGCTGGGCTGGGTGCCGTGCGTCGGGCCGACGCTCGCGGGCGTCGTCGCCGTCGCCGCGGGCACCGGCGGCGGCTCGCTGCGCGGCGTCGTGCTCACCCTCGCCTACTGCGCAGGGCTGGGCCTGCCGTTCGTCGTGATCGCGCTCGGCGCCTCCCGGGCCGTGATCGCGCTCGGCTGGTTGCGCCGGCACACACGCGCGATCCAGGTCTGCGGCGGCGTCCTGCTGGTCGCCGTCGGGGTGCTGCTGGTCAGCGGGCTGTGGGGCGGGCTGCTCGCGCAGCTGCAGGTGTCGGTCGCCGGCTTCACCCCGGTGCTCTAGTGCGGGGCACTCGATGACCACCACCGCGCCTCCCACCACACCGCCGGACGAGAGCACGCCCGCACCCCCGCGCGCACCGTGGGCGCTGCTGCGCAACACCTGGCGCGGCCTCACGAGCATGCGCACGGCCCTCGTGCTCCTGTTCCTGCTCGCCCTCGCCGCCCTGCCGGGCGCACTGCTGCCGCAGCGCTCGCTGAACCAGCGCCTCGTCACGCAGTACTTCGCCGACCACCCGACGCTGGCGCCGCTGCTGGACCGGCTGCAGTTCTTCGGCGTCTTCGCCGCGCCCTGGTTCGCCGCGGTCTACCTGCTGCTGATGATCTCTCTGGTCGGCTGCCTGGTGCCGCGCACCGTCGAGCAGCTCCGCGGCCTCCGCACCCCACCGGTGGTCACCCCGCGCAACCTCGCCCGGCTCCCGCACGCGGCGCAGCGGTCGGTGGCCGAGCCGGTCGTCGACGTCGAGGAGCGGGTGCGCGGCCGGCTGCGGGGCTGGCGGGTGCGGTGGTCCGACGAGCCCGGGGACATCCGGACCGTCTCGGCCGAACGTGGCCACCTGCATGACGTCGGCAACCTCGTGTTCCACCTGAGCCTGCTCGGCCTGCTCGTCGCATTCGCGCTCGGGAAGCTGTTCGGCTACGAGGGCCAGGTCATCGTGCTGTCCGGGGGCGGGCAGTTCTGCAACACCGGCATCCTCGGCTACGACTCCTTCCGCGCAGGCCTGCGCGTGGACGGCACGGACCTGCAGCCGTTCTGCGTGCGCGTCGACGACTTCACGGCCGCCTACGAGGCGACCGGCCAGCCCGCGAGCTTCACCGCCGCGATCGGGTTCCAGACCACGGCGGACCTCGCCGCGGGTACGGCCGCCTGGCGGCAGGCGACGCTCGCCGTGAACCACCCGCTGCGCACCGACGGCAGCCGCCTCTACCTGCTCGGGCACGGCTACGCCCCGCGCTTCACCGTCACCTATCCGGATGGGCAGCAGCGGACGGGTGAGGTCCAGTGGCGGCCGGTCGACCAGACCACGCTGCTGTCGGAGGGCGCGACGAAGTTCGCCCGCCCCGGCGTGACGGACGAGGAGCAGCGCCGCACCACCCAGCTCGCCGTGACGGGTCTGCTCGCGCCCACCAGTTCGGGCGGACAGGTGGTGACGTCGGTGTTCCCCGCGCTGGAGGATCCCGAGGTGGCCGTCGACGTGCTGCGCGGCGACCTCGGGCTGGACGACGGGCGCGGTCAGTCGATCTTCACGGTCGACCGGAGCAAGCTCGACACCGGCGAGCTGACGCGGGTGGCACGGAAGAACATGCGGCCCGGCGACGAGATCACGCTGGACGACGGCACCCGGGTCCGGTTCGACGGCGTGCGGGACTGGGTTTCACTGCAGGTCAGCCACGATCCCGCGCAGCTGTGGGTGCTCGTGTCGGCCGTCTTCGTGCTGGCCGGCCTGATGCTGTCGCTGGCGGTGCGGCGCCGGCGGTTCTGGGTACGGCTGACGCCGCAGGCCGCGGGCGGTACCCGGGTGGAGCTCGGCGGGCTCGCGCGCACGGACCGCGCGGGGTACGGCGAGGAGTTCGACCGGCTCACCGCCGAGGTGCTCGGGACGCGCCCGGGCGACGACGTGCAGCAATCCCCGAAGACGGAGGACGGCCCGTGAACGACGTGGTGCTCGCCATCTACAGCGACCGGCTGTTCATGGCGGCGGTCGGGGTGTACGTGCTGGCCATGGCGCTGCACGCCGCCGAGTACGCGGCGCTGCGCTCGGCGCACGAGCCCGCGGCGGTGCCGGTGTCCGTCGGCGGAGCGCCCCCGCCCCCCGACGCCCCGGCGCCGGACCGGCCTGTGCGCAGCCGGGCGGACCGGTTCGGCGGGGCCGCGGCGAACCTGGTCGTGCTCGCCGCGATGCTCCAGCTCGGGTCGATCATCACCCGCGGGCTGGCCGCGGACCGCTGGCCACTGGGCAACATGTACGAGTTCACCTCTGCCGTCTGCCTTGCCGCGGTCGTGACGTGGCTCGTCGTGCTGCGCCGCGTCCCGGCGCTGCGGGCCGTCACGCTGTTCGTCCTGCTGCCTATCGTGATCCTGCTCTTCCTCGCAGGCACGGTCCTCTACGCGCGGGCCGCCCCGGTCGTGCCGGCCCTGCGGTCGTACTGGCTGGTCGTGCACGTCACCACGATCACCGTGTCGTCCGGGCTGCTGTTCGTCCCGGGCATCGCCAGCGTGCTCTACCTGCTGCGCCGGTCCGCCCGCGGCGCGCTGGTCGACCGGCTGCCCTCGGCGGCGGCACTGGACCGGCTGGCCTACCGCACCACGATCGTCGCCTTCCCGCTCTACACGTTCGGCGTGATCGCCGGGGCGATCTGGGCGGAGGCCGCGTGGGGCCGGTTTTGGGGCTGGGACCCGAAGGAGACCGTCGCGTTCGTCGCCTGGGTCGTGTACGCCGCCTACCTGCACGCACGGGCCACCGCGGGCTGGCGCAGCGGCCGCGCCGCGTGGATCAACGTGGCCGGATTGGCGGTCGTGCTCTTCAATCTTTTCTTCATCAACATGGTCGTCGCCGGCCTCCACTCGTACGCCGGGATCTGACCGGCCGTGCGATATGTCTCGCGGTCCGTGACCATCGGCCCCCGTCCAGCCCATCGACCGTGCGGTACGACGCGACTACCGTCGGATTCCGTGCGGAGCAGCGTGCTGGCCAGGACGAGCATGGTCACGACGGGGGGCCGATCGTGACCGAGGCCGATCCGGAGTACTCTGACGGCTCCGTCGGGCGCTACGTACGAGAGCAGTGGAACGCGGACGCGACGGCGCGTCGCTCCCGCCGCCGGGCCTCGTCGACACTCTCCGCGCCTGCCGCCGGTCGTGAGCCCCAGCACGCCACACCGGTGGCCGGTCTGGAGGTCGTGCCGCCGCCGGACACCGACCCCGGACCCGGCGTGTCGGAGTCCCGGGCGGCCGGCCCGGACATCGTCCGGCCCGACGGTGCCGGTTCGTCCGTCGTATCGGAGGCACCGGCTCCCCGCAGGCAGGTGCCCGAGGCCCGCACCGCGGAGCATGACGTCACGGCCCGCTGGTCGGTGCCGACGCCCGAGGCCCGCACCGCGGAGCACGACGTCGCCGCCCGCCAGGCAGTGACCGATCCGGTCACGACGCGTCCGCCCCGCACTTCGTTCGAGGCGGCCGCCCCGCACCGGATCAGCCCGACGCCCCCGCGGGGCCTCGGCCGCTGGGTCGATCCCGGCGCGGTGGCCGCGCAGGAGGCGCAGCGGGCCCGCAGCGGCATGGTGAGCTCGGGTATCGGCGCGCCGGGCGACGACCCGACGGACCTGTCGTCGGCGCGGCTTCTGCGGCCGACGAAGCGCCCGCCGCAGTCGGGCTGGCGGCGGCTGGTGTACGTGCTGTCCGGCCGGCTGCTCAACCCGGGGGAGAGCCCGGCCGACATCCGGCGCCGCGAGCTCATCGCGCGGATCAACGCCCCGCTGCTGGGCTGCCACAAGATCGCACTGCTGAGCCTCAAGGGCGGCGTCGGCAAGACCACGATGACGGCGACGCTGGGCGCCACCTTCGCGTCGCTGCGCGGGGACCGCGTGGTGGCCGTCGACGCGAACCCGGACCGGGGCACGCTGAGCCAGAAGATCCCGCTCGAGACCAGCGCGACCGTCCGGCACCTGCTGCGGGACGCGCAGCGCGTCCGTCGCTACACCGACGTGCGCGCGTACACCTCGCAGGGCCCGTCGCGGCTGGAGGTGCTCGCGAGCGAGCAGGACCCGGCGGTGTCCGAGGCCTTCAGCGAGGAGGACTATCGGCGCACGGTGAACCTGCTCGAGCACTTCTACAACATGGTGCTCACCGACTGCGGCACCGGCTTGATGCACTCGGCGATGTACGGCGTGCTGGGCGTGGCGGACCAGATCGTGGTGGTCTCGTCCGGCTCGATCGACGGCGCGCGCAGCGCCTCGGCGACGATGGACTGGCTGGACGCGCACGGGCACGGCGACCTCGTCCGCAACGCGGTCGCGGTGATCAACTGCGTGAGCCGGTCAGCGGGCGGGGTGGACCTGGACCGGGTGGCGGCGCACTTCGCCGGGCGGTGCCGCGCGGTGGTGCGGATCCCGTTCGACCCGCACCTGCAGGAGGGGGCCGAGGTGGACCTGGACCGCCTGGACCCGCGCACCCGGTTGGGCCTGCTGGAGCTGGCGGCGGAGGTCACGGACGCGTTTCCGGCGTGAGGTGGGTTCGTCAGGCGGTCGGGGGATCGTCCCGTCGCTTGACCTTCTCGTCGAGCTGACGCAGGAAGTCGGGGTCGTCGTCCGGGCCGCTCACGCGCGGCCGGGTCGTGCCGAGCGACGGTGGTCGTCGGGCGGCGGGGGGTGCGTCGCTGCGGGACGCGCTCATCGCCTTCCACAGCACCAGTGCGATGATCGCGGCGCCGACGAACGCGATGAGGAACAGCATCGGTACCACCTCCGCCGTCGAGATTAGCCGAGGCGCCGGTGCGGCGCGTGAAGTCCACGCAGCCGTCCGTCACGATGCTGTGGGCCGGGGTCAGAAGGGACGGCGGGCTCAGCGCGGAGCCTGGGGCAGCGCCTCGCTCGTCAGGCTCGCGAGCATGCTGCGGACCTCCGACTCGCGGAAGCGCCGGTGACCGCCCGGGGTGCGGATGGAGCCGATGCGGCCGGCCGACGCCCAGCGGGTGACGGTCTTGGGGTCGACCCGGAACAGGCTCGCGACCTCGCCCGGTGTGAGCAGGTGCTCCGCGCCGTCCGCAGGCTGAGTGGGGGTGGCCATGGCGTCTCCCAAGAGCGTCGATCCGGGGAATCTCGGATGTTCCCGGCCATCGTGACACTGGTGATGCCAGGTACTCGAACGGTTGGGTCGAGGTAAAGGGCCCTTGAAGGACGAATCGGGCGCATGAGCCGCACTCTTCTGACGACCGTACGCTCGTCTCATGAGTGCTCCCGCCGGTCCGCGTGCCCGCTCGGCGAGCGAGCCGGGCCTGGCCGCGACGCTCGCCCTCTACGCGCTGGCCCGGCTCGGCCTGCTCGTGCTGATCGCCGCGCTCCTGATCATGGCAGGCGCCCCGCTCGTCATCGCCCTGTTCGTGGCCCTGATCGTCGCGTTGCCCCTGTCGATGCTCGTGTTCCGCGGGCTGCGGAGCCGGCTGGACGTCGCGCTGGTCGCGGCGCGGGCCCGGCGCGGGGAGGAACGTGCGGCGCTGCGAGCCCGGCTGCGGGGCGAGGAGCCCGAGCCGGAGCCGGAGCCGGACGGGACCGCGGAGATCCGGGAGGATCGCGTGGAATCACCCGCCGCACCGGAAGACGGGACGCCGTCCCCCGACGCCGGCTCAGGCGACCGGTCCGAGAGCCAGCCCGACGCCCGTCGCGACTGACCACGCCAGCAGCAGCAGCCCCGTGTCGCCGAGCACCCGCACCAACCGCCGCCCGTCGGCGCCGCCCAGCACCCGCCGGGTCACGGCGACGGCCAGCGGCAGCGCGAGCAGGCCGAGCAGCATCGGCCAGGAGCGGACACCGGCCAGCGCGGACAGGCCGAGCGGCAGCAGCACGCACGCGGCGTAGAGCCGCCGCGTGTCCCGGTCGCCGAGGGCGACCGCGAGCGTCCGCTTGCCCACGGCGGTGTCGCCGGGGATGTCGCGCAGGTTGTTGACCACCAGCACGGCGCACGCCAGCAGGCCCACACCCACGGCGCCGACGATCGCGGGCGCGCTCACCGTGCCGCTCTGCGTCACGGCCGTCCCGAGCACCGCGACCGGCCCGAAGAACGTGAAGACGGCCACCTCGCCCAGCCCGGCGTAGCCGTAGGGGCGGCGCCCGCCGGTGTAGAACCAGGCACCCGCGATGCAGACGGCGCCGACGGCCACGAGCCACCACTGCCGCGTCAGCGACACCAGGGTGAGCCCGGCGAGCGCCGCGACCGAGAAGCACAGGAAGGCTGCGTTGCGCACCGCCATGGGCGCGGCCAGCCGCGACCCGACCAGCCGCATCGGTCCGACCCGCTCGTCGTCCGTGCCGCGGATGCCGTCGGAGTAGTCGTTGGCGTAGTTGACGCCGACCACGAGGGTGACGGCGACGACCAGTGCGAGCAGCGCCCGGAACGGCTGCACCGCCCCAGCACCGATAGCCGCGCCGGTGCCGACGAGCACGGGGGAGACCGCGGTCGGCAGCGTCCGCGGCCGCGCCCCCGAGATCCACTCCCCGACGCTCGCCACCGTCTCAGGCTAGCGAGGACAACCAGGGAGGTGCCGGGGCCACTGCTGACGCGGCACGGCCGAGGCCGGCAGGAACTGGCCGGTGCCGACCCGCAGCCAGCTGCCCGCCACGCACTGCAGGGGCACCGCGGCGCCGTCGGCGGCGAGCCCGACGATCCGCGCCGCGGCGTCCGGTGCGTTGCGCAGGTCGACCCGGCCGTCGACGCGGACCATGGCCAGCGGGCTGTCGCCCGTCCACAGGTAGTCGACGGTGACCCAGGCGTTGTCGGTCAGCCCGAGCGCGTCCCAGAACAGCCCGTCCGCGAGGTCGATGCCCGCGGGATTGAGCACCCTCCGCCCGAACTGGTCCTTGCCGCCGTTGTAGCCGTTCTGCCGGGCGGCCTGCGCCTGTGGCACCCCGGGCGGGAGGTCGCGCCACTGCTCGCGCTTCTCGGCGTTCCAGTAGTCGTCGCGGGTGTTCCACGGCCCGACGTCCCACACCGGTGCGAACGCGCAGCGCCCGGCCGGGGCGCACACCTTGACCGTGTAGTCGCTGCTGTCGCGCGGCGCGAGGGCGCGGCGCGAGGGCATGGCGACGAACAGGTCCCGCTCGCCGATGATGTGCCCGTTCGCCGTGGTTCCGCCGACGAGGCCCTCGCGGGTGGCGAACACCCGGTACCGGCGGGGGTCGCGCTTCGCCGTGGCCTTCGTCCGGGTCGCGACGTGGGCGGTCAGAGTGAGGTCGCGGACGACGGGCCCCGGCACCGCCCACCCCGCGTTCGCCGGCGGGGTGAGCACGAGGCGCGCCTGGACGTCGACGACGGGCTCGGGGAGCGCGACCGTGAGGCTCCGGGCCGCCGCCGGGCCGCTTGTCGGTACGCCGGGCTCCCACTCCGTCCACCCGCCGAGGGCACGCAGGCCGCGGACGTCCACCGACGCGGCCGCGCCGGGACTGCCCGCAGCAAGCGTGAGCACCGCGTCGACCCGGTCGACGGGTACGTCCATGTGGTGGGCGGGCAGGGTCAGCAGCCCGGGGGATCCGACGGCGCCGTGGCCGTCGGCGCGGGCCGTGCCGGACAGCTCGAGGCCTGCGGCGAGCCGCACCGTCCGGCCCGCCACCGTGACCCCGACGGCCTCACCGGCCAGCGCTGGCGACCAGCTGACCGCACTCCCTCGCTGGGCTCGGTCGGCTTCGCCGGGCACTGTGCTGATGGCGCGCTCGCAAGCTCGCACGCAGGGCGCGGACGCTGTGTCAACTGTTCGCGCGCTACGCTCGCTCACCGGGGCCGCGTTCGCCGCCGACGCGCCGACGACGGCCGTCGCCACCACCAGCGCCCCGGCGAGGGCCGCCGCGGCGCCGCGTGCCATCCGCATCGTCGGTTGCTCCCCCGGTCGGCGGTCGGTGCCCGACAGGACATCGCACCCTCGGGAGTCGTGCAAGTACGGAGAGTGAGCAGTACCGGACCGGGTGGACCCGGGTCACTCCGCCGGGTGGGCCCGCGGTTCGCCGAGCAGACGCGCGACCGCGGCCCGGTCCGGCTTGCCGATCCCGCGCAGCGGCAGGGCGTCGACGGTGCGCAGCACGCGCGGTACCGCAGCCCGGCCGAGCACCGCGCGCACCGCCGCTCGCAGGCCGTCCGTGGCCGGTGAGGCGTCGACGACCAGGACCGCCGCGACGACCGCGCCCCATTCCGGGTCGGGCAGGCCGACGACGCACGCTGCACGCACCCCGGGCTGGGCGGTCAGCACGCGTTCGACGGCGGTCGGGGCGACCTTCTCCCCGCCGGTGACGATCACGTCATCGACGCGGCCGAGCACCTCGAGCCGGCCGTCCACCGAGCGGCCGAGGTCGCCGGTCCGGAACGCGCGGCCGCTGTCGTGCTCGACGAACGCGGCCCGGGTCGCGACCGGGTCGTCGAGGTAGCCGGCCGCCAGCGTCGGGCCGCCGATCACGATGCGACCGTCGGCGTCCATGCGGACCCGCACCCCGCCGAGCGGCAGCCCGTCGTAGACGCAGCCGCCCGCGGTCTCGGTCATGCCGTAGGTCGTGACGATCCGGACCCCGGCCGCGTCGGCGCGCGACCGCAACCGGGCGTCGAGGGCGGCGCCGCCGACGAGCACCGCGTCGTAGCCCCGCAGCGCCTCCAGCGCGGCACCGCCGGCGTCGAGCAGACGCAGCAACTGGGTGGGCACAAGGCTCGTGTACCGCCGCCCGGGGCCGAGCCGGGCCGTCGCGGCGATGAACCCGTCGGGCCGGAACCCGCCCCGCAGGTCCTGCACGACCGGTGCGGCGCCGGCGAGCAGTGCCCGCACCACGACCTGGACGCCCGCGACATGGTCGGCAGGGAGGGCGAGCAGCCAGCGCCCGGGTCCGCCGAGGCGCGCGGCGGTGGCGTCCGCGGAGGCCCGCAGCGCGGTGGCCGGGAGCACGACCAGCCTCGGCCGGCCGGTGGAACCGGAGGTCCCCACGAGCACGCCGTCGCCGGGATCGGTCGGAAGGGTTGCCTCGGGGTTGTCCGGGGTCGGGTGGTTTGCGGTGCGGGGCGGAGGGACTCGCGCGTACCGGGGCGCGGCGGCGTCGAGCGGCAGCACGGCCGGGCCGCCGTCCAGCGCGTGGGCGACGGCGTCGGCGAGTGCGCCCACGGCCGCGGGCGAGCCGTCGAGCCGGATGATCCGCACCGGCCCATCCTCCGTCGCGCCGCCGCGTCTCCGCACGTCCTGCGAGCCGGTGCACACCCTGCGCGCCCGGCGCACGTGTTGCAGCGGGTGCGCCGGCCGGGCGCGCTGTGCGTCGACGCAGGTGGGCGTGCGTCAGGCCGCGATCGCCGGATCGGGGCCTCAGTAGTGCCAGGGGTACGGGCTCCAGTCGGGGTCACGCTTCTGCAGGAAGGCGTCGCGGCCCTCCACCGCCTCGTCGGTCAGGTAGGCCAGCCGCGTCGCCTCACCCGCGAACAGCTGTTGGCCCACCAGCCCGTCGTCGAGCAGGTTGAACGCGTACTTGAGCATCCGCTGCGCCGTCGGCGACTTGCCGTTGACCTCGCGCGCCCACTCCAGCGCGACCCGCTCCAGGTCCGCGTGCGGCACCACCTCGTTGACCATCCCCATGTGGTGCGCCTGTTCGGCGGTGTAGGTGCGCCCGAGGAAGAAGATCTCGCGGGCGAACTTCTGGCCGACCTGCCGGGCGAGGTAGGCCGAGCCGTAGCCGCCGTCGAAACTGCCGACGTCCGCGTCCGTCTGCTTGAAGCGCGCGTGCTCGGCGCTGGCCAACGTCAGGTCGCAGGTGACGTGCAGCGAGTGTCCGCCGCCCGCCGCCCACCCGGGCACGACGGCAATCACCACCTTGGGCATGAACCGGATCAGCCGCTGGCACTCCAGGATGTGCAGCCGGCCCGACCGGGCGGCGTCGACCGTGTCCGCGGTCTCCCCGCTGGCGTACTGGTAGCCGCTGCGGCCCCGGATCCGCTGGTCCCCGCCCGAGCAGAAGGCCCAGCCCCCGTCCCGGGGTGACGGTCCGTTACCGGTGAGCAGCACACACCCCACGTCCGGCGTCTGCCGAGCGTGGTCGAGGGCGCGGTACAACTCGTCGACGGTGTGCGGGCGGAAGGCGTTGCGCACCTCGGGTCGGTTGAACGCGATCCGCACCGCACCGGTGTCGACGGCACGGTGGTAGGTGATATCGGTGAGGTCGTCGAAGCCGGCGACGGAGGTCCAGGCGTCGGGGTCGAAGAGGGCGGACTGCGCTGTCGGGGACACGGACCGGCACAGTAGTTGTCGCAGGCGTCGGCAGATGGTTCACCACTGCCTGTATCGGCTATTCACTGGAGCGAGTGACACCCGCTAGGCACGCGGGAGGACACGTGGATCGCAGTACCGGCACGCCGCTGGGCTTCGCGCTCGTGGTGCTGCTCGCGATCGGGTTCGGGTGGGCGCTCCTCGGAGGCGGGGAGCACCACACCGGCACGGCGCTGAGCAGCTTCGGCACGTCCTCGTCGGTAAGCGCCGACTTCGCCGCGGAGCAGGCCCAGCCGGCGCTGGTGTGGCCCCAGGAGATGCCCGAGCCGATGACGAACTACGTGGGACGGCGGGTCAACGCGTTCGGTCTGCGGGTCACGTCCGTGGACGCGGACGAGGGCTTCTGGGTGGAGAAGGACGGCCGCACGGCCTGGATCCAGATCCTGACGTCGACCGAGAGCCCCTACACCGTGCTGTCCGGTCAGATCGTGAGCCTGAGCGGAAGCGTGTATCCCCACGACCCGCGGTTCCCCTCGGAGATCTTCTTCTGCCCTGACCGGCAGGCGAGCGCGTCTCGGCTGGCCGCGGTCCCGACCCACATCGCGATCAAGGTGGAGAGCCTGAGCTTCGGCAACGGCTGAGGCCGACGGGGAACTCCGGACGTCGCCGTCTCGTTGAACCGTCAAGCCGTTTTCTGGAGCCGCCGGTCGTCGTGATGGGGATGTGGGCGGCCCGCGCCGGCCTGGTCAGCCCCCGATCGCCTGCGCCTTGGCGTAGAGCAGGTGCAGGAAGTCCGCGCCCGTGACGGCGGTGAGCGCCGCGGCGATCAGCCGGGTCAGCCGCGGCGCGAACACGAGGCCGATCGTGAAGCCGGCTGCGATCCAGACGTCCAGGCAGAACGGGCAGGTGATCAGCTCGCCGATCGAGTGCCGCAGGCCGTCGCGGTGCCGGACCTCCTCCATGACCTCGCCGGGGCCGCCGCTCTCCCGGTAGCGCGTGAACGGCGCGCGCAGCGGGCTGGTCACGGCATCTTTCGTCAGCGTGCGCGAGAGCTTGTGGGTGCCGGCTGCGAGCAGCACGAGGTCCCAGGGGCCGACCCCGTCCGGCAGGCGGCGCCCCGTGGCCGACGCGAGCCCCGCGGCACCGGACAGCAACGCCCCGAACAATGCCATGATCACGACGTAGCCGCCGAGCGGGCGCTGCTCGTCTCCGCGGTAGGCGTCGGCCGTCGCCTTCGCGGTCTGCGCGACGCCGTCCTTGAGTTGCTCCATCACCACATCCGATCCGTGCACTCTCGCCGACCTCGCGGACTACCCCCAGGTTCCGGCAGGCATGCGGCGGGACGTCGGCGGCCTACTCTTCGTGGACTCGGCCTCCCTCGACCACCCAGCGCCGGGTGCTGCGCACGCTCTCGAGCATCCGGCGGTCGTGCGTCACCAGCAGGACCGTGCCGGGGAACGCGTCGAGCGCCTGTTCCAGCTGCTCGATCGCGGGCAGGTCCAGGTGGTTGGTCGGCTCGTCGAGCACCAGCAGGTTCACCTCGCGCGCCTGCAACAGCGCCAGCGCCGCCCGCGTCCGCTCGCCCGGCGACAGCGAGGCCGCCGGGCGAGGCACGTGCTCGCCGGTCAGCCCGAACTTCGCCAGCAGCGTGCGGACGTCACTCTCCGACGAGTCGGGGACCGCGTCGCGGAACGCCCGGACCAGCGGCTCCGGCCCGAGGAACAGCCCGCGCGCCTGGTCGATCTCGCCGACCCGCACGGACGAGCCCAGCCCGCCGCTGCCCTCGTCCAGCGGGATGCGCCCGAGCAGCGCGCCCAGCAGCGTCGACTTGCCCGACCCGTTCGCCCCGGTGATCACGATCCGGTCCGCCCAGTCGACCCGGGCGTCGATCGGCCCGAGCGTGAACGACCCCCGGCGCACCACCGCACCGGACAGCGACGCCACGACCGTCCCCGAGCGGGGTGCCGCGGCGATCGTCATCCGCAGCTCCCACTCCTTGCGCGGTTCCTCGACGACCTCCAGCCGCTCGATCGCCCGCTCGGTCTGCCGGGCCTTCGCGGCCTGCTTCTCGCTGGTCTGCTGGCGGAACGCCTTGACGTGCTTGTCCGGGTCGGTCGCCTTGCGCCGTGCGTTGCGGACGCCCTGCGCCATCCAGTTGCGCTGCATGACGGCGCGGTCCTTGAGCGCCCCGCGCTTGTCGTCGTACTCCTCGTACGCCTCGCGCGCGTGCCGCCGCGCCACCTCGCGCTCGGCGAGGTAGCTGTCGTAGCCGCCCTCGTAGACCCCGACCTGCTGCTGCGCGAGGTCCAGCTCGACGATCCGGTTCACCGTGCGGGCGAGGAACTCCCGGTCGTGGCTGACGATGACGGCCGGCGAGCGCAGACCGGTGACGAACCGCTCGAGGCGCTCCAGCCCGTCGAGGTCGAGGTCGTTCGTGGGCTCGTCGAGCAGGAGGACGTCGTAGCGCGACAGCAGCAGCGCCGCCAGGCCCGCGCGGGCGGCCTGGCCGCCGGACAATGCCGTCATCGGCATGTCGAGCGCGACGCCCTGGGCTTGTCCTGGAGGTTGACGCCGCTGCGAAGCAAGGCGGGGACCTCCAGGCGGGATGACGAGCGCCACGTCGTCAGCAACGGCTCCCGCACGCTCGTCGAGGTCCGCGCCGCCCAGGGCGAGCCAGCGGTCGAGCGCGGTGGCGTAGGCGTCGTCCGCACCGGGCGCGCCGGACCCCAGCGCCTCCGCGGCGGCGTCCATCGTCGCCTGCGCTTCCGCGACGCCGGTCCGGCGGGCGAGGAACGCGACCACGGTCTCGCCCGGGCGCCGGTCGGGCTCCTGTGGCAGGTGGCCGACCGTGGCCGCCGGCGGGCTGACGGCGACCGTGCCCTCCTCCGGGGCGGTCTGCCCCGCGAGGATGCGCAGCAGCGTGGACTTGCCCGCACCGTTCGCCCCCACGAGGCCGACGACGTCACCCGGGGCGAGCACGAGGTCGAGACCGGAGAACAGGACGCGGGCGCCGTGTCCGGCGGACAGGCCCGTGGCCTTGACGGTGGCACTCATCTCGTCAGAACCGTACCCGGGGTGACGGAGGGACCGGACGGGTAGACCACACCCATGAACCAGGTTCCGAATATTCGGCTCAACAACGGCGTGGAGATCCCGCAGTTCGGCTTCGGGGTGTTCCAGGTGCCGCCGGACGAGACGGCCGCGACGGTCCGTGCCGCCCTCGACGCCGGCTACCGGCACATCGACACCGCGCAGATGTACGGCAACGAGGAGGGTGTGGGGCAGGCGCTCGCGGAGTCCGGCCTCTCCCGCGACGAGGTGTTCCTCACCACGAAGCTCAACAACGACGGCCACGGCTACGACACGGCGATCCGCCGGCTGGACGAGAGCCTGAAGCGGCTCGGGACCGACCACGTCGACCTCTACCTGATCCACTGGCCCCGGCCCCGGGAGGACCGCTACGTCGACACGTGGCGCGGGTTCGAGAAGGCGGCTGCCGAGGGCAAGGCGCGCTCGATCGGCGTCTCCAACTTCACCGTCGCGAACCTGCAGCGGCTCGAGGCGGAGACCGAGACGGTCCCTGCGGTCAACCAGGTCGAGCTGCACCCGCGGTTCACCCAGGACGAGCTGCGCGCCTACCACGCACAGCACGGCATCGCGACGGAGGCGTGGAGCCCCATCGGGCAAGGCCAGGGCCTGCTGGACGACCCGCTGCTCGGTGCGCTGGCGGGCAAGTACGGCAAGTCGCCTGCCCAGGTCGTGCTGCGCTGGCACGTGCAGCTGGGCAACATCGTCTTCCCGAAGTCGATGCACGCCGAGCGCATGCGGGAGAACATCGACGTCTTCGACTTCGAGCTGGCTGGCGACGACGTCGCGGCGATCAGCGGCCTGAACGTGGACGGCCGCCTCGGCCCGAACCCCGACCGCTTCGGCTGATCCCCAGCTCCAAGGCCCGCGGGTCCCGCGCGAGTCGGCACGTTCGCCGCCGCGAGTCGGCACGTTTGCGGGCGCGAGTCCGCGTCAGTGCAGGACAGACGGCGCCCACGCCCTGTGGGCGCCGTTCGTCGGCCCGGGCTGTTGGTGCGACGGCCCCGGTGAGCGGCCAGGATCCTCCCGTGCCCACCCCGTACACCCCCTTCCCCGACGACTGGTCGCGCGCCCTCGCCGTCGTCGCCCACCCCGACGACCTCGAGTACGGGGCCGCGGGCGCGGTCGCCCGGTGGATCGCCGAGGGCCGCACCGTGACCTATCTACTGGTCACCCGGGGTGAGGCCGCTAACTGGCCGTGCTCGGCGGACCG
>CAVRHG010000034.1:0-24998 GCA_963720845.1 uncultured Actinomycetota bacterium | reverse complement strand
ACGCAGAGCTCGTCGGCGTACCGGTTCCAGCGGGGGAAGTGCACCCGGACGGTCTGCACCCAGTCCGGCGCGCCGCGGGGGAGCCGCTTCTGGTGCACCTTCTCCCCGGTCACGCCGGTCGGGAAGCGGTGCAGCATGCACGGCCGGCCGCGCAGCGCGCGGACCACCCCGTCCGCGACGGACAGGTAGTAGCGCGCCAGGTCCAGCTTCGTCTCCCCGCGCGCGGGGAAGTACACGCGGTCCGGGTTGGTCAGGCGCACGGTCCGATCGCCCACCGCTATGTCGACCGCCGGAGACCCGGACGCCACGGGCGCTACTTGCGCCAGTCGTTGCGGCGCTTGACCGTGCCCCGCACGACCAGCACCAGCAGACCCAGCGCTATCGGGATCAGCCAGAAGTCCTGAAGGTGCGTCTGGTACGGCCCGATCAGCAGCACCAGCAGCAGGATCGCCACGACCACACCGGCGATGCGGGAGCCGTTCGGGAACGAGCCGTGCCACCCCCACTCGGACGACGGCTCGTCGCGCGGGTCCACCGCCCCGGCCTGCGGTGCCGACCTCCGGGACGTACGCGCCACGGCTCCTCCACCCTCTTGCACTGGCAATCCTCTTGCACTGGCAATCCTCTTCCAGCGGCAACGCTCTCGCCGGCCCCTGTGGTGCCACATCGTCGCACAGCACGGGCAGAATGGCCGCGATGACCACCACCGGAACGATCGTGGACGCAACGATTGCCGATGGGCCCCGACGCGTCGTCGTCCTCGGCTCGACCGGCTCGATCGGCACGCAGGCGCTGGACGTGATCGCGGCCCGGCCGCAGCGGTTCCGCGTGGCGGGCCTGGCGGCCGCCGGCACGGACGTCGCGCTGCTCGCCGCGCAAGCCGTGGCGCACGGCGTGGATCGGGTGGCCGTCGCGGACCCGGGCGTGGCCCCCGCGCTGCGCCGCGAGCTGCCGGGGGTGGACGTGCTCGCCGGTCCGGACGCCGCCACCGAACTCACCGCGACGACTCCGGCGGACACCGTGCTGAACGGGATCACCGGCTCCCGCGGCCTGGGCCCGACGCTCGCCGCGCTGGCCACCGGCGCCAGGCTGGCCCTGGCGAACAAGGAGTCGCTGGTCGCGGGCGGCCCGCTGGTGACAGCTGCGGCGCGGCCCGGCCAGATCGTCCCGGTCGACTCCGAGCACTCGGCGATCGCCCAATGCCTGCGCGGCGGCCGCAGCGACGAGGTCGCACGGCTGGTGCTCACCGCGTCCGGCGGCCCGTTCCGGGGGCGGCGGCGCGACGAACTGGCCGCCGTCACCCTGGAGCAGGCACTGGCGCACCCGACCTGGGACATGGGTCCGGTCGTCACGATCAACTCCGCGACGCTGGTCAACAAGGGCCTCGAGGTGATCGAGGCACACCTGCTGTTCGGCGTGCCCTACGACCAGATCGACGTGGTCGTGCACCCGCAGTCGGTGGTGCACTCGATGGTCACGTTCGTGGACGGCTCGACGATCGCGCAGGCCAGCCCGCCCGACATGCGCCTGCCCATCGCGCTGGCCCTGGGCTGGCCGGATCGGGTGCCCGCCGTGGCCACGCCCTGCACGTGGGACGCCCCCCAGGCGTGGACGTTCGAGCCGCTGGACGACGACGCGTTCCCCGGTGTGCGGCTCGCCCGCTATGCCGGTGAGGCGGGCGGCTGCCTACCCGCGGTGTTCAACGCGGCGAACGAGGAGGCCGTCGCCGCGTTCGTCGCCGGCGGGCTGCGCTTCACCGACCTCACCGCTGTCGTCGAGGCCACCGTCGTCGCCGCCGACGGCTGGCGAACGGACCCGGCCACGCCGGCGGACGTCGCCGCGGCCGAGGACTGGGCCCGCGCACACGCCCGTGAGCGCGTCACCGCCGCGGTCAGGTGACGGCGGCCCGACGTGCTGGCCGCGTGTTCCGACGAGGCGCGCCGCGCCGGGCACCGGCCGCCGACGGAGTTCGGATACCGTGGAGCAGGCCCGCGGACCCCGCGGCCGAGTGACCGGGAGGTTTCGGCGCAGTGTTGTTCGTGCTGGGTGTGGTGCTGTTCGCGCTCGGCATCGCGGTCTCGATCGCGCTGCACGAGGCGGGTCACATGTGGACGGCCAAGGCGTTCGGCATGCGCGTGCGCCGCTACTTCATCGGGTTCGGCCCGAAGGTCTTCTCGTTCCGCCGCGGCGAGACCGAGTACGGCCTCAAGGCGATCCCCGCCGGCGGATTCTGCGACATCGCGGGGATGACGGCGCTGGACGAGGTGACGCCGGAGGAAGCGCCCCACGCGTTCTTCCGGAAGCCCACCTGGCAGCGCGTCGTCGTGCTGTCCGCCGGCTCGATCACGCACTTCCTCATCGGAATGGTCCTGGTCTACGCCCTCGCGGTGTCGGCGGGCCTGCCGAACCTCCGCAACACGCCGGTCGTCGGCGAGCTGAGCTGCGCGGCGAATCAGGTCTCGGCCACCGAGCTTGCGCCGTGCGCGCCGGGCGTGCCCGAGCCCGCGCTGGCCGCCGGGCTGCAGCGCGGTGACCGGCTGGTCTCGGTCGCCGGGACCCCCACCCCGACGTGGCCGGATGCCGTCATGGCCATCCGGGCGGCGGTTGGCCCCACCCCGGTCGTCGTCGAGCGGAGCGGGCAGGAGATCGGCCTCACGATCGACGTCGCCCGCGTGACACGGCTCGACGCGAACGGCGCCGCGCTGACCGTCGGCGCGATCGGCGCCGGTCAGCAGGCGATCTTCATGTACGGGCCGCTGACGGCCGTTCCCGCCACGCTGGAGTTCACCGGCGAGATGTTCGGCAACGTCTGGCAGGGCATCCTCTCGTTCCCCGACCGGATCCCGGCGCTGTGGGACGCGCTGGGTGGCGGTGTTCGCGACGAGAACACCCCGGTCAGCGTGGTCGGTGCGTCGATCATCGGCGGTGACGCGGCCGAGCGCGGGCTGTGGGAGTACTTCGTGCTCCTGCTGGCCCTGCTCAACTTCTTCGTCGGCGTGTTCAACCTGCTCCCGCTGCTGCCGCTGGACGGCGGCCATATCGCCGTCAACCTCTACGAGCGGGTTCGCGACACCGTGCGAGCGCGCCTGGGGAAGCCGAAGATGCCGCCCGTGGACTACACGCGCCTGTTGCCGCTGACCTACTTCGTCATCCTGGTGGGCGGTGCGGTGAGCCTGTTGACGCTCGCAGCGGACATCGTCAACCCGATCCGGCTCGGGTGAGCGAGCGTAGCGAGCGAACCAGTGTCACAGCGCGTGCGCGCAGCGCCGACCGAGCGCGGCGAGGGAGTGCGGTGAGCGAGCGCGCGCAGGACGGGCAGAGGCCTCTGGCGGTCTTCGACATCGACGGGGTGCTGGCCGACGTCCGACATCGCCTCCACTTCCTGCAGTCCCGCCCGCAGCAGTGGAACGCCTTCTTCGTCGCCGCGGACCGCGACCCGCTGCTCGAGGAGGGTGCGGCCCGGTTGCGCGCGGCCCAGGCCGAGCACGACGTCATCTACCTGACCGGCCGTCCCGAGCGCACCCGCGCGTTGACGACGGCCTGGCTCGCCGAGCACGGCCTGCCCACGGGACCGCTGCACATGCGCCCGGACGACGACTACCGGCCTGCGCGCTGGGTGAAGCGCAACACGCTGCGCCGGCTGGCGTGCACCCGCACGATCGCCTCGGTGCTCGACGACGACCCGGCGGTAATCGCGGTGCTGTCCGCCGACGGGTGGCCGGTGGAGCTGGCCACCTGGCTGCCGCACTCGTCGACGCTGCAGAGTGCCCAGGAGCAGCAGGGCCGGACGTGACGGGTCTGACGTGGGGATCACGACGGTGGCGATCGACGGAGGGGATACTGGATACGTGAGTGTCTCTCTCGGCATGCCCGTACCGCCCGCGCCGACCCTGGCGCCGCGTCGGAAGACCCGGCAGTTGCAGGTCGGCCACGTAGGCGTCGGCAGCGAGCACCCCATCTCGGTGCAGTCGATGACCACCACGCTGACCGCGGACGTCAACTCCACCCTGCAGCAGATCGCCGAGCTCACCGCGGCGGGCTGCGACATCGTCCGGGTCGCCTGCCCCAGCCAGGACGACGCCGACGCGCTCCCGGCGATCGCGCGCAAGAGCCAGATCCCGGTGATCGCAGACATCCACTTCCAGCCCAAGTACGTCTTCGCCGCGATCGAGGCAGGCTGCGCGGCCGTGCGGGTGAACCCGGGCAACATCCGCAAGTTCGACGACCAGGTCAAGGAGATCGCGGCGGCGGCGCGGGACCACGGCACGCCGATCCGGATCGGGGTCAACGCGGGGTCGCTGGACAAGCGGCTGCTGCAGAAGTACGGCAAGGCAACGCCGGAGGCCCTCGTCGAGTCCGCGCTGTGGGAGGCGAGCCTGTTCGCCGAGCACGGCTTCCACGACATCAAGATCTCGGTCAAGCACAACGACCCCGTGGTCATGGTCCGCGCCTACGAGCTGCTCGCGCAGGAGTGCGACTACCCGCTGCACCTGGGCGTCACCGAGGCCGGTCCCGCGTTCCAGGGCACGATCAAGTCGGCGGTCGCCTTCGGGGCCCTGCTGAGCAAGGGCATCGGCGACACCATCCGGGTGTCGCTGTCGGCGCCCCCGGTCGAGGAGATCAAGGTCGGCACGCAGATCCTGCAGTCGCTGAACCTGCGTCCGCGCAAGCTGGAGATCGTGTCGTGCCCATCCTGCGGGCGCGCCCAGGTCGACGTCTACAAGCTGGCGGACGAGGTCACCGCCGGGCTGGACGGCCTGGAGGTCCCGCTGCGCGTCGCGGTGATGGGATGCGTCGTGAACGGTCCCGGCGAGGCCCGTGAGGCGGACCTTGGCGTGGCATCGGGCAACGGCAAGGGGCAGATCTTCGTCCGCGGCGAGGTGATCAAGACCGTCCCCGAGCACGCGATCGTCGAGACGTTGATCGAGGAGGCGATGAAGATCGCCGAGACGATGGAGCCCTCGGACGGGCAGCCGACCGTCACGGTCGGCTGATCGCGAGCCCGATAACCGGTCGCTGCCGCCGGTCCTGACGTGAACTCCGGGGCATCGATGTGGCACCGTAACGGGGTGCTGAGGCTTGCCGGGGCAAGGGTGCTCGACGACCGGGACCGCGGCGCCGTACGCGCGGTCCTGGACGCCGACCCCGTCGCCACGTGCATGGTCGCCGCGCGGGTCGAGCTTGCCGGGCTCGACCCGTGGCGCCTCGGCGGGGAGATGTGGTCCTTCGGGTCCCGGCTGGACGGGCTGTGCTTCTCGGGAGCGAACCTGGTTCCCCTGCACGGCACCAGGCAGGCCCTGCGCAGCTTCGCCGAGCGCGCCCGGCGCCACGGCCGGGGCTGCTCGTCGATCGTGGGGCGCGCCGAGCTCGTCCTGCCACTGTGGCACGACCTGTCCGGGCACTGGTGCCAGCCCCGGGAGGTCCGGGCGGACCAGCCGCTCATGGTGCTCACCGGCCCACCCGTGATCGCGCCGGACCCGCAGGTGCGTCCAGTGCGGATCGACGAGCTCGACAACTACCTGCCCGCGGCCGTCGCGATGTTCACTGAAGAGGTCGGCGTCGACCCGCGGCTCGGCGACGGCGGCGTCGGGTATCGCACCCGCGTCGCGGAGCTGATCCAGGCCGGTCGCGCGTTCGCCCGCTTCGAGGGCGACGAGGTCGTGTTCAAGGCTGAGATCGGGGCGTTGAGCAGGCAGGTCGGGCAGGTCCAGGGCGTGTGGGTGCATCCCGGCCGGCGCGGGCACGGTCTGGGAACGACCGGCACCGCGGCCGTGACCGACCGCCTCGCGGCCATGGGCCGGGTGTCGAGCCTCTACGTCAACGGGTTCAACACCGTCGCGCGGCGGGCGTACACGCGGATCGGCTTCCGGCAGGTCGGAAGCTTCGCGACGGTGCTCTTCTAGACCGCTCCCCGGCGATGTCCTCGGCGCTCCCCGGCGGGTGTCCTCGGACACGCTCCCCTGTGACGCGGTACCGCGGACTTGTCGGACCCGGTCGGCATACTCGCGGCGTGTCCCGCCTTGCTGTTACCTCACCGAGGAGCCCCCGCCTGGCCGCGTCGGCTCCTTGGACACGCTTGGGCCCGGTCGCCCTGCTGGTCCTGCTGCTGGCGACCGTCGCCGGGTGCGGGCTGATCGGCGGGGACGGCCCGGAGGAGGCCGCGCAGGCCTTCGCTACGGCCTGGTCCGGTGGCGACGACCGGGCCGCCGCGGCCCTGACGGACGACCCGGCGGCGGCGACGGCGCTGCTCACGTCCGTGCGCGAGTCGCTCGCCCCGGTCGGACTCGCCGCGCAGGTCGGTCAGGTGCGGACCGCGTCGGACACAGCGACGGCCTCGCTGGATCTGCGCTGGGACCTCGGGCAGGGCCGGATCTGGAGCTACCACGGCGAGGCGGGCCTGCGCCGCGCCACGGGCGAGGGGCCGGCGTGGCGGATCTCATGGGCGCCGACCGTCGTGCACCCGCAGCTGGCCGCCCGCCAGCGACTGGTGCTGAACACCGGCGCCGCCGAACCGGCCCCGGTCGTCGACCGGGCGGGCGTGCCGCTGCTCACCGCGTCGCCCGTCGTCTCGGTGCTGCTGGACCGGCTGCAGACCGGCGACCTCCCGACCGTGACGGGCGCGCTGGCCACCGCGTTGTCGCCGATCGAGCCGTCGATCACCGCGCAGACGATCACGGACGGCGCCGCGCGCACGCCGGACGGCCGCGCCTACACCGTCGCCGTCCTGCGCGACGCGGACTACCGGACGGTGAAGAACGCGATCCACGACCTGCCCGGGGTGCGGTTCACCACCTCCGAGCGGCTGCTGGCGCCGGACGCGGGGTTCGCGCGCCAGATCCTGCCCGCGGTCCGTACGGCGCTCGCGGCGCAGCTCGACGGCATGCCCGGCTGGTCGGTCGCGGCGGTCGACGCCGCGGGCGGCACGGTCGCCATGCTCGTCGAGGAGGCCCCGAAACCCGGGACGACGGCAGCGATCTCACTGGACCGCGCCGTCCAGACGGCCGCCGAGGACGCCGTCGAGCCGATCCCGCAGCAGGCGATGCTCGTCGCGGTGCAGCCGTCGACCGGGCAGCTGCTCGCGGTCGCCCAGAACGGTGCTGCGGACGCCGCCGGGGCGCTCGCGCTCACGGGGCGCTTCCCGCCGGGCTCCACCTTCAAGATCGTGACGGCGCTGGCGGGGGTCGAGCAGGCCGGGCTCTCGGCAGACACCCCGGTGGCGTGCCCGGGAGAGACCGTGATCGGCGGCCGACCGGTGCCGAACGCCGAGCGGTTCGATCTCGGAACCGTGCCCTTGCGAAGGGCGTTCGCCCGTTCCTGCAACACGACGTTCGCCACCGTCGGTGCCGGGCTGGCACCGGACGGGCTCACCACCGCGGCACTGCAGCTCGGTCTGGGGGCGGACTACGGGGTTCCCACCGTGACGACGATCACCGGTGCGGTGCCGGCCGCCCCGGACCTCGTCCAGCGCGCGGAAGACGCGTTCGGCCAGGGACAGGTCCTGGCGAGCCCGTTGGGCATGGCGCTGGTCGGCGCGACCGTCGCGCACGGCGCGCCCGTCGTCCCGCAACTGGTCGCCGGGCGACCGACCGAGGTCCTCACCGCAGCCACCACACCCGACCCGGCAGCGCTCGAGCAGGTCCGCACGATGATGCGCGCGGTCGTCACCGAGGGCACCGCGACGGCCCTGAACGGCCTGGGCGAGGTGAGCGGCAAGACCGGCACGGCAGAGTTCACGAACGACGGTACCCGCGCGCACGGGTGGTTCGTCGGCTATCGCGGAGACCTCGCCTTCGCCGTGCTCGTGGTCGACGGCGGGTCGTCGGAGCCCGCGGTGGCGGCGGCCGGACGGTTCCTCGGCGCAGTGCCGCGGTAGTGGCGCGGCGCCGGAGCGGGGCGGGGATCTGGGGAGCGGCCGTCCGCTGTTCGCCCGACGCGGAACGACATCGGTCGCGCCGATCGAGCTGCATCCGGGCCCACGGGGCCTAGTCTGGTCAGATGTCCATCGCTGCGCCGTCCTCGCGGATCACCCTGCTGGCCGCCGCCGCCGACGCCGTCGCGGTGGTGGTGTTCGCCGCCGTGGGCCGGTTGAGCCACGGCGAAGCCGACGATCTCCTCGGGCTCGTCGGAACGGCGGCGCCGTTCGGCGTCGGGCTGGTGGTGGCGTGGGCGACGCCGGTGGTGCGGCGCGACCCGGCCGCGTGGCCTGCGGGCGCCGTTGCTCTCGTCTGTACGGCGGCCATCGGCCTCCTCCTGCGGGCCGGCTTCGTCGGGCGCCTCCCGCTCAGCTTCGCCGTGGTCGCGACGCTCAGCCTCGCGGTGCTGCTGCTGGGCTGGCGGGGCCTCGCGGCGCTGGTGTCGAAGACCGCACACCGCGCCACGCGGTGATCGGCCGGGCCCGCCGAGCTCCCGGGTCCGGCTCCAGGCGCACATGGGGAGCGCGCTTCTAAACTGGTCGCATGTCCACCCGCACTCTGCTGACCCCGGGCACGCTCTCGCCCCGCCGTGAGGTCCCGGCCCACATCCCGCGGCCGGAGTACGTGGGCAAGGCAGGGCCCACCCGCAGCGCGGACCCGTGGGTGCAGCCACCGGAGATCATCGAGGCCATGCGGGTGGCCGGTCGGATCGCGGCGCAGGCGCTGCAGGCAGGCGGCGCGGCCGTCGTTCCCGGGGTGACCACGGATGAGGTGGACCGGGTGGTCCACGAGTTCCTTGTCGACCACGACGCCTACCCGTCGACGCTGGGCTACCGCGGCTTCCCGAAGTCGTGCTGCACGAGCCTGAACGAGGTCATCTGCCACGGCATCCCCGACTCCACCGTGATCCAGGACGGCGACATCGTCAACATCGACGTCACCGCGTTCGTCGGCGGCGTCCACGGCGACACCAACGCCACCTTCATCGCCGGCGACGCGGCGGAGGAGGACCGGCTGCTGGTCGAGCGCACCCACCAGGCCACCATGCGCGCGATCAAGGCGGTCCGGCCGGGCCGGGCGCTCAATGTCGTCGGGCGGGTCATCGAGAGCTACGCCCGCCGGTTCGGCTACGGCGTGGTGCGCGACTTCACCGGCCACGGCATCGGCCGTGACTTCCACTCCGGCCTGGTGGTGCTGCACTACGACGACCCGGCGGTGACGACGGTGCTCGAGGAGGGGATGACCTTCACCATCGAGCCGATGATCACCCTCGGCACCGCCGACTACGACATGTGGGACGACGCCTGGACGGTGCTGACGAAGGACCGGAAGCGCACAGCGCAGTTCGAGCACACGGTCGTCGTCACCGGCGGCGGAGCCGAGATCCTCACCCTGCCCTGAGAAGCCGCGCCCCGCGGATTCTCCCCAACCCTCGACGCGCGCCCGATGACCCGGAGGTGCCGCATGGCCACGATCTACGACGGAATCGACGCCGAGCTGGCGGCCTGGATCGAGAAGCAGCCGGTGTTCTTCGTGGCGACGGCGCCGCTCGCCGCCGACGGGCTGGTCAACCTCTCCCCGAAGGGTACGAGTGGCACCTTCCGGGTCGTCGACGCGCACACGTTCGCCTACCTCGACATCACCGGTAGTGGCGTCGAGACCGTCGCGCACCTGCGGGAGAACGGCCGGATCTGCGTGATGTTCTGCTCGTTCGACCGGCGGCCGACGATCGTGCGACTGCACGGCACCGGCCGTGCGGTGCTCGTCGACGACCCCGGGTTCGAGGCGGAGCTGGCAGCGTTCGGTGAGGCCGGAGCGAGCCGCAGGCCGTACCTGCGGGGTGTGATCGTCGTCGACGTGGCCCGCGTGGCCGACTCCTGCGGCTACGCGGTGCCCCGGATGGAGCTGGTGGAGGAGCGCGAGACGCTGGACCGGGTGTGGCGCACGCGCGACGACGAGCGGATCGCGACCTACCACGCCGAGCGGAACGCGACGAGCCTCGACGGGCTGCCCGGCCTCGATGAGCCCCGGGGAACGCCCGAGGCCCCCGAGCGCACGGACCGGGTTTCCGTGGACGCTCCGACGCCCGCCGGGCGCGGGTGACCACCCCGGCGCCGATCCGCCGGTGTCCCACCCGCCTGTTCGTGTGATCATCGGCGGCGAGGGGAGGAGCGGGTATGACGCGACGCGGGCCACGTCCACCGCGACCGCTGCGGGCGCACGAGGTGCTCGCGCTGAGCGTGACGCGCCGCCGCCGCGGCTCGGGGTTCTGGTTCGGCTTCGCCATCTCGGCGCTGTGGCCGTTCACGATGTTCGGCGCGCGCGTGGCTTTCGGCGGTGGCGAGCACCTGCCCCGCTCCGACGGCGCGCTGCTGGCCTGCAACCACGTCTCCGACGTCGACCCCATCTACGACGTCGCCTTCACCATCTCGAACGGCCGGATGCCCCGGTTCCTCGCCAAGGCCGAGCTGTGGAAGATCCCCCTGGTGCGCTGGGTCATGGCAGGCGGCCGCCACATCCCCGTGCAGCGTGCGTCCACCCGTGCCGCCGACGCCTACAAGGAGGCGATCGAGGCCCTGCGCCGCGGGGAGGTCGTCGTCTTCTACCCGGAGGGCACCTTCACCGCGGACCCCGACGGCTGGCCGATGAAGGCGAAGAATGGCATCGGCCGGATCGCGCTGGTCACCGGGGCGCCGGTGATCCCGGTCGCGAACTGGGGCACGCAGAGCCTCATACCGCCGGACCGTCGCCCCCGCCCGTTCCCCCGCAAGACCGTGCAGGTCGTCGCCGGCCCCCCGGTGGACCTGTCCCGCTGGCTGGGCGGGCCGCGCACGCGCACGGCGCTGGACGCCGCCACCTCCGCGATCATGTCCGACATCACGGCGCTGGTGGCCGGGCTGCGCGAGGAGGACCCACCGCCGGCGCCGTACGACGCCGCGCGGGCCGCGGTGCGGTCCGCCGCGCCACCGGCCGAGGCAGCAGGCTAGACGGGCTAGAGGCGCAGGCCGAGCAGGGCGTTCTCGATCAGCTCGGGCAGGGCCGGGTGGATCCAGTACTGCCCGGTGGCCATCTCGGTCGCGGTGAGGCCGAACGACATGGCCTGGATCAGGGGCTGGATCACGATCGAGGCGTCCGGACCGAGGATGTGCGCGCCGAGCAGCCGGCCGGTGTCCCGCTCGGCCAGCACCTTGCAGAACCCGGTGTCATCCTCCATCGCCCACCCGTAGGCCACATCGCCGTACGCCTGCACGTGCATCGCGTAGTCGAGGCCCTCGGCCCGGCACTGCTGCTCGGTGCGCCCGACGGCGGCGATCTGCGGCTCGGTGAACACCGCCGCCGGCACGAAGCGGTGATCGACGGGCTGCGGCGCGTGGGGGTGCAGCAGGTTGTGCGCCACGATCGCCGACTCGTGGTTCGCGACGTGCTTGAGCTGGAACGGCGAGCTGACGTCGCCGAGCGCGTACACGCCGTCCACCGGGGTGCGCTGGCACTCGTCGACGACGACCCGGCCGTCCGGGTGGGTCGGGATGCCCCCGGCGGGCAGGTCGAGGCGGTCGCCGTTGGGCCGCCTGCCCGTGGCGACGAGCAACAGGTCACCGCGGACGACCTCCCCGTCGGCCAGGTCGAGCATGATCTCGACGCCGTCGCTGCGGACCCGCACGGGCTCGGCCCCCAGGTGCACGTCCCAGTGGTCGCGGGCCAGTGCGGTGAACCGCTCGGACACCGTCTCGTCCTGGCCGCGCAGCATCGGCGCGCTCCGCCCGACCACCGACACGGCGCAGCCGAACGCGGAGAACACGTGCGCGAACTCCGCGGAGATGTAGCCCGAGCCCAGGATGATCAACCGCTCGGGCAGGGCGTCGATGCGCATCACCGTGTCCGAGGTGTGGAACGGCACCCCTGACTCCGTGACGACCCGCGGCACGGTCGGCCGCGATCCCGCCGCGATCACGATGCGGTCCGCGGAGACGGCGACGTCGGGGCCCTCGATGTGCAGCTCGTGGGGCCCGGTGAACCGCGCGTGGCCCTCGTAGAGGGTGATGTGCCGGCAGCGGTCGGCGCGGTAGTGCCTGCCGGCGGCCGAGATCGGGTCGATCCGGTTGAACACCCGGTCGCGGATGTCGGTCCAGCGGACCTTGTCCACCGTCGCGTCGATCCCCAGATGCGCGGCCCGGCCGACCGCGCGTGCCACGTCGGCGGGGTGCACGAACATCTTCGTGGGGATGCAGCCGACGTTGAGACAGGTCCCCCCGAACGTCCCCCGCTCGACGAGTGCCACGTCGAGGTGCTCGAACCGGGCGTCGAGGAAGGAGTTGCCCGAACCGGAACCGATGACGATCAGGTCGTGATGGTGCACAGCACCGAGGCTAAATTGCGTAGACATGGACGGCACGGTGCGGCACGCGACGGCGGCGGAGCTCACCCCGCAGGGCCTGTACGGGCTGCTGAAGCTGCGGGTCGATGTCTTCGTGGTCGAGCAGCACTGCGCCTACCCGGAACTCGACGGCCGCGACCTCGAACCGGGCACGGTCCACCTGTGGGTCGGTCCGGACGACGCCCCCCTGGCCTCGCTGCGCCTCTTGGCCGAACCGGCCGAGGCCCGGCGGATCGGGCGGGTGTGCACTGCGCCCTCGGCCCGCGGGCACGGGCTGAGCAGGCGCCTGTTGACCGCCGCGATGCAGCAGGTCGGCGACGCGCCGTGCGTGCTCGACGCCCAGGAGCACCTCACCCGGCTGTACGGTGGGTTCGGTTTCGTCGCGAGCGGGCCCGGCTACGACTGGGACGGGGTTACGCACGTGCCCATGCGCCGCCCGTCCGGGCGAGCCCGACCGATCGCACCCAGGAAAGAGGACACGGGGACATGAGCGACGACGCGGGGCGCGGGCGCCTCGGACGTCCGACGGGGCACGGCAGCGCAGGCCCGGTCGACCCGACGGCGGACCCGGTCACGGACCCCGGGATGCGCGTGCCCGTCCCGGTCGGCGAGGGACCCACGCAGCCGGGCCCGGCCGCGACCCCGACCCCGGGCACCGCGACCCCGGGCACCACCCCCGTCCGGCGCTCCCGCAGCGGCGGGCTCTGGGTCGGGCTGATCCTCTCCGCACTGGTCCTGCTGTTCCTGCTGGTGTTCATCCTGCAGAACGGCGCCCCGGTGCAGATCTCCTTCTTCGCCCTCGAGGGCACCCTGCCGGTCGGCGTGGCCCTGCTCCTGGCGGCGATCGCGGGCATCCTGCTCGTCGCCATCCCCGGCACCGTGCGGATCCTGCAGCTGCGGCGCGCCGCCCGCCGCAGGGCCCGTCCGGAGCGCTGACGGTGCTGCGCCTCGAGGACCGCCCGGTCCCGGTCGTCGGCCGGGCGCGCGTCTACCTCTGCGGGATCACCCCGTACGACACGACCCACCTCGGTCATGCCGCCACCTTCGTCTGGGGCGACGTCGCGGCCCGGGTCCTGCGCCAGGCCGGTGTGGACGTCGAGGTGTGCCGCAACGTCACCGACGTCGACGACGTCCTCGACGCCGCCGCGGCCAGCGCGGGGTCGCGGTTCGACACCTTCGCGGCGGTCCAGCAGTTCCGGTTCGACCGCGACATGGCCGCGCTCGGCGTGCGCAGGCCCACCCACGAGCCGCGCGCGCACAACTTCGTCCCGCAGGTCGAGGCGCTGGCCGCCGCCCTGCTCGAGGCCGGCGCCGCGTACGAGCGCGGGGGCACCGTCTGGTTCCGAGGGGCGGGGGTGGCGGCCCGGGCCGGATTGGACGCGACGACGGCGCGTGCGCTCGCGGTCGAGTTCGGCGAAGACCTCGACGGTGTCGGAACGCCCGGGGGCCGGGACGACTGGGCGGACGTCGCCGTCTGGCGGGCGGCGGGGCCGGGCGCCGGGACGACCGAGCCGGCGTGGCCGAGCCCGTGGGGGGACGGGCGGCCGGGCTGGCACGCCGAGTGCGCCGCGATGGCGCTGACGACCTTCGGGCCGGCGCTGGACCTGCACGTCGGCGGCGCGGACCTGCGCTACCCGCACCACGCGTACGAGGCAGCGATGGCCGAGGCCGTCACCGGGGTGACGCCGTTCGCCCGCGCCTGGATGCACATCGGCATCGTGCGGGTCGGCGGGGAGAAGATGGCCAAGTCGGCCGGCAACCTCGTCCTCGTGGGCGACGTCGTCGAGCAGTACCCGCCCGCGGTGCTGCGGCTGCTGCTGATCGACCGGCCGTGGGCGCAGCCCTGGGACTTCGAGCCCGCCGGCCTGGACCGCGCCGCGGACCGCCTGGAGCGGCTGTACGCGGCCGCCGCCCGCGGGACGGACGGCTCGCCGTCCGCGACCCAGGCCGTCACGGCCGCGTTGTCGGCGAACCTGGACGTGCCGGCAGCCCTGGCCGTCGCCGAGACGGACGGCGGCGCGGCGGCCCGGCTGGCGCTGTCGGTGCTCGGCCTGAGCTGAACCGGCCTGCCCCGTCGTGCAGGAAAGCCACGTTCATCCCTGAACGTGGCTTTCCCGGTGGGTCCTACAGCGATCAGGCAGCGCGGCGCGAGCGCCCGCCACCACTGCGTCCGACGCTCGACCGGCTTCGACCGGCCGGTCCGGACCGCCTCCGCGGTGCGTTCTGCGCGGGCTTCGGCGGCTCGGCCACCGGCACACCGCTCGGAGTACGGGCGCCGGTGATCCGGGTCAGCGCCGTGTCGCCGGGGACGACCTCAGTGCTGGTGGCGCGGACGCCGGCCATGCGGGTGAGCCGGTCCACCTCGCGGCGCTCGGGCGGGGTCACCATCGTGACCACGGTGCCCGACTCGCCGGCCCGCGCCGTCCGACCGGCGCGGTGCAGGTAGTCCTTCGGATCGGCCGGCGGGTCGACGTGCACGACGAGGCTCACGTCGTCGACGTGGATACCGCGCGCGGCCACGTCCGTGGCCACCAGGACCGGCGTGCGGCCCTCCTTGAACTCGGCGATCGCGCGGTTGCGGGCGTTCTGCGCCTTCCCGCCGTGCAGCGCGCCGGCGGCGATCCCGTCCCGACGTAACGTCTTCACCAGCCGGTCCACGCCATGCTTGGTGCGGACGAACAAGATGGTGCGCCCGTCCCGCGCGGCGATCTCGGTGACGACGCGCGGCTTGGCGGTGGTGTCGACGACAAGCAGGTGGTGCTCCATCGTCTCGACCTGTGAAGTGGACGAGGACACCGCGCGGGTCACCGGGTCGTGCAGGTAGCGGCGGACCAGCGTGGCGACCTCGCCGTCCAGCGTCGCGGAGAACAGCAGCCGCTGGCCGTCCGTCGGCGTGAGGTCGAGGATGGCGCGGACCTGGGGCAGGAAGCCCATGTCGGCCATCCGGTCGGCCTCGTCGATCGCGGTGACCTCGATCGCGGACAGGTCGCTGGTGCGCTGGTTGGTGTGGTCGGTGAGCCGACCCGGCGTGGCGACCAGCAGGTCGACGCCACGCTGCAGCTCGACGGCCTGCCGGTTGAACGACATGCCGCCCACCACCGAGGTGACGGTCAGACCCAGCGCCTTGGCGTAGGGCACCACGGCGTCGACGACCTGCTGGGCGAGCTCGCGCGTCGGAACGAGGACGAGGCCGCGGGGGCGCCGGGCCTGCGCACGATCGCCGGCGAGGCGGGACAGCATCGCGAGGCCGAAGGCGAGAGTCTTGCCGGAGCCGGTCTGGCCGCGGCCGAGCAGGTCACGCCCGGCGAGGGTCTCGGGCAGGGTGGCCGCCTGGATCGGGAACGGCGCTGTGAAGCCGCCCGCCGTCAGCGCCCGCAGCACGGGCTCGGGCAGGCCGAGGTCGGCGAAGGACGGCATCCCGGTCTCCGGGACGGTCCACAGGACCTCTGGCGGCATCGCGGTGGCGAGGGCCGGGGAGGGGCCGCCGGTACCGCGAGGACCGCGGGACGAGCGGGGTCGCCCGCCGCCCGAGGGGCGGCGCGACGACGAGGCGTTCGACGTGCGCGGGGCACGGCGAGCGAAGGGGGAAGACAAACGAACCTCCGGGACGTGGCACGTCGCGGCAGGAGGTGGCAGCGCCGAGATGGCAGCGCTGATGATCACTCCGGACGAGCCCGGGCGCACGTGACGCCCTGATGAGTGGTGCAGGGGGCGCCCGCTACGACGGACTCTCTCAGAGGATCTTGGGAAACCCCGCCCACGCACCAGTGCGCCCTGCGGATTTCTCAACACCCTCTCAGGCCTTACGGCCGGGCGCTCGTGATCAAGCATACGCGACGCCCGGCCGATCGGTCCTCCGCCCTCACCGCCGATCGGTGTGACCTTCTCGGGCGTGTGAGGTTGTGCGGGAGAGGCTTGCCCGTGGAATGTGCAGGTCCGCGCACAAGTCCTCGACGAGCGCGTCCACTGCGTCCGCCACCGCAGGCAGCCCGCGACCGGCGAACCAGTCGGCCACGCGGGCCACGTCCCGGGCGAGGAACGCCGTTCCCTGCGGGTTGCCGACCACGTCGACGACCTGCGGCAGGTCGATCACCACGAGCCTGCCGTCGTGAACGAGCAGGTTGAACGCCGACAGGTCGCCGTGGGTCAGGCCGTGGCGGGCCAGCCCGCGCAACGCGTCGACGAGCTGACGCCACAGGTCGGCCGGCTGACCGGGGTCGGGACGCAGCTGCGCCAGGCGCGGAGCGGCCGACCCGTCGGGTGAGCCGACGAACTCCAGCAGCAGCTCGGTGCCGGCCAGCGACACCGGGTAGGGCACGGCGACGCCGTCGCTCCACAGCCGGGCCAGCGCGGCGAACTCGGCGGCCGCCCACTGCCCGGCGAGCAGGTCGCGGCCGAACTCCGTGCGCTGTGCCATCGCGCGCGTCTCGCGGGAGCGGCGGACCCTTCGGCCCTCGACGTAGCCGGCGTCGCGGTGGAACATCCGGTGCTCGGCACTGCGGTAGCGCTTCGCGGCGAGCAGCACGCGGCGCGCGGTGCTCGGGACGGCACGCTCGACGAGGTGGACGTCGGCCTCCTTGCCGGTCTTCAGCACCCCGAGCTCCGTATCGACGGCGGCGTGGTCGGTGATCACCCACGGCGGCCGGGGCCGGGGACCGTGCAGCGCGCCGTCCCAGGTGGACCAGCGATCACCGGTGGGTGGGCCGTCGAGGTCGACGCCGGAGCGCCCGTCGAGGTCGACGGGGGCCGGGCCGCGCCGGCGGCGGTGGACGGGTTCGTCGTCGTCGAAGCGTCGACGACGGTTCTTGACAGGTGGAACGTCGAGGTCGTACTCGCGCAACGCGGGGTCTCCAGACGGGAGGTGCCCGCCGGCCGCGGTTCGTGGCGGCGTCCAGAGCGTGTGGACGACCTCGGGGGCGCGCAGCGCGCCGACCGGTGCCTACACACCCTCTCAGGCGGGCGGAACGGGGGGACGGGTGCAGGTCACGTCCCGGACGGCGGTCGACATGCCGCACCTCCTCCGCGCTACGCCGGTAGCCCGGCTCGACGTCACTCACCCTGCCCGGGCCGTTCGGCGTCGCGCAACGAGGTTTCCGCGCAACGTCCCGGGCGTGGTGCCCTCACCCCCGAGACGGGTGGTGACGCCGTCGACCGGGGCGCGGGCCCCGGTGAGTCGAACCGTCAGGCCGGGACCACGACATCCAGATGCGACGCCCCGGAGCGCTCGACGCGCATCCCGACCCGCCGGGCGACCGCCGCCACACCGGCGGCGTCCGACGGTTCCGCCCGCGTCACCGCGAGCGCCCGGGCCAGCCGCCCCTTGTGCGCCTTGTTGACGTGGCTGACCACGGACCGGCTCCCGTCGGGGCGCTCGGCCAGCACGTTCACCGTGACCGCGCCGGGCACCCGCCCGAGCGCGGCGTACGACCCCGAGCGCAGGTCCACCACCGGCTCATCGGTGGCGAGCGCCGCGAGCACGGGATCGAGCAGCGGTCGCCAGCGGGCCGCGAGCGTGGGGCGGGCGGGCAGCACGGAGCCGGCGGACAGCCGGTAGGCCGGCACCGGGTCGGTGGCGCGCACCAGGCCGAACAGCGCCGATCCGACCATCAGCCGCGCCCCGGCCCGCGCCGCCGCGGCACCCCGCAGCGCCCCGGCGTCGAACGCGTCGTAGAGGACGCCGGTGTAGCGGTGCAGCGCGGGCAGCGTCGGTGAGCTCACCAGCACCGCGTTGCGGGCGATCTCGTCGTCCTGCCGGGGCGAGAGCCCCAACGCCACGCGGCTCGCGGCGACATCGCGCGCCAGCTCGACCAGCTCGACCACCAACACCTTGCGCAGCGGGTCCAGCTCCGGGAACGACAGGGCCGACATCGAGAGAGGCGGCCCCGCGCCGCCGGCGCGCTTGGTCTCCGACGGCGGCAGCAGAACGAGCACGGCGCCCACGGTAGCCGCCACGCATCCGCTGCTCGGTCGAGCGACAGGGCGGTCCGGAACACCGCAGCGGCGGGCGCGCCCCGCCTGTCAGCGGATCTTCGCGCCGTACACGCGCTCCACCCGCATCGCCATCAGCACCCGCCGGTCGGCCACCATCGCCGTGCGGTACTCGGCCCAGTCCGGGTGCTCGCCCGCGGCCGCGCGGTAGTAGCCGACGAGGGCCTGGACCTCCGGCCCGTCCGGGTCCGTGCCCGGCCCCGTGAGCGTCACCGGGCCCTCCGCCGTCGCCCACGACCACCCGTCGCCGCTCGTCACCTCGAGCGCCGTACGCGGATCACGCCGGAGGTTCGTCGTCTTCGCGCGCCCCTCCGTCATCGAGACGTAGAGGACGCCGGCCTCGCGGTCGAAGTACGGGGTGACGGGGGAGAGCTGGGGACGCCCGTCCGCCTTGAGGGTGGCGAGCACCCCCAGCCGGCCCCCGGCGAGCAGTTGGTGCGGGTCGAAGTCGGTGAGCGTGGTCACACACCGCGCAACACCCTTCGTCCGTGTGCGAGTGCCATGTCGTCCTCCTGAGGGGTGTCCGGCTCCGTGAGCGGTGTTCGATGGAAGTAGAGCGGCCACCACCGACAACACCGGTTGTCCACAGGGAGCCGGAACCGGGGCGACGGGCGTCGGACGGCGTCGCTACCCTTCGCAAGGTGCTGACCAGGATGTCGTCGCTGTTCCTGCGGACCCTGCGGGAGGACCCGGCGGACGCGGAGGTGCCGAGCCACAGGCTGCTCGTCCGCGCCGGCTACGTCCGCCGCGTCGCGCCGGGGATCTACTCCTGGCTGCCGCTGGGACTGCGGGTGTTGCGCGCCGTCGAGCAGGTGGTGCGCGAGGAGATGGACGCCATGGGCGCCCAGGAGATCCAGTTCCCCGCGCTGCTGCCGCGCGAGCCCTACGAGGCCACGAACCGCTGGACGGAGTACGGCCCGAACATCTTCCGGCTCAAGGACCGCAAGGGCGGCGACTACCTCCTCGGCCCCACCCACGAGGAGCTGTTCACCCTTCTGGTGAAGGGCGAGTACGCCTCGTACAAGGACTACCCGGTCGTCCTTTACCAGATCCAGACCAAGTACCGGGACGAGGAGCGCCCCCGCGCGGGCATCCTTCGTGGCCGCGAGTTCCTCATGAAGGACTCCTACTCCTTCGATCTGACGGACGAGGGCCTGTCCGAGTCGTACGCGAAGCACCGCGACGCCTACATCAGGATCTTCGAACGGCTCGGGCTGCGGTACGTGATCGTGTCGGCGACGTCGGGGGCGATGGGCGGCTCGGCCAGCGAGGAGTTCCTCGCCGAGTCCGAGACGGGAGAGGACACGTTCGTCCGCGGGCCCGGCGGGTACGCCGCGAACGTCGAGGCGGTCAACACCCCCGCGCCCCCCGCACGGCCGGTCGACGACAAGCCTGCCGCGCAGGTGCACCACACGCCCGGCACGCCGACGATCGAGACGCTGGTCGCCTTCCTGAACGCCGCAGACCTGGGCCGGACCTACACGGCGGCGGACACCCTGAAGAACGTGCTGGTCAAGACGCGGCTGCCCGGTGCGGACGGCTGGGAGCTGCTTGCCGTCGGCGTGCCCGGCGACCGCGAGGTCGACATGAAGCGCCTGGAAGCCTCCCTCGCGCCCGCCGAGGTCGCGCTGCTGGAGGAGGCCGACTTCGCGGCGCACCCGTTCCTCGTCAAGGGGTACATCGGGCCGGGCGCGCTGGCCGCGAACGGCGTCCGCTTCCTCGTCGACCCCCGGATCGTGACCGGAACGGCGTGGGTGACGGGTGCGGACAAGGCGGACCACCACGGCGTGGACCTCGTCGCAGGACGCGACTTCACCCCGGACGGCACGATCGAGGCCGCCGAGGTGCGCGCGGGCGACCCGTCGCCCGACGGCACCGGGGTGCTCGAGGCCGCCCGCGGGATCGAGATCGGGCACATCTTCCAGCTCGGCCGCAAGTACGCGGACGCCTTCTCCCTCGACGCGCTCGGCCCGGACAGCAAGCCCGTCCGGATCACCATGGGCTCGTACGGGATCGGTGTCTCGCGCCTGGTGGCCGCGATCGCGGAGCAGAGCCACGACGACCACGGTCTGGTCTGGCCGCGGTCGGTGGCGCCGTTCGACGTGCACCTCGTCGTAGCCGGGAAGCAGGCCGAGATCCGCGAGGGGGCGGAGCAGTTGGCCGCGCAGCTCGACGCCGCGGGGTTGCGGGTGCTGCTCGACGACCGCACCACCTCGCCGGGGGTGAAGTTCGCCGACGCCGAGCTGGTGGGCGTCCCGACGATCGTCGTGGTCGGCCGCGGGCTCGCGTCCGGGGTGATCGAGGTCAAGGACCGGAAGACGGGGGAACGGACGGAGGTCGCGCTCGCGTCGGCGGTCGAGAACCTGGTGGAGCTGACGGGCAAGCGCTGAAGGAGGGCGCCGGCCGGCCGGCCTGAGTCACGGCGGGCCGAGCCGCACTCCGGCGAGCACGGTGTCCAGCGTCGTCCGGTCCGGGGCAGCGGGCTCCGCGGGACCGCCCTCGGTGTCCCCGGCGACGAGCAGGACGGCGGCTCCGCCGCTGACCGGCGCGGCCAGCGCGAACACGGTCCCGGCGGTCGCCGCACAGTCGCCGTGCCCGCCGGGGGCGCGGACCGTGGCCTCGGTGACGGTGCCGTCGACCTGCCCCTCCGGCGCGGTGACCCGTACGAGTCGTGGCGGCGCGACGGCGACCTCCGGCGGGGTGCCGTCCGGCGCGGCGTACGCGGTGTCGGCGAACCACCGGGCGACGCGCTCTCCGCGGTCGGCAGGCCCGGCGGACGCGTCGGTGGGCAGCAGCGCCGCAGCGGCGAACCCGCGGAGGTGCTGCTCGCCGCCGCACGCATAACCGGGTCCGTGCACGACACCGGCCAGCGACGGCGCATCCAGCGCGGCTCCGGGGTCGGCCTGTGCAGGGCTCCAGCCCGCCGGTGGCACGTAGGACAGGAACGGCGTCCTCACCGTGCTCTCGGACGTCCCGAACCCGTGCAGCACAGCGGGTACCGCGACGGCGAGGACGAGCGCGGCGACGGCGCTCAGCGCGATGAGCCCGCCCGACGAGACGGCGACGGGGAGCCGACCCGCGCGGAACCGGCGCATCCGGGCCGTACGCCGGACGGGTGACCGTGCCAGTGCCGGAGGCCTCCCGACGGCCGACCACCGCGCCACCGGTGGCGGCGGCTCCGGCGGATTCGGCCACCACGGGGGTGCTGGGGAGGCCGACGAGGGCCACCCGGAGCGTCCTCCCCGTCCGGCTACCCCGCGACCATCCACGACCCGGAGGCTAGATGCGCGGGTGGGAGCCGCGTGGGCGTTCCGGAAAAGTCAGCCCGGCAGGAACGACAGCCGGACCGACCGCACCGGGTTGTCGCCGTTGGTGTCCACCAGACAGACGGACTGCCAGGTGCCCAGTGCCATACGCCCGTTCAGCACGGGCACCGACACCGACGGCGCGACGATCGCCGGCAGCACATGGTCACGGCCGTGACCGGGGCTGCCGTGGCGGTGGCGCCACCGATCGTCCGCGGGCAGCAGGTCGCGTAGTGCGGCGAGCATGTCGATGTCGCTCCCCGCACCTGTCTCGATCACCGCCAACCCGGCGGTGGCGTGCGGCACCCACACGTTGAGCAGGCCCTCCCGCGCTCCCCGCGAACGCAGGAAGCCGTCGATCTCGCCGCCGAGGTCGACGACCGCCTCGCGCCCTCCGGTCCGGATCTCCACCACGGTGCTGTCCACGGGCGGACCCTATGCCGGACCAGCCTCGGCCATCGCGCAGCGCGCGTGCGCGCGACTCGCCGGGGAGGGTCAGGGGCGGCCGGGGAAGACGGGGACGGCGGGTTGGGTTCCGACGACCGTGCGCCACCGCGCGCAGCGGGCCGCCGTATCGGTGAGCGCCCGGAGGCCGGCTCCACGGAGCGCACGGTCGGCGCTGCGTTCCAGGACGGAGCGCCACGCGGCGGCGGCGTCCGTCTCGGCCGTGACGAGCAGCCCGGCCGCCGACGCCGCGTCCGTCACCGGCTGTGGGGTCGCATACGCCGGCTGGGCGGACACCGGACGTTGCCCGAGCTGGGTGAGGGTCACTTCGATCTGGACGCGCAGCTCACGGTGCGCCGCGGCGTCGGTGCGGGCCGTGGCCACCTGGCCGGGCGGCAGGAAGGCGACGGCGAGTGAGTAGCACCAGAGCGCGGCGTGCTCGGTGCCCAGGACGTCCTGCAGTGCCCCGACTGCCATGTCGTCCAGCCGTGCCGACTTGCCACTCATGCGATCCCCTCCGCGTCGTCCCGCCGGGGCGACCCACTGCTCACGCGAGCACCGCCGCATACGTCGCACAGCACGCGGCGACGGAGGCGACGAGGCCGACCCGTTCGGCGGGCAGGTCCGGCACCAGCTCCGCGGCACCGCGCTGCGCCGCCGCGACGGCGTCCCGCACCCGCGCGACGGTGACCGCCGGGGCGGGAGTGGCCGTTCCCGCGGCACTCGGCCGGGCAGCCGGTCCTGCGGCCCCGGAAGCCGGCGCGGCCGACGGGGGGGCCGTGCTCGGTACTCCGCCCACACGCACGATCTCGGCGTCCAGCGCCGCCGCGTGCTCGGTGCGCGCCGCGCGGAGCGGATCGATCCGGGCGGCCACGGTCGGGTCCGCGGCGACGACCGCGGCGGCCAGCGCGGCGTCCGCTCGTGCGGCGTCCGCGAGGGCGAGAAGCGGGTCCGGCCGGTCGTCCCGGTCGGTCTTGGCACCGTTGCACCCGGCGACGACCGTGGCCGCGGCCGGCAGGGCCAGCATCAGCTGCAGGACGCGGCGGCGGTCAAGGGTCGGGCCGAGCCCGGCCTGCGCCATCACTCGCGACCCGGGCCGGCGCCCCGCCGCCGTCGCGTCGTTCACGACGGCTCATCCTGCCAGGCCGGTCGTCACCCCCGGCGCGATACCCTGGCGGACCCGACGGCCCGGTTCGTGCGGTTTACCGATACCGCCCGCACCCGTCCCGACCACCGCCCAGCACGGCCCGCCGCCGCGCGGACAGACCAGGAGTGCCGACGATGTCCCCGCCCCGTTCCCGGACCCGGAGCACACCTGCCCGATCCGCCCAGGTCCGGCCCGGGGAGTCGACGGACGAGCTGCGCGGCCTGCTGGAGTCGGTCGTCACCGGCGGCGGCTTCGAGCTCGAGACGCTCGACGTCCGCAGCTCGGGCCGGCGGCACACGGTCCGGATGGTGGTCGACTCGGACGCCGGCGCGGACCTGGACGACATCGCCCGGCTCAGCCGCGCCGCCTCCGATGCGCTCGACGACAACGAGCACCTCGTCGGCGGGTCGTACACGCTGGAGGTCACCTCGCCGGGCGTGGACCGGCCGCTGACCGCGCTGCGGCACTGGCGGCGGGCCTACCTGCGCCTGGTGACCGTCCGGCCGCGGCCCGGCTCGGCGCTGGGTGACGCGGTCTTCGCCGGGCGGGTCGGCCCGGCGGACGAGGAGGCCGTGACGCTGCTGGTCGACGGGCGGCTGCGCGAGGTCCGCTACGCGGATATCGCGCATGCGGCCGTCGAGGTCGAGTTCGCTCCGCCACCGGAGAAGGAGATCGCCCTACTCGACCCCGGGGCGACCGAGGAGGATGCGGTGCAGGACCGCCGGGCCCGACCGGGCACGGCGAAGGACCCGGCGGCGGACTCGGTGGAGGACTCGCAGTGAACGTCGACATCGCGGCGCTGCGCGCCATCGAGCGCGACAAGGACATCCCGTTCGAGACCGTCCTGGAGGCCATCGAGACGGCCCTGCTCACGGCATACCGGCACACCGAGGGCCACCAACCCCACGCGCGTGTGGACATCGACCGCAAGACCGGGGTCGTGCGCGTGCTGGCCCACGAGACCGGCCCCGACGGCGAGGCCGGCCCGGAGCGGGACGACACCCCCGAGGGCTTCGGCAGGATCGCCGCCACGACCGCCCGCCAGGTGATCGTCCAGCGCTTGCGGGACGCGGAGAACGAGCGCACCTTCGGCGAGTTCGCGGCCAAGGAGGGCGAGATCGTCGCCGGGGTCGTGCAGCGCGACGCCCGGGCCAACGCCCGCGGCGTGGTCGTGGTGGACATCGGTGGCGGTACCGAAGGTGTGCTGCCGCAGGCCGAGCAGGTGCCGGGGGAGCGGTACGTCCACGGCGAGCGGATGCGCTGCTACGTCGTGGGTGTCACGCGCGGTCCGCGCGGCACGCAGATCACGCTCTCGCGCACGCATCCGAACCTGGTCCGCAAGCTGTTCGCGCTCGAGGTGCCCGAGCTCGTCGACGGGTCCGTGGAGATCGTCGCGGTCGCGCGGGAGGCCGGGCACCGCACCAAGATCGCTGTGCGGTCGACGGTGCCGGGGGTCAATCCGAAGGGCGCGTGCATCGGGCCGATGGGGGCGCGGGTGCGCGGCGTCATGAGCGAGCTGGCCGGCGAGAAGATCGACATCATCGACTGGTCGGACGACCCCGCGACGTTCGTCGGCAACGCCCTTTCGCCGTCGAAGGTCGTGTCCGTGAGTGTGCTCGACGCGCGTACACGGACGGCGCGCGTGATCGTGCCGGACTTCCAGCTCTCCCTGGCGATCGGCAAGGAGGGGCAGAACGCCCGGCTCGCGGCGCGGCTCACCGGGTGGCGCATCGACATCCGTAGCGACGTGGACCCACGGGTCACCGGCGGAGCGGACGAGCCCGGCGCCCCGGTCGAGGAGCGGGCCGGAGCGGCCCGCGCCCCGG
>CAVRHG010000033.1:0-15176 GCA_963720845.1 uncultured Actinomycetota bacterium | reverse complement strand
AGTTGAGGAGCATCGAGCGCATTCTGGGCATCGGGCTCCCGAGGAGGACATCACGGGTGCGCAATCCGGTCCACGCGCCCATTGACCCGGTTCGCTGCGACGAACGGCTGATGCGCACGGCGCCCGCGGACGTAGGGTCAGCACTGTGACGATCGCCGACCGTTCACGGGTCGACCTGCGGGAGGTGCTGCGCACGACGTGCGCCGCCTCGCCGGTCGAGGCCATCGACGTGATGGCCGACGGCCTGGCCACCCTCACCGGAGCCACGTACGTCGAGTTCCTCATCACCAACATCACCCACCGGGCCGTCGTGCGCTTCGCCGGCTCCGGCGCGAACGCGGCCCGGGTGCGGCAGGAGGACGGCGCGGTCCCGGTCGTCCCGCTGCGCGGCACGGTCTACGACCAGGTGCTGCGCCGCCAGCAGATCGTGCGGACGGACGAGGGCGACGGCGAGCGCATCCTCGTGCCGGTCACCGAGACCGGCGACGCGCTCGGCGTGATCGACTTGCATCTGCCGCGGGGGGCCGATGCCGTCGACTTCGCCGACATCGCGGCGGTCGCCGAGGCGCTGGCCCGAATCGTCATCGCCAGCAGGCGGCACTCGGACCTCATGGACTGGGCCCAGGACACGTCACCGTTCTCGCTGGCCGCGGAGATCCAGCGGCGCCTGCTGCCGGGCTCCTACACCTGCGAGACCGAACGGTTCACGGTCGCCGGCTGGCTGGAGCCGGCGAACGCCGTGGGCGGCGACACGTTCGACTACTCGCTCGACCGGGACACCCTGCACCTGTCGGTGACCGACGCCGTCGGCAACGACGTCAACGCCGCGCTGCTGGCGAGCGTCCTGCTGGGCAGCCTGCGCAACAGCCGCCGCCGCGGTGCGAACCTCGCGAGCCAGGCACGGACGGCCAACGACGCGCTCGCGACGCACGCCCAGGTCGGGCAGTTCGTGACGGGCCAGCTGGCCCGGGTGGACCTGCACACCGGCACGATGACCTTCGTCAACGCCGGCCACCCCTTTCCCTACCGGGTGCGCGGCGGCCAGGTGAGCGAGATCGAGCTCGACATCGACATGCCCTTCGGCCTGTACGCCGGCCGCGATCTGCGGTTGCGGCGGCTGCAGCTCCGCCCCGGCGACCGGATCGTCCTGGTCACCGACGGGATGCTGGAGCGCAACGCGGAAGACCTCGATCTGCCCGGCATGCTGCGGCGCGAGGCGGGCACCCACCCCCGCCAGCTGGTCTACGAGCTCGCCGAGACGGTGCTGCACGCCACCGGCGGCGATCTGCACGACGATGCCACGGTGCTGTGTCTGGACTGGCGCGGCGGCCCCGACGAACCGGACCGCCCGGACCGCGAGGAGTGACATGATCGCGACGACGACCCGGACGGCCTCCGCCCCACCGCGCCGGCGGTGGTGGAGCCCGCGCCCGCGGCACCACGACCGGCCGGTCGAGGTGCTGGCGGTGCTCGAGGCGGCCCGCGACCTCGTCGAGGCCGGATGGGTGCAGAACCGGTGGACGGTTCCGCCGCGCCGGGGCGGACGAGCGCGGCCGGCGACGGATCCGAGGGATCCGACGGATCGGTGCGCGCCTGCGTGGTCGCCGCCGTGGCACTCACGGTCCGCGCCCGCGATCCCCGCGCGGACCTGGCCGTCGACACGGGCCCCGCGCTGGCCTACGTCTGGGACGAGGTGTTCGGCGCCGGACGGCCGCGGGCCGCTCGGCGCCCCACCACGTCCGCGTGGCCCGCATGCGCGAGCTGGCCCGGTGGAACGACGAGCGCGGGCGGACCCGGGACGACGTCGTCGCGGCGCTGGACCGGGCGGCGGCCCGGGTGGTCGCGCAGGTCGTGCAGCCCGCACCGGCGTGAGCCCATACTGCGCCGATGGTGACCGCAGCGGAGCTCCGTGAGCTCGCACTGGGCCTGCCGGGCGCGCAGGAGCGCGAGACCTGGGGCCACCCCACGTTCCGGGTGCGGGACAAGATCTTCGCGAGCATGTACGAGGGCGACGACGGCGCGGTCGCCACGGTGAAGGCCACTCCCGAGGAACAGACCGTGCTCGTGAGCGCGGACCCGGCGACGTTCGGCCTCGCCTCGCACGTCGGCCGGTACGGCTGGACGACGATCCGGCTGGATCGCGTCGATCCCGACGAGCTGCGCGAGCTGGTGGTCGAGGCCTGGCGCCGCACGGCGCCGAAGCGGGCGGTGGCGGCGTTCGACGCGAGGTGACCTCTATGCCCCTGCGCCGGCCGCCGCGGCCGCCGCCGTCTCCGCCACCCACTTCTCCCGCGTTGCGGGTCGCTTCGCCATGATGATCCACGTCAGCAGCGCGCGCCGCGCCCCCGGCGGGAACCCGTCCCAATGCCGCCGGGCGGCGCGTCGAGCGCGGCCGCCAGGTCCGGCGGCACCACCAGGTCGTCGACGTCGTCCAGCAGCGTTCACGACCCGTCGGCCTGCGCCGCCGCGATCACCCGGCGCCCGGCGTCGGTCGTCAGCCCTTCGCGCTCCAGCGCCACGACCCGCCGCTCGTTCGACCGCGCCCATCCGCTCCTCCGCCGCCGCGGGGCGACGTACGTGCGCGTCCGGTCGTCGTCGAGCGTCCCCGCCGTGCAGTTCCGCATGCTCGGCCACCGCGAGATCGCACGGCCGCTGGGCCGCACGACCGTGGACGGTGTAGCTGGGGTGGTGATCGCTGATCGCGCGCCTCCCTCGATGATCGAACCGCAACCAACGCGCGCAAGCGGCGATCGCTGACAGCGGACACGCGCAACAGGCGATCACGTCCGGCGTCGGGCACGGCAGGGCCGACGGGGCTCGAAGGGCGTCCGCACGAGGGGCCCTCACTCGACCGCTGACATGATGCGCGGATGCTCATCACACCGGGTGACGGCGCCGACGGCGACGGCCTGGTGTTCATCAGCTACAGCCACATCGACGGCGCGTGGGCGCAGCGTTTTCGTGTACTGCTCAAGCCGCTCGTCCGGCGTAAGCACCTACAGCTGTGGGACGACACCCGGATCCGGGTCGGCGACGAGTGGCATCCCGCGATCGAGGACGCGGTCGGGCGCAGCCGGGTCGCGCTAGTGCTGGTGAGCGCTGACTTCCTGGCGTCGGACTACGTCATGGACCGCGAGCTGCCCGCCCTGCTGCGGCACGACGTCCGGCTGGCCCCGGTGCTCGTCGCCGACTGCTACTGGGAGGTGATTCCTGAGCTCGCCGCGGTGCAGTGGCTGCACGATCCCGGCGGCGGCGGCCCACTCGGGGTGCACGCTGAGAACCCGGCCGAGCGGGACCGGCGCATCTACCAAGCCTGCAAGCAACTCCTCACCATGACCGGGGAGCCCGCCCTGGCCGGAGTCGGGATGGCAGCGGTTCCGCCGCCGGCCTTCCCGGTGCCCGCGCCGACCCGTTCACCGCCTCCGCCGTCCCGGAGCCTCCACCGCACCCCACCCGGTAGGCCTGAGCCGGAACCCGGCCTTTCCGTTGCTCCGACAGTCGCCGATGTACCCGAGGGTGACGTCACCGGTGCGCTCTCCCGCGTTCCGGCGCTGCCGCCGCGCTATGTCGTACGCGACGAGCTAAACGGGCTGATCAGCGCGGTCGTCGGCACCGCGGCCAGCGGCGCCGTCGGCCTCACTGGCGACCCCGCCGGTGTGGGCCTGCACGGGATCGGCGGCATCGGCAAGTCCGTGCTCGCGACCGCTCTCGCCAGTGACGACCGGGTCCGCCGCCGGTTTCCGGACGGCGTGTACTGGGTGACGGTCGGCGAACGCCCGGACGTGCTGGCGCTGCAGCTCGACCTCCTGTCCCGACTCGGCGCCCCGCCGGAGGCCCGGACGACGGCCGAAGCGGCGCAAGCCCTGCGCGCGGCGCTCGCCGAGAAGCAGGTGCTACTGGTCGTCGACGACGTGTGGGCCGCGGACGACGCGCACGACTTCCGCGTCACCGGCCCCCGCGGGCGGCTGCTGTACACCTCCCGCGATCAGGACGTCGTCGCCGCAGCCGGAGCGACGGCAGTCCGAGTCGGAGTGCTCTCTCCGGACGGCGCACGGGCGCTCGCCGGCGAGGTGCTCGACGTACCGTCCGCAACGCTGCCACCGGCAGCCGATCGGGCGTTCGACTCGATCGGACACGTTCCGCTCGCGGTGGCGCTGCTCGCAGCAGCGGTGCGGGGCCGTCAGGACTGGCAGCTAGCGCAACACGAGGGACGACTACCGGGCCGGGGTTGCCGTCCGAGCGGACCGTCGTGGGAGGACATCGCCGCCAACCTCGCACACGACGCCGACGTCTACGGAACGCACCCCTACGCCACGACGTTCCGCGCGCTGAACATCGCGGTCGCCGCGCTCCCCTCCGACCTGCGCGCGGCGCTGCTCGGGCTCGCCGTCTTCCCTCCGGACGCCGCGGTCCCAGTCGCCGCGGTCGCCCGGTACTGGGCGCACACGCGCGGGCGCAACGCCGAGGAGACCGCCGCCGATCTCGACCAGCTGGTCGAGGCGGAGGTGCTGCAGCGCAGCGACAGGGAAACGGGCACGATCGGCTTCCACGACCTCGCGCACGAGTACCTGCTCCTCAACGCCGATGCTCTGCCCGCGCTCCACGCGCAACTCCTCGACGCCTACCGCGGGCTGCTCGACGAACCGGACCAGTGGTGGATGCTGCCGATCGCCGAGCCGTACGTGTGGGAGCACTTGGCCGGGCACCTCGTTGGTGCCGGCGACCGCAAAAGACTCGTGGCCACGGTCACTGACCCGGCATACCAGGCGAAGCGGGTCGCGCGGGACGGGCCGCACGCGGGTGAGGCCGCCCTGGCCGTTGCAGCCAGGGTCGTACCCGACGATCCGCTGGTCGGGTGGTGGAGGGCATGGCTCGCTCGGCACGCCCACCTGCTCCCCCGTGGCACAGCGCACAGCGGCCCGGAGCATGTTGCCGTGGCTATGCTTGCATGGTTGGAAGCCGCGGAATCCCGTCCGGCTGCGGTTCAACCGGCACGCCTGGCACCGCTGCTGCCACGGCCCTACCTCGCGGTGCAGGACGGGTTGAGCACGGAATCGAGCGCCCTGGTCCGCGTGCTTGCCGACAACACCGGCCCGGTGAGGACGGCGGCCTTCTCCCCCGACGGCACCCGCCTGGCCACCGCTGGCGACGACGGCATCCTCCGCCTCTGGAACCCCACCACCGGCCGGCGCCTGCGCACGCTCACCGGCCACACCGGCGCTGTGCGGACGGTCGCGTTCTCGCCCGACGGCAGCCGCCTCGCCAGCGCCGGCGACGACGGCACCACCCGCCTCAGGAACTCCCTCACCGGTCAGCTCGTGGACATGCTCGCCGGCCACACCGGCGCTGTGCAGGCGGTGGCGTTCACCCCCGACGGCACCCACTTGGCCACCGCCGGCCACGACGGCACCACCCGTCTCTGGAACCCCACGACCGGCACTGCTGCCTTCTCCGGCGATGGTCGGGCATCCGTGACCGCTACCGCGTGGTCGCCCGACGGCAATCGTCTTGCCGCCACCAGTGCCGACGGTATCGTCCGGCTCCGGAACCCGAGCGGCACCACGACCCTGACCGGCCAAGCCGCCGGGGTGCTGTCGGTCGCGTGGTCGCCCGACGGTACGTGCGTCGCCACGGCCGGCCGCGACAAGGCGCTCCGGCTCTGGGCCGTCGAAACCGGTCATCTTCTCCATGCGTCAATAGGCCACTCCGATTGGGTCCGCGTCGTAGCCTGGTCACCGGACGACACCCTGCTCGCCATGGCGGGCGACGACCGTAGAGTCCGGCTCTGGCGCCTACGACCACGCCACCGGTCAGATGAGCCGGCCGTGCGGGCTGCCGGGGTACTCACCGGCCACACCGACTGGATCCTCGCCGCTGCGTGGTCGCCCGACGGCGCGCGGCTGGCTACCGGTGGGGCCGACCGCACCGTGCGCATCTGGGATCCCGGCACCCGGGCGACGATCGCCGTTCTCGACGATCACATCAAGTGGGTGCGGACCCTCGCTTGGTCCCCCGACGGCGCCTGGTTGGTCGCTGGCGACAACCGCGGCCTGCGACTGTGGGACCGAGACGGGCAGCGCGTCGCCACCGTCGACACCGGCCATCGCGCCGCCATCCACTCGGTGGCCTGGTCCCGCGACGGCGCGTATTTGGCCTGCGGGGACCTCACCGGCCTCGTGATCGTCCGAGACCGCGACCTCCTCGAGGTCACCTCCCTGCAGCTCCAGCCGTCCCAGTGCTTGGCCTGGGGTCCGGCGCTGCTCGCTGTCGGCCAGCCCGGCCGCCCCGCGATCCTCGCCCTCCGCGACCCCGCCGACCCTGGTTGACCGCCGCAGGTCCACCCCGTCGCCGGCCGGCGGACGGAGCGACGGGCGGGCGATCATGCCGTCAGGACTTCTTCACCCGCCACCCCCGCTCGAACGGCAGCCGCCAGGCGTTCGGCGCGATCAGCTGGTGGATCGCGTTGGGCCCCCAGCTACCCTGCGGGTAGAACTTGACCGGCGGCGGGTCGTCCAGCAGCGGCATCGACCGTTCCCACAGCGACTCGATGCCGTCCGCGGTGGTGAACAGCGTGTGGTCGCCGCGCATCGCGTCGAGGATGAGCCGCTCGTAGGCCTCCAGGACGTCGCCCGCCCGGTCCGTCTCCTGCGTGGAGAACTGCATCGACAGCTTCTCCAGCCGCATCCCCGGCCCCGGCCGCTTGCCGTAGAACGACAGCGACACTCGGGAGTCTTCGGCGAGGTCGAACGTCAGGTGGTCCGGGCCCTGGCCGCCGACGCCCGAGTTCGCCGGGAACATCGTCCGCGGCGCCTCCTTGAACGCGATCGAGATGATGCGCATGCCCTCGGCCATCTTCTTGCCGGTGCGCAGGTAGAACGGCACTCCGGCCCAGCGCCAGTTGTCGATGTCGACTCGCAGCGCGATGAACGTCTCGGTGTCCGAGTCGCGGCCGCACCCCGGCTCCTCGCGGTAGCCGCCGTACTGGCCGCGGACAACCTTGCGGGTGTCGATGGGCAGCATCGAGCGGAAGACCTTGTTCTTCTCCTCGCTGATCGCCCGCGGCTCCAGCGCCGTCGGCGGCTCCATCGCGACGAACGCCATCACCTGCATGAGGTGGGTGACCACCATGTCCTTGTACGCACCGGTGGACTCGTAGAAGTTCGCCCGCTGGTCCAGCCCGAGCGTCTCGGGGATGTCGATCTGGACGTGGTCGATGAAGTTGCGGTTCCAGATCGGTTCGAAGAGCCCGTTCGCGAAGCGGAACGCGAGGATGTTCTGCGCCGCCTCCTTGCCGAGGAAGTGGTCGATGCGGAAGATCTGCGACTCGTCGAACACCGAGTGCACGAAGTCGTTGAGCCGCACGGCACTGTTCAGGTCGTGGCCGAACGGCTTCTCCATGACGACCCGGGCGTTCTCGGTCAGGTCCGCGTCGCGCAACATCCCGATGACGGCTTCGGCCGCCTTGGGCGGCACCGACAGGTAGTGCAGCCGGCGGCAGCCCGGCCCGAGCAGTGTCTCGGCCTCCTTGACCGCCGCCGTCAGGCCCTCGGGTCCGGCGCCCTGCGGCACGTAGGTCAGCCGGTCCGCGAAGTTCTGCCAGGCCACGTCGTCGATCTTGTGCGTACCGAAGCTCTCGACGGACCGCCGCGCCAGCGCGCGGAACTCGTCGGTGCCCATGTCGTCCATCGCGGTGCCGACCACGCGGATCTCCGGCGCGAACGAGGACTGCGCGAGGTAGGCCAGGCCGGGTAGCAGCTTGCGCTTGGCGAGGTCGCCGGTGGCGCCGAACAGCACGATGACGTGCGGCGCCAGGGGGTCGCCGTCGCGCGGGTGCGGGCGCGCGTCGTATGCCGGGTAGGCGATGGTCTGGGGACGGTCCACCACGGTAGATCCTCCAAGAAGGGGAAGCGTCCGACGGGGACGGCGGTCGTCCTCGAGACGACGGCGCTGTGGGCGAGGACCCCGCCGAAAACACTAGCGAGGGCCACCGCACGGCACCACCGGACACGATGTCGAGGACGCGCGCGCCGCGAACCGGGACACCCGTCAGCGCCGCCCGGCCGCCCGGGTGTGCTCGAAGATCAGGTTCGTCTCCGTCGACGCCACGGTCGGGTCGCGGTTGAGGTGCTCGGCCACGAAGTCGCGCAGGTCGCGTGTGCTGCCGACCGCGACATGCAGCAGGTAGTCGTTGACGCCCGCGACGAAGTAGACGTCGAGCACCTCGGGCAGTGCGCTGATCCGCGAGACGAACGGCCCCATGCTGCCGCGGGCGTGCGCGGCCAGCCGGACGGCGATCATCGCCTCCAGGTCCCGGCCCAGAGCCGCGGGCGCGATGTCGGCGTGGAAGCCGCGGATCACCCCCGACTGCCGCAGGGCGCGCACCCGGGCCAGGCAGGTCGACGGCGCGACGCCGACCCGCTCGGCGAGCGCGTTGTTGGGCACGCGGGCGTCGACGGCGAGCTCGTGCAGGATCGCGCGGTCCACCGGGTCCGGCGGGCGCCGAAGGTTGTTCGGCGCGTCCGGCGTCGTCGACCTGGATTCCGCAGGAAAGTCGGACATGACCCGATCGTAGCGAATCATCGTCGTTCCTGTTGCCAGCTATCGTCCGATTCTTCACACTGGTCCGCATGAGGATCGGAATCCCCACCGAGGTCAAGAACCGCGAGTACCGGGTCGCGCTGACCCCGGCCGGTGTGCACGAGCTCGTCTCGCTCGGCCACCAGGTGCTCGTCCAGGCCGGCGCCGGGCTGGGCAGCGCGTTCCCCGACGACGAGTTCGTCGCGGCGGGCGCGCGGATCGTCGGCGACGCGGACGCCGTCTGGGCGGACGCCGACCTGGTGCTCAAGGTCAAGGAACCCGTCGCCGAGGAGTACCACCGGCTGCGCAAGGGCCAGGTGCTCTTCACCTACCTGCACCTGGCCGCGTCCCGCGCGTGCACCGACGCCCTGCTCGGTTCGGGCACCACCGCGATCGCCTACGAGACGGTCCGGCTGCCCGACCGCTCCCTGCCCCTGCTCGCCCCCATGAGCGAGGTCGCGGGCCGGCTCGCCCCGCAGGTCGGCGCCTACCACCTCATGCGCCCCGAAGGTGGGCGCGGTGTGCTGATGGGCGGTGTGCCGGGCGTCCCCGGCGCGGACGTCGTCGTCATCGGCGGCGGCGTGGCGGGGCAGAACGCCGCCGCGATCGCGCTGGGCATGGGCGCCGAGGTCACGCTGCTCGACGTGAGCATCCCGAAGCTGCGCGAGATCGACGCCCACTTCGACGGCCGGGTCCGCACCGTCAGCTCGAGCGCCTTCGCCGTGGACCGCGCGGTGACCGCCGCGGACCTCGTCATCGGCGCCGTCCTCGTCCCCGGTGCCCGCGCGCCGAAGCTCGTGAGCAACGAGCTGGTCTCCCGCATGCGGCCCGGCTCGGTGCTCGTCGACATCGCCATCGACCAGGGCGGCTGCTTCGCCGACTCCCGGCCGACCACGCACGACGACCCGACCTACCGCGTGCACGACACCGTCTTCTACTGCGTGGCGAACATGCCCGGCGCCGTCCCGCACACCTCCACGCACGCGCTGACGAACGCGACGCTGCCCTACGTCGTGGCGCTCGCCCAGCACGGCTGGCGCGACGCCCTGCGCGCCGACCCGGCGCTGGCGCTGGGCCTGTCCGCCCACGAGGGCGCGCTCACCAGCCACGAGGTCGGGCAGGCGCACGACATCGAGGTCACGGACGTCGCAGCCCTCCTGTCCTGACCGACGCCCGGCGCGGGAACGCGGCCCACGCAGACGGGCACGGACCGCGCCCGCGGCACGATCCGGCCGTCCCGACAGGAGTCGGGCGGCACCTCCGCGCGTGTCACAGTGGCCCGTGCCGTCCACCCCGACCGACCTGCCGGTCCGCCCCCGCGACCGCACCGGGCGCGTCGCCACCGCACTGGTCGCGGCGGCCGCCTGCGGGCTCGGCGCGCTCTACCTCCGTCACGGGCTGGCGGCACCGCCGCCGGGCGGCGAGCCTGCCGCCACGCGCTGGCTGGGTGTCGACCAGTGGGCGTTCGCGGGCGCGCGGTGGGCCGGGCTCTTCGCCGCCGTCGCGGCCCTCACCGGCCTCGCCGTCGCGTGGCGCCCGGACCTCGCGGCCCGGGCAGCCGCCGTGGTCGGTCGGGCCCTCGACGGCCTCGCCCTCCGGGCGGCCGTCGCCGCGGCGGTGACCGTGGTCTGCTGGGCGGCCAGCTCGCGCCGGGAGAACCTCGACGGCTCGCTGCTCCAGCAGAAGATCGCCGACGCCGTACCCCGCACCGGCGCCTTCGTCACGCACGACGAGATGCTCGAGCTCTACCTGCACTCCCGGCTGTGGGCCGTGATGCACGCGACGCTGGGGTGGGACGTCGCGCAGACCTACCGCGCCGCCTCGTGCGTAGGCGGCGGGGTGGCGGCGTTCGTCGCGCTCGGGCTGGTCCTCCGGCTGCCGCCGGCGCGGCGGCTGCTCGCCGCGGCGGGTCTGCTGGCCGGCGGCTGGGTGCTCGTCTTCTTCGGCGACGTCGAGAACTACACGTGGGCCAACGTCGTCGTGCTCGTCTACCTGGCTGCGGCGCTGCGGTTCCTCGATGACGAGCGCGCGCGGCTCTGGCCTGCCGCCGCCGCGCTCGCGACCGGCGCGCTGTTCCACCTCGAGACACTGGTCCTGGGGCCGTCGCTGCTCGTGCTCGCCGCCGTCGCCGCGGCGCGCGGCCGCCGCGGGGAGGCCGTGGCCGCGGTGCTGCTCGTGCCGGGGGTGCTCGCCGCCGCGCTCGGCTGGTTCGACGTGCACGGGCTGCCGGTCGCGGACCTGTTCACCCACAGCCAGATCTCAGCCCAGGGCGGGAACTGGTCGCAGTTCCTCGCCCCGGCCGACGCCCACTACCTCTGGAACCAGATCCAGCTCGTGCTCCTGCTCGCGCCCGCGGTGGTGCTGCTGCCGGCGCTGCTGGTCGATCGCGGGTTCCGCGGCGATCCGCGCACGGTGTTCCTGTCGGCCGCGGCGGCCGGGGGGCTGCTGCTCGCCTTCCTCTGGCGCGCCCAGCTCGGCCCGGCCGGCGACTGGGACCTCTACGCCATCGCCGCCCAGCCCCTGGCGCTGCTGGTCGTGACCTGGCTGACCGCCGGACCGCAGCTGCGGGCCCGCGCGCCGTGGGCCGTCGTGCTGCTCGTGCTCGCGGCGACCCACACGGCGGCGTGGATCGCGGCGAACCACGCCGCGCCCGCCGTCGGCACGTCACTTCACCTGTAGATCACCGCCCTACTTCGCCGCGGCGCTGCTCCACAGGACACGCGGTAGCGTCGCCGTCATGAGCCGACGGCTGGTCGTGATCGGGGGCGACGCGGCGGGGATGAGCGCGGCGAGCCAGGCGCGCAAGCGCCGCGGCCCGGACGAGCTGGCGATCGTGGCCTTCGAACGGGGCCGCCACACCTCGTACTCGGCCTGCGGCATCCCCTACTGGATCAGCGGCGCGGTCGAGGACATGGGCAAGCTCGTGTCCCGCACCCCCGAGCAGCACCGCCGCAACGGCATCGACCTGCGTACGCGCACCGAGGTCGTCGGGATCGACCTGGCGGCGCGCACGGTGCGGGCCCGCGACCTCGACGCGGGTCGCGAGTACGACGAGCCGTACGACGACCTCGTCTACGCCACAGGCAGCGTCCCGGCGCGCCCACCCGTGCCCGGGATCGACGCGGCCGGGGTCTACGGGGTGCAGACCCTCGACGACGGTGCCGCGCTGCGCGCCGAGCTGGACGGCGGGCACGTGCAGCGGGTCGTGATCATCGGTGGCGGCTACATCGGACTGGAGGTGGCCGAGGCCTGCCAGGTGCGCGGGCTGGACGTCACCGTTGTCGACCGGTCCGCGACACCCGTCGGCACCTTCGACCCCGACGTCGGCCGGTTCATCGCGGACGCCGTGCGCAAGATGGGTGTGAAGCTCGTACTCTCCGACGGTGTCGCCGAGATCGAGACCGGCGACGGCGGGCGGGTCGCGGCGGTGCACACCGCCTCCGGCCTGCGCCTGCCCACGGACCTGGTCGTGCTGGGGCTGGGTGTGCGGCCGAACATCGCGCTCGCCCGGGACGCCGGGATACCGCTCGGCCCCTCGGGCGGCATCGCGGTGGACCACCGGATGCGCACCCAGGCCGCGGGGGTGTGGGCGGCGGGGGACTGCGTCGAGTCGGTCCACCGGCTGTCGGGCCAGCGCGCCGTCGTCGCGCTCGGCACCCACGCGAACAAGCAGGGCCGCGTCGCTGGCATCAACCTCGGCGGCGGCTACGCCACGTTCCCCGGCGTGATAGGCACGGCCATCACCAAGATCTGCGACCTCGAGGTGGCACGCACGGGCCTCTCCGAGCGGGAGGCCGAGGAGGCCGGCTACCGGTACGTCACCGCCGTGGTCGACTCGACGACGCGGGCCGGCTACTTCCCCGGGGCGGCCCCGATCCGGCTCAAGCTCCTGGCGGAGCGGCGCACCGGACGGTTGCTGGGCGGCCAGATCGTGGGTCGCGAGGACGCCGCGAAGCGGATCGACGTCCTCGCGACCGCGATCTGGAACGAGATGGACGTCGACGAGGTCCTCTCCCTCGACCTCTCCTACGCCCCGCCGTTCGCCCCGGTGTGGGACCCGGTGCTGATCGCCGCGCGCAAGGCGTTCGACGCCGTCGAGGCGGAGGCCCGGGGCTCCGGCACCTGAGTCAGCTCTCGGCGCCGGTGATCGGGACGAGGCCGGCCGCCTCGATGCCCGCCACCGCGGCCGCCTCGTCGTTGAGCGACGCGTCACCCGTGACGCCCACCGCGCCGAGCAGCGTGCCGGCGGCGTCGCGGACGAACACCCCGCCCGGCACCGAGAGGATCTTCCCGCCGGCGAGGGTGGCGACCGAGGTGAAGAACTCCGGGGAGTCCGCGGCGCGGGCGGCGATCGCGCGGTTGGTCATACCGAGCGCCAGCACGCCGTAGGCCTTGGCGACGGCGAGGTCCGGGCGCAGGTTGCCCGAGCCGTCCTGCCGGGCCAGCGCGACGACGGCGCCCCCGGGGTCGAGCACGGCGACGGTCAGCGGGTTGAAGCCCTGCTCGGTGCCGTGGGCCAGTGCTGCGGCGACGACGGTCTGGGCCTGCTCCAGCGAGATGGTCATAACCCGGCAGCCTGGCAGAAACCCCGGCGCCCGTGCACACCCCGGTCCGCCCGTGCACACCGCAGAGCGTGTGCACCGGCCGGCCACGCTGTGCACGACACTCGCGAGCGGCCTGGTTCGACGACGCGTCAGGTCGTCGGCTTGCCGTACATCTCGCCGAGCGGGTCGTGCAGGAACTCGATGCGCGCGCCGTCCGGGTCCGTCGTGTAGATCGACGAGCCGGAGTGGATCGCGTACGGGATCTTCCGGTCGTCCAGCCGCCCCCGGATCTCGTGCCACTGCTCCTCGGGCACCGAGATCGCGAGGTGGTGCAGCCCGCCCAGCACCTCTGCGTACGGGCCGGGTTCGACGCCGGGCAGGTCGAAGAAGGCCAGGCAGTTGCCGTTGCCGACGTCGAAGAAGAAGTGCGTCGACCCGGCGAGGTCGCGGTTTTCGAACAGCACCGTCACCGGGAAGCCTGCGACGTTCTGGTACCACTCGACCGTCGTCTCGACGTCCCGGGAGATCAGCGCGACGTGATGGACGCCGCGCCCGGTGGTCGGCGGCCGGTGCTCCCGGGAGAAGAGGTACTCGGCCCGGATCCGGTCGCGCACAGCCGTGTAGGCCTGCCGCTGCTCCTCGGTGATGAGCGACGCCTTGTCCGCGCGGGTGTAGGCGTCCTCTTCGGTTGTCATCGTCGCGCTTCCTCTCTACGCGGCCGCGATGGACGCGTGCATCTCCCACACCAGGATCTCGGCCGGCGCTGACGCAGTCAGCCGCTGGCTGCCCGTCGCGGTGAACCGCACCGCGTCGCCCTGCGCCAGCGTGCCCGCGCCCTCCAGGGTCACGTCGCCGCGGGCGACGAACAGGTGCAGGTAGGGCGCGTCGGGCAACGTCACCGACTGCCCGGGCTCCAGCCGCGCGGCGTGCAGCGTGGCGTAGCGGTTCGCGATGCGGATCGCGCTGTCGCCGTACTGGGGCATCCCCGAGGCGACCGGCACGAGCGCACCCGACAGGAGCTCGGCGTCGATCTCGTGCTGGGCGTAGCCGGGCTCGATGCCGTCCTCGTCGGGCACCACCCACATCTGCACGAAGTGCACGGGGTCGGTGTGCTGCTCGCCCTGGAGCCGCCACGCATCGTTCTTCTCGGAGTGCAGGATCCCGGTGCCGGCGCTCATCCGCTGCGCCAGGCCCGGGTAGATCACGCCCGCGTGCCCGGTGGAGTCCTGGTGCACCAGCGACCCGCGCAGCACCCAGGTGACGATCTCCATGTCGCGGTGCGGGTGCGTCTCGAACCCGGTGCCCGGCGCGACGATGTCGTCGTTGTTGACCAGCAGCAGCCCGTGGTGGGTGTTGGCGGGGTCGTAGTGGCCGCCGAACGAGAACGAGTGGTGCGAGTCCAGCCACGGGATGCGCGTAGCGAAGCGGTCTGCCGCGCGCCGGACGTCGATCGTCGGTGTCGTCATGCTTCCACCTTCCGGTTGTGGTTGCACGCTCAACAATATGCCCCCGGCCGGGTATTCCGCGCGTGTCCGCCGCCCAGCGGACAGTAGACCCGTCAAGCCCGTCCTCGCCGGTCAGTCGCGCCGCCCGTCCGGGTCAGCGGCTGTCCGCCCCCGCACCCTCGAGGGCCACCCGGCCGGCCTCCAGCCGGGCGACGGGTATGCGAGCGATTCCCCGATCCGCGAGATACGTGGTGATCCCCGATGCGCCCGGGCCCGACCGCGCGGGACCGTCCGCAGTGGCGAGCCGGGTCGGGACCGGGTCCGGCGTCGCCGCGGAGAAGCCGCTCCTCGCCGTGGGCGGGCACTACGTCACGCGGGCGTGGCGTATGACGAGGTGATCGACCCGGCGACCGCCGAGGCGAACGGCGTCCCGTTGGACCGCCTGCTCCCGGCGTTCCCGGAGCCCTGGGCAGCTGGGACCGGAGAACGTGCTTGCGGAGGCGTTCGCACCCCACACGGTCGCCCGCATCCTCGCGATGGGGTGACCCGTTCCTGGCTCAGCGGGTGGTGGTCGGGGCCGTCGGCGTGGCCGGGGAGGTCGACATCGTGG
>CAVRHG010000032.1:0-52399 GCA_963720845.1 uncultured Actinomycetota bacterium | reverse complement strand
TTCGTGGGCCTCCATTTCCATGTACTGGCCCTTTTCGTTCTTCACGATCTTGAAGGGACCGGTACCCATGGAGTTTTCGCGGAACGCGTCGGCGCCCACCTTTTCGTAGTGCGCCTTCGAGGAGGTGTTCCAGAACGTGATCTCCCGTCCTTCGAGGCGGAAGGCGACTTCAGCTTCACCACGACGGTCGAGTCGTCCGTCGCCGTGACGGACTCCACTTCGCCGGCCCAGCGCGGCCGAGCTCGGGTTCGGTGGTGTCCTGCCCATGTACGCTTCGAACGACCAGGCCGCATCCTGCGCGGTCACGGTCGTCCCATCCCAGAACTTCACGTTCGGGCGCATCCTGAAGGTCAGCTGCATGCGGTCGCCGGAGACTTCGAGCTTCTCGGCGAGGTCCAATTCGCGCTGGCCGTCGTCTCCGGTCCGGAAGAACGACCCGAATGCGTGGAAGTCCACGGGACGAGCGAGTCCGCCGGTCTGAAAGAACGGGTCGCCCGATTGGTCCATAAGCGAGGCCACGGAGACGCGGAGCGTCCCCGCGGGGGCCGGGCGGTTCGCCTGGGTGGCGCTCCCCGTGGCCGAGGCGGACGCCGTGCCGGTGGCGGTCCCGGTCGCTGCCGGGGTGGTGTCATCGTCGTCGTCATCGCCGCATCCCACGGCGGCGAGTGCGGCCGCGCCAGCGACCATGCTGCCCGAACCGACTACGAAGCCTCGCCGGCCAATCTTGTGGCGGAGCCAGTAGTTGTCTTTCCGTTCCAATGTGTACCCCTCGGTGTGACATGAGCGCCGCTTCGGCTTGTCCACAGAACGTACGCTCGTTCGTATCGTCGAAACTATAGGCAAGATGGATGGATTGGTCAACGAACCGCGTGCAAACCGCCCGTGCTACGATCCTCGCCGCCGATGCGCGTCTCTGTCTTGGACCTCGTGCCCGTCCCCTCCGGATGCCCGGCCGAGGTGGCATTTTCGAACATGCTGGAGCTGGCGAAGCTTGACATCGGCTCGGTACTCACGCTACTGGATCGCCGAACATCACGGCGGCGAGCGGCTTGCGGCGTCCGCACCGGAAGTGCTAATCCCGGCGGTGGCCGCCGCGACGTCCCGGATCGCGTCGGTTCGGGGGCGGTCCTCACGCGGTTCACTACGCCCTGGTGAAAGTGGCCGAGCTCTTCGGCACGCTCGCAACGCTCTACCCCGGCAGGATCGACCTCGGCGTCGGCCGCGGGCGTGGGGCAACGCCAGAGCATGCAGACGCCCTCCTGCGAGGCCGCGTCCCGCTCGAATCCGACGACTTCGTCCTTGAGCTGCTCGGTTCCTGACCGACTCGTTTCCGGCGACGACCCGTACGCCGGGATTCATGTTAGCCCGGTTCCCGGCGAGTTGCCGATGTCTGGATCCTCGGGACCAGCCTCTGGAGCGCGGAGCATGCGGCGGAGCTCGGTCTGCCGTTGGCCTACTCCGTCTTCCTCGCCCATGACGACCCGGCGGTAGCGTTCGCGACCTACCGGAGGCGATTCAATCCCGAGGGTATGTTCTCCGCCCCCCATACCATCCTCGCGATTGATGCGGTCTGCGCGACGACGGACGAGGAGGCGCGTGCGCTCGCCCTTGTCCCGGCGTGCAGCAAGGCATGGCTGCTGAGTGCCGTTTATGGAGAATTCTCCATAAGCGGCATTATGTGGACGGCCGGGTTATGTGGCCGGAAGCAGCATCTCCGCTGGTAGCGGAGCCCGTGGGCTCGTTCCGGCCACATAACCCGATGGTGTCACTCGCAGAAGCGGTCGAGCCATTCGAGGAGATCTTGGTCTGCTGTCCAGTCGGGCAGGGGTTCGGGGGTGAGCGTCTGGTAGGCGCTTTCGATGGCTTGGCGTTTGGCTTCGGCGTTGGCGCGGGCGTAGATCTCGGTTGTGGACACGTCGGCATGGCCGAGCAGGTCGCGTATGTAGATCAGGTTGACTCCGGCCTGGAGCAGGTGCATCGCCCGTGTCCTTCTGATCATGTGCGGGGTGACGTTCACCCCGGCCGCGTAGCCGGGGTCGCGCCGGCGCAGGGACTGGACGTGCCTGGTGAGGATCTTGGTGACGCCCCAGCGGGTTAACCGGGAATGTTGCGGCCCGTTGAACAGCGGGTCTGCGTCTTTGCCGACGCCGGGGTGGGACGCGCGCCGGCTGAGGTAGTCCTCCAGCAACTGGGCTGTGGGGTCCATCACCGGGACCCGCCTGGTCTTGGAACCTTTGCCGTGCAGCGTCACCACCATCGGCCGGGCGGCGCGGACGTCGGAGGTGTTCAGGTCGCAGATCTCCTGGACGCGGGCGGCGGTGTCGTAGAGCGTGGACAGCAAGACCATGTCGCGCAGCCCGCGCCGGGTCGCCGGGTCTGGTTCGGCCAGGAGGGCTTTGACCTCGCTGCCGGTGAGGTGACCCATGTCGCCGGCGGGGGTTTTCTGTTGCCTGACGGCGAGGATCTGGGTGGCCTGGCCGAGGAACTCTGGCCGCTCGATGGCGGTGTAGCGGGCAAACGATTTGATGACGGCCAGGCGCTGGTTTCGGGTTGACGCCGAGTTGCCGCGCTCGGCCTGGAGCCAGTCCAGGAACGCCAGGACCCGCGCCCGGTCGATGTCGGCGAGGCGCAGTTTCTCGGGCGGGGTTCCCTGCACGTCGCGGAACCAGGTGAGCAGCAGCCTGATCGCATCCCGGTAGGACGCGATGGTCTGCGGGGACAGGTCCCTTTCTGCGGCCAGGTGGCTGGTGAGGAACTTCGACAGCCACCTGCCGGCCAGGTCGCCGTCGGCCGGGCCGGGGCGGCTCACTGCCGGGCTCCCTGTGGCGGGTCGGCCGGGTCCGGGATGACGTAGCCGAACCTGGCGCTGGCCATGGCGGCGACCTCGGGGTGCGCATCGGCGGTCAGCTGGAGGTAGTACTGGGTTCCGCGCAGGTCGGCGTGGCCCATGTAGGCCGACAGGTAGGGCAGCATGACCACCAGGTCCGCGCCGTCGGCTGCCCAGCGGCGCAGGTTCGCCACGGCGAAGCCGTGACGCAGCGAGTGGATGTGCGGGCCTCCGGGGAAATGCGGGATGTCGGCGTCGGCGAGGTAACGGCGGAACCTGTTGTAAGCCGTGGACTTGTCGGCGGGCCTGGAGGGGTCGCCGGTGTGGAACAGCTTGTGGCCGGGTTCGGGGCAGGGGTGGGCGGCCGCGATGTAACTGTCCACGGTGGCGGCCAGGCGCCCGGTCACGGGCAAAAGGCGGTTCTCGTGGTTCTTGCCGTCGCGTATCTCGATGGTCGCGCGGGCCGGGTCGAAGTCGCGTAGTTCCAGGCCGAGTGCTTCGGACAGCCGCAGCCCGGTGGCGTAGAACATCCGGAACAGCACCGGGTCGACCAGTGCCCGGTTCGAGTTCTCTGACAGCGGCTGGGTGTCGATGACGTGGAAGAGGCGGCGGATCTCCTCGTCGCTGAACACATACGCTTCGACTGCTCTACCTAATCTTCAGCCGGCTACTGAGCTGGCTGACACTGCTCCCCGCGCATCATCGTCTAAGAGCGACCGGCAATTGATCGTCAGCGGAGTCGGCGGGTGGTGGGCCGGGTTGGCCAGCGGTAGTGGCGGCGAGCCTGGTTGATCAACCTACGGACGACGGTCAGGGCGGCGGCGAGGTGAAGGTAGAGCTCGACGAGACCTTGCGCTTGTCGGTGAACCGGCGCGGCTTGCCGTAGCCGTTCATCCACGAGTGAGTGCGCTCGACCGGCCACCGCCGTCCGGCCTGGATCGGGGCCCGGGACACCCTTGACCGCGATCTCGCCCGACAGTCCCGCACGGGACATGTGACGGTCTGGACCGGTGCGCGAACACCGGCTCCGTGGGCTTTGATCGACTGAGGGAGTCGACCCGTACGAATAATCGCAGCCGTGCTAATCGCAGCCGTGCTTCACCTGCTCACCACCCGCGGCCCCCGCTCATGGGCACGGCAGAGTCGGAGAGTGGCCATGTGATGGCGTTGAGTGATAGCTGGGGGTGAGTGATCGCAAGACGGGCACGGACCCGATGATCTTGTGGTTCTCTACGCCAACAGATCATGAGGGGTTCCGTGCCCGCGCCGTCATCATCGCTGATCGATCGTGTTCATGGCCAGTCCGGTGGATCACCGCGGGCGATCGAGTTGGGGCTTACCGGGCAGGAGTGCCTGCTGCGGGCCCTGTCGCGGGTGCCGGATCCGCGTGATGCCCGCGGTGTGCGCCATCGGCTGCCCGCGGTGATGGCGATGTCGATCGCGGCGGTCCTGGCCGGGAGCCGCTCGTTCTACGCGATCGGGCAGTGGATCGCCGGCGCCAGGCAGAAGACACTCAAGGCCCTGGGCGCCCGCCGCGACCCGGACAGCGGCCGGCGGGGACGCGGCGACGGACCGGTGGACCTGCACCCGGGACTCGAGGACGGCAACGGCGTCGGCGAGCAGCGCCGTCGCCTCCGCGGTGTGGTGGCGAGCCGGTCGAGGCAGCCCGCCCACGGGCGCAGTTTCCATGCCGCCCTTGAGGTCGACGCCCCAGAGCACGACGTCAGGGGAGGCGACGAGCTCGGCGAGGATCACGTTCAGCACGCCGCTCTTGCCGGCGCCGGCGACCCCGCCGAGCAGCCCGTGCCGGTGGGAGAGCCGGACCGTCACGGGCTCGGCGTCCTCGAACAGGCCCAGCGGGATCGGCGCGATGACAGTCCGACCGCCTGGGTCGTCCGGGGTTGGGCAAGGCAGGGGTTGCGCGTGCGGGTCGGTGCTCAGAACCCGCACGATCGCGGGTCGGCCCGCCGGTAGGGATCAGTCTCGACCCGAACGGCACCGGGACGGGTGCGGAGCCCGGATTCCAACGCGGGGACCGAGTTGATGAGATCGGTGGTGGTCTGGCCCGGCGAGAGGCCGATGCGGGCGCGCCAGCCCCAGCGTCGACCACAGCGGATATCATAAGCGCCTCTCGTCATCTCCGTAGCCGAACGCAGAGTACGAGTCCGCCCGACCCGACTTGATTTTCCAGTCGTGTCGCTGGTGGTCGGGTGACGACCCGTTCTGCCCAGCCTGACCGCCGATCGGGCCGACGCGGTGGCGAGAGCCTGGTCCCGGCGCGCGAACCTCCGACCAGCCGGTCCGCGCGTTATCGGCCCTCGTGATGATCCGTGCCCAACCGCCCTTCCCCGCGTCACCGGGTGCGGTTCCCTCAAGGAGCCGCAACGGCCGCGCGATGCCGATCAGCAGGCCTGTACCCGCTCTCCTGCACGGGGTATTATTCGCCCGCGCGCCGACGAACAGCGGCAGTGGCGGTGGCGACGGCCGCAGCAGGTTCAGCTCGCTGGCGCGCAAACTGCGCCTCTCGACGCAGCGTCTGTCGAACCGTTTCGACACGACGGACGGGATAGGAGGCAGATCATGGACAAACAAGGCGCACGAGATCGGGCCGACGCGTTGCTTAGGGCGTGGAATGGGCGCGACTACGGCGAGGTTGCAAGTCAGCTCAATCCGGACATCGTGGTGGTGGACCACACTCGCCACAGGACTTCTACAGGTCCCGGTGGGTACGTCGATCGCTACCGGCGCTTCCTCGAGGCCTTCCCGGATATGCGGGGTGAGACCACATCGATGCTCGCGGAGGGAAACCTGCTCGTCCATGAGACGACGTGGCATGGCCGGCACACGGCCTCGCTCAAGCTGCCCGGGCACGAGCCCGTCGCACCGACCAACGAGCTGATGACCATGCATCTCGTGACATACATGGAATTCGACGACGGAGGACAGATCAAGGGCATGCGGGTATATAGCGATCTAGGGGATGTGCCATCAGCGCACGCCGTCGGCGTGGGCTGATCTCATCCGACGTGTTACATGTCGCATTTGCTTTGATCATTCACCGCGTGAGTTTTAGGTTGTCCACTTGGTCGGGCGTAGGCGATCTTCACCTCGCTTTCTGATCTTCGTTCGTGGTGGTGGTCGTCGTTCGTTCCACCCTGCGGGGTTCAAGAAGTCGGCCGAGCCAGCTTATGGGGTGCCCGAAACGCGGCTCACGTCCCCTGACCTGCTGCTTCGCCACTGACGAAGGCCCGGCATGATCCTAGGGTGGCGCTGCAGCTGATCTACCAGACGTTCTCTACGCTCCTGGGTTGGATTGCGCTCCGGGTCCGATCCGACCCCAGCAAGGAGATCGAGATCCTGGTCCTACGTCACCAACTCGCCGTGCTCCAACGGCGCACAACACGCCCGAGGATGAACTGGACCGACCGTGCGCTGATCGCCGCGCTCACCCGACTACTCCCCATGCCTCGACGCCTCGGGCTCCTCGTCACGCCGGCCACGATCCTGCGCTGGCGCCGCCAGCTCATCGCCAGGCGCTGGACAACGACACCTGCCCGACCCGGTCGACCGGCACTTCCGGCCGGCCTGCGCACCCTGGCCATCGGCCTGGCGACCGAGAACCCCAACTGGGGCTACCGCCGCATCCACGGCGAACTCGCCGGCCTCTGCTATCGGATCGGCGCCTCCACCGTCTGGACCATCCTGCACCGGGCCGGCATCGACCCCTCGCCGCGGCGAGCAGGGCCGAGCTGGGCGCAGTTCCTCCGCACGCAGGCACAATCGATCCTCGCCCGTGACCTGGTCCACCTCGACACCATCACCCTGCGCCGGCTCTACGCGTTCTTCGTCATCGAGCACGCCATCCGTCGGGTACACATTCTCGGGGTCACCGCCCACCCGACTGGCGCCTGGCTGACCCAGCAGGCCCGCAACCTCGTCATGGATCTCGACGACGCCGGCCGCCGCTTCCGGTTCCTGGTTCGCGATCGCGACGCCAAGTTCACCGCCGCGTTCGACGCGGTGTTCACCGCCATCGACTTCCGCATCATCAAGACACCGGCGCGATCGTTGAGCGCTGGATCGGCGCCCTGCGTCGCGAATGCCTCGACCACCTTCTGATCACCGGACCGCGCCACCTCGCCGTAGTGCTGCAGCAGTACATCGAGCACTACAACACGCACCGCCCGCACCGAGCGCTCGGCCAGCACCCGCCTGCGGGCCGCACTCCCCCGCCCTCCGGCGCGACTGTCCGACCACTTCGACGAGACCGGCTCGGCGGCCTCCTGCACGAGTATCTGCAGGTGGCGTGACGTGACGGAGTTTCCGGCACCGACAGCTGAAAAGAGCATTCTATGCAGACCCCAGATTTCCCAGCAGCGGTCCCTCCCGAGATGCTGGAGCTGAGCGCGTCACGGCAAACGTGGTATGTGGGCCGGCATGCCGCCAGCCACCGGATGTACTGGGTTTATACTCCAGTCGGCTACCAGGTCGGCACCGCCGTGCCGCTCATCATGATCTTGCATGGCTGCGCTCAGCCCTTCTTCAGCCATCCCTGGGCCATCGCCTTTGACACGCACATGAACCAGCTGGCTGAGGCACATCAGTTCCTCGTCGTCTATCCGCATCACTTCGCCCCTCCGGACATCAACCCGATATCCTGCTGGGACTTCTTCCTGCCGGAGAATCAGCACCGCGGCGGCGGAGAATCGGCCAGCTTGGCTGGCATTATTCAGGACATGCTCAGCAACACCTCCCGGTGGACGATCGACCAGGAACGTATCTATGTGGCTGGCATCTCCTCGGGCGGGGGCGCGACCGCCAACCTGGGAGCCACCTACCCCGATCTCTTTGCCGCTATCGCGGTGCACTCAGGGGCCGAGTACGGCTACCCCCTGCCGCTCGTCGGCGAGCAGGCGCAGGCGCGAGATGCTATGGCGCCCCTCGGCGAGGCGGAGGCCTTCTCCGGCGAGGTAGAGAGGATCGCGGCGATCCCGCCCGGACCCGATCCGATCGAGCAAGGAGAGAAAGCCTTCCACGCGATGGGGTCCTTCGCGCGGGCGGTGCCGACGATCGTATTTCACGGGACCGCCGATCACGTGTCTGACCCCATCAACGGGGACCAGGTTACCCAGCAATGGATCACCACGAATAACCTGGCCTCCCCGGGGGACTTCACGGCCGCCTTCGAGCATCCCAGCAGTACCACCGAGCACCCTGCCGGGCCGGACGGAGAACGGCCCTACACCGTGGACAGGTGGCAAGATGCACACGGCCGCGACGTGGTCATCTACTACAGAGTCGCCGGAATGAGGCACGCCTGGTCCGGCGGTACTCCCGGGAGCATCTTCACCGATCCGCTGGGGCCCGACGCGAGTGAAGCGATGCACGAGTTTTTCATGGCCCACCCGAAACAAACAGGCAAATAGCAATATCCTCAGGCTGGTGGTGAGCACATGCTACCTAATGTAGCAACGGGTCAGGTGCTCGCCGATCTACGGCATCGGGCGCCCAACGTGGACCACCCCCGCTCCGGGAGATCTATGGCATTCTCTCTCGACCTGGCACCGCCCGACCACACACCGACCTGACCGTTACCTTGACCTGACTGTCGCCTTAACGTCGCCTTCTCCGGCTGGGCGTCCAGGTAAGAGCGGGGCGGCCACACGGCAGGTAGAAGGCAGAGCCTAGCCATGGCGTGAGGTATCGCTTACGGTCGGTCGCGAGGTGTCATCGGGTGAGGTGGCAATGGTCGGGGACGCGGGTCGATCTGCTGGTTACGAGGCTGATGACGCGGCGGCGCTGGTGCGTGATCTCGAGGCCGAGCTACGTCGCGCTTATGCCCGGCAGAGCGGGTTCGCGGCAGCGGCGTTCTCCGAGCCCCGCACGGCGCTCGCGCTACGCCCGCTGGAAGACCGTGGCTGGCGGGTGTTGCATGATCGGCGGTGGCCTGGGTCGACCCGCGCCAACGTCGATCATGTGGTGATCGGGCCGCCTGGCGTGATGGTGGTCGACACCAAGCACTGGGCAGGGCCGATCGAGATCCGCAATGGCCGACTCTGCGCCTGCGAGGACGACCGGCACGAGTCGGTCGACGACCTGCAGCGGCTCGTCGCCGCGGTCGAGGAGCTGCTGCTCGATCTCGGCACCGCGCCGGACGGGCAGCCCGTGGGCTTGTCCGCGGTGCACGTCGTGCCGGTCCTGGCGTTCACCTCGTTCACCAGCGCTCGCCGGGCCGACGCGCGCGTCGGGCGAGTGCGCCTCACCGCGGTACGCCAGCTTCCGGCGCTCCTGGCCGCGCAACCGACCGTGTTGTCGGCTGTGGAGGTGACCCGGGTCGGGGACTATCTTGCCGAGCAGATGCCGCCTGCCGTCTCGGTCGCGGTCCCGCGTCAGCGGGATTCGGTGGTGGGGGTTCCGGTTCGACCGGAGCCGCTGCCGGCCGATCCTGGTGCCGTGCCGGACGCGTTGTTCGATGTCCCCGGTCTGGCCGAGCAGCTGGCCAAGGCGGCGTCGGCTCCGTTGGTCGAGTGGATGGGCTTCCTACATCCGGGGCAGACGCGGTTGGTGCGCCGCAGCTACGCGGGACCGGCCCGGGTCCGCGGGCCAGCGGGGACCGGTAAGAGCGTCGTCATGTTGCACCGTGCCGCCTGGCTCGCCGAGACACGGCCCGGCCGGATCCTGGTCACGAGCTTCGTGCGCACCCTGCCCATCCATCAGCGGGCCGTCTACGAGCGGTTGTCCCCGACCACGGTCGACCGTGTCGACTTCCTGGGCCTGCACGCCCTTGCTGGGAAGATCCTGGCCGAGGCCGGCCAGCGGATGAACGTCAACGGACGTCGCGTCGACGCCGCCTTCACCACCGCCTGGTCGAACGTCGGGACATCCGGGCCACTGGCAGACATCGCCCCGCCCTGGTACTGGCGACAGGAAATCGACTTCGTCATCAAGGGCCGCGGACTGCGGCGTTTCGTCGACTACGAAGCCTTGCCACGCCGCGGCCGCTCGATCCCCCTGACACCGGTCGAACGGACATCGGTTTGGCAACTGCTGACCGCCTACACCGAAGAACTCGACCGCCGTCGCGTCCATGACTTCAACGACCTGCTCAGCGCCGCCGTCGACCTCGTCGCTCGCGGCGGCTACCGCTCGCGCTGGGCCTCGGTTGTGGTCGATGAGGTACAGGACCTACCGCTGATCGGCGTACGACTGTGCGCGTTGCTCGGCGGTACCGCTCACGACGGGCTCTTCCTCGTCGGCGACGGCCAACAGGCCATCTACCCCGGCGGGTTCACCCTCACCGAAGCCGGGGTGTCGGTCATCGGCCGCGCCACCGTCCTACAGGTCAACTACCGCAACACCCGCCAGATCCTCGACTTCGCCCGCGTGCAGGTCGACGGGGACGACTTCTCCGACCTCGACGGCACCGACGAACACGGCGCTCGCGAGGTCGACGTACTCCGCGAAGGCCCCACCCCGCTCAGCGTCACCGCCCCCGACCGGTGGCGCCTGGCGTTGCTGCTGGCCCTGGCCGTACGCCGGGACGCCGCCGCCGGCGTGGACTGGGGTGAGATGGCGGTGCTGACGATGAGCCGGCGCGATGCAGCCTTCCTCCGCGAACAGCTCGCCTCGCGTGACATCCCCGTCCGCGACCTCGAAACCTGGGACGGCCGCCCCGACCACAACGTCAAGGTCGACACCGTGCAACGGGCCAAAGGACTCGACTTCACCGCCGTCTACATGCCCACCCTGCGGCCAGCCATCGCGTCAGCAACGCAGGAGCGGGAGATCCTCCGGCGCCGCCAACACTTTGTCGCCCAGACCCGAGCCCGCGACCGACTCTGGGTCGGCGCAATCCAGACCTCTTGGGGCTGAACTGCGGGCGACCAGGTTGCGCGCGACACCCTGCCGTCACCGAGCACCAGTCGATCACGGCGGCCGGTTGGGCTGGCGTCGGGTGGGCGGGCGAACACCAGCAGATCGACGGACGGTCGTCGACTCTCGGGTCGGGGGAGTTTGCGACACCACGCGCGGAATCGCAACCCGCCCGCTGTCGCATTGAGGTCGGGGCAGGGTCTGTCGGGTTCGCCGACGAGCCTCCGCCGGTCGCCGGACGGAGGGGCCTACCACGGGCGGCATCCTTTCCTATCCTGAGAAGCGAGCACGCACCGACGCGCACTCGACTCACCGATCGGTGGCCGGGTGAGCCGAGTTCGTGCCCGCCGCGCCATCGCTGCTCCTGGATGCACACGTGATCCTTCCGAGGGTGGAGCCGCTGCACAGCCGGGACGGGTCGCCGTGCAGGCGCTGACGTTCAGCTCCGGCGCCCCCAAGCAGACGACGAGCGAGACGAACACCGTCCAACGGCGTGAGCGGCTCGGTGGACTGCTCCATGAGTATCAGCACGTCGCACGAGGCGTACTGAGTTCTGGCACCCACACGCGGCCGCCTTCGCCAGCAGGAGCGCACCGACCTCCTTCTCCCGGACGGCGAGCTGCTGGAGACCGCGGCCGGCTGGCGCGTGCAGACCGGGCAGGTCCTGCCCGCCGTCCCGCGGCGGAGCGACCGCATGGATCGACTACGCCCGGTGCAGGACGGTGAGCAGGGCGAGAAGCGTCAGGACGAGAACGAACATCCCGAGGTACCACCACCGGCTCGGCCCTTCGTCGGGCGTGCGGTGCCAGCCCGGCATGCTGTCAGGCGACGGCGAACCCGCCGGTCGATGCCCGCTTCTCGGCGGCGCCGAGGGTGATCTGCCGGAAACCCAGAGCTTCCCGCTCGCGGGCGCGGGCCAGCGAACCGGCGTTGATGGTGCGCAGCCCGCCCGCGCAACGATGTCTGCCAGCACCGATTTCGCGTCGGCGTCGCCACCTGCGATCAGCACGGTAGTCGGAAGCTCACCCACGGCACCGGGCGCGAGGGCTGCGGTGACGTTCGTGTTGAAGGCCCTCAGGACCCGCGGCTGGGGTGGCGAAGATGCGGTCTTCGCGGCGGTCGAGGCGTCCGGGGGAACGTCAAGGGGGTCGAATGTCTCGAAGTTCAGCGGGTTTTTCGTGATGCCGACGAGGACCTTGCCTGCGAGCTGGTCACCGCGCTGTGCGAGCACGTCGGCGACCGCGGGGTAGGGCACGGCGAGGAAGACGACATCGCCGGTGACCGGCTTGTCCGCGTCGTTGCTGTTGAACACTTCGACGGTGTTGCCAACCTTGGTGACGATGGTGGCGATGGCCTGGCCCATGTTGCCGGCACCAATGATCGAGACGTGTGACATGTGGACACTCTCCGGGACGATGACGTACGAAGTGTTCCAAAATCACTAAATGTTTCAATTATTTGGCTTTTAAGCATCTCTGCTTGTGAGCACGGCCCGCCAGCCCTCTGGCGCGACCGTCCGGCCATGGCGACGAGACCGGCTCGGCGGCCTTCTGCAGGAGTATCTGCAGGTGGCGGGACGTGACCCAGTTCTCGGCACCCACCCCCCGACGGTTGCCTTGCCCGTGCCGGAAGCCCCCCGACCGGGGCCCCCAGTTGATCGTCGATCAGACACGCTAGCGCGTGTGATCCCGGACCCACTTGACGACCTCGGCAGCTGAGGGACCGGCTGCAGAGAAGGGTCCACATCCACGCCCTGCGAGGCGTCAAGCCCGAGTAGGGCGCAGTAGTGCCTCTCCAGATCGGCGAGGCGGCCGAAATCGGGTAGCGAGAGTCGGTGGATCTTGGCCATCTGACGATGCACCCGGCGAGCCACGGCGTGACGTCTGTCCGTGTAGCGCTTCCGGTCTATCGCGCTCCGCCGGTTCACGTCAGCCGCTGGGCACTCACCAGCGCACGCGCGATACACCGCAACAGCTCCGACATGCACCTCGAGGATCTTGACCGTGCCGTCCATCGGCCAGCTGCAGAGTACGCAGTTCGCGACCGGCAGGTCCGGGCCGGCGGGAGCGGGCATGCGGTGACCGTCGCTGAGCGTCACACGGCCGTTACCCGGCCCACCACCGACCCCCGCAAACCGACCCGCTGCGAAGCCCCGAAACGGGCTTCCCCCAACGTGGCCGTTGCCCGGCGAGGCCGCGGCTCGCGACGGCCGCGGCCGAGCCGCACCGACAGCCCGCCTCCGCTGACCGACCTCACGGAGACAGTGACGATCAGGGCGAGGGCCCACCAACTCAGGAACAAGATCGCCGTGCGTGGACGCATCCCCAGCGCTGCGCGGCAGGCGTACCGGGACGAGGTGGGCCCAGCCGGGTGGCGAGCGGCCGACGATCGCAACGTCGCTCAGCCCCTCGGGCTGACCCGCCCTGAGAGCCGACGAAACCAGACTGCCTCCTCATTGCCGCGATCATTTCATCCCCGAGCGCCAAGGCATCATCGATCTTGGCGGGATCAACGGAGCTGCGAACCACTCGCATGAACATGTCGAGCAGGCTCCTCCTGACCGAGTACCGCGGCTGTCCGCCATGTCACCTACCCCCGGCGACCCGACCAACAGATGATCAACATCTCCGCGGACGTCACCGCGCTCGACCGAGTTCAGTACGAACCTCGAACCCGCCGGAAGCCTCAACTCTGGACGCAATTTGGCCAACGACCTCCGCGAGCTGGGCCGACACGGTGATGCCCATGCGCTGCACGAGGACACGTTGGAGCAGCTGCGCCGCACCTTGGGCGACGAGCATCCGAGAACCTTGCAGTGCATGTGCGATCTCGCCGACGACCTACTCGCGGCGGGCGAGCACGAGCGAGCGCGTGAAATGCACGAGGACGTGCGCAATCGTCGTCGCTTCGTCCTCGGTGCCGACCATCCCCACACGCTGACATCCGCCCACCGTCTCGCCGGGCCCCTTGCCGCCGTCGGTGCTCAGGACGAAGCCCGCGTCATGCTCGAAGACACGCTGACCCGCCGCAGCCGGGTACTCGGAGACGACCATCCCGACACCCTTGCCACCGCGCGCCGGCTCCGCGACGTCGGATAAGCCGAATCGGCACAGCAAGGGTGGGGGCCGCCCCTGCGCGTGCACCCGGCGGCGCTGCCACCTCCAAACCACTCAGCCTGGATGTGGACCTCACGCCGAGCTCGTGGTAATGCCTCGGGGAGACAATAAGGATAGCTGAACGAGAGCGGAACGGGGGAAGTCGGCAGGGTGGCGAGAAGGAGGCCAAGGGGTGGCCAAGGGGCCCGCGCCGGAAAGGGTGACCGTTTCGCGCAGCGGCCACCCTATTTTGGTGATGCGGTCGTGGTGACAATTTCGCAGACTGACTACGACGACAGCCTGACTCTCGCCCCAAGGTGATGGTTTTCCGTGATCATGCAGTGCCTGTGGCGCCCCATGGCGCGATCGCCGCGGTCGGCTCGACGATCCGACCGGCCGGGATCGTGACAACCCGGCAGGCTGTCGATGTGGTGGTGGTCGGCGGCGGCCCTGCCGGGTTGACCGCGGCGCTCCAGGCTGGTCGTCTCGGTGCCCGTACCACCCTGGTCAGCCGGGGTGCGGTGGGCGGAATGGCGGCCGAGGACGGCCCGGTGCCGGTCCGCGTGTTGGCGCAGGCAGCGCGGCTGCGCCGCGAGGCCCGGCACCTCCATCGATACGGAATCCAGGCAGGCGACGGTGCGCTGGACTACGGGCTGCTGCTCGCGCGGGTGCGTGAGGTGGTCGCCGACGTGGGCACTCACTCGACGCTGCGTTCCGAGCTGCACGACGCCGGGGTGTCGGTGCACGAGTCCGCCGGAACCGCGCGGTTCGTCGACCCACATACGATCATGGCCGAGGACGGCCTGAGCCTGCGTGCCGACAAGGTCATCCTCTGCGCCGGCGGCACGAACAGGCTCCTGCCAATGCCGGGTGCCCAGCTGGTGGGCTCGCATCGTGACGCGTGGTCGTTGGCCGGTGTGCCGGAGACACTGCTGGTGATCGGGGCCGGGGCGACCGGCGCGCAGGTCGCGTCGGTCTTCGCCGAGTTGGGCTCCCACGTCCTGCTGTTCGAGGCCGGTCCCAGGATCCTGGCGACCGAGGACGAGGACGTCTCGCGGGTGATGGCGGACTGCTTCCGGGCCTCCGGCATCGATGTACGCGAGGGCTTCGGTCGAATTCACGGGTTTGAGAAGTCCGCGGTCGGGGTGCGGATGAGCTTCGGTACCAGCGACACGGTCGAGAGCGTCGAGGCGGCCCTGGCGGTCGCCGCGATCGGGTGGCTGGCCGACACCGTCGGGTTGAACCTGAAGGCGGCGGGGGTGGCGACCACTCCCGGCGGCTATGTGCAGGTCGATGACCAACTGCGCACCAGCGCCGCGCACGTGTTCGCTGCGGGTGACATCACCGGCAGGCTCATGCTTGTGCCGCAGGCTATGCAGGACGGCTACCTCGCGGCCACCAACGCCGTGCAGAACCGCGGGGCCACCCTCACCGCCCCGGTCAGCCCGATCGGAAGTTTCACCGATCCCGAGTACGCCCAGGTCGGGCTCACTGAAGCTCGAGCGCGCCAGGATGGCGACGTGGTTGTGGCCACCGCCCCGTTCGCGATCGCGGCGCGGCCGATCATCGACGGCCGCCCTGACGGATTCTGTAAGGTCATCGTCGATCGCGCCAGTCACCGACTCCTGGGCTGCCACGTCGTCGGCGAACGGGCGGTGGAACTCGTCCAAGTCGCCTCGGTCGCCATCGCCGCCGGCATGACCGTCGAACAATTCGCCCGGATCCCGCTCTCCTTCCCCACCTACACCAACGTCCTGGGACGAGCCGTGTTCGATGCCGCCCGGCAGCTCCACGCGCCCGGCTTCTGGGACGTACCCGACCTCGCTTCGCCCGGTACATGACCTACCGCGCGCGGGCCCACCATGGGACCCCAACTCCGGCTGGCATGTGGCTCATTCATCGGGGGTGATGTGCGTGGCTGGAAAGGCACGGCAGGGTCGGCCCGGATGGCGGGCATCGGGGTGGTGCGTCGTTGCGGTAGCAGGGAGGCCTGATGCGAGCTGTGACTGTGGTGCCCAGGACGGTGGGGTCGTTGCTGGTAGAGGAGGTTCCCGAGCCTGACGTTCGGTCGGGGTCGGTGCTGGTCGAGGCGCTGGCGGTGGGCATCTGCGGCACGGACGTCGAGATCGCCGAAGGTGGTTACGGATGGCCACCTCCGGATCGTGATCGGTTGATCCTGGGCCATGAGTCGCTGGGCCGCGTGCTGGATCCGGGTTCGAGCGGCTTGCGGGTCGGCGAGCACGTGGTGGGGATCGTGCGCCGGCCAGATCCTCTGCCCTGCCCGAACTGCGCGGTGGGCGAGTGGGACATGTGCTCGAACGGCGGCTACACCGAGCGCGGAATCAAGCAGATCGACGGGTTCATGGCCGAGCGTTGGCGGATCGAACCGGAGTATGCGGTGCGGGTGGATTCGGGACTGGGTGTGCTCGGGGTGTTGCTGGAGCCGACCACCGTGGTGGCGAAGGCATGGGAGCACATCGCCAGCATCGGGCGACGCACCTTCTGGGACCCGCACACCGTGCTGATCGTCGGGGCCGGCCCGATCGGCCTGCTCGGCGCGATGATCGCCGTGCAGCACGGCGCGGAGGTGCACGTGCTCGACCGGGTCGACAGCGGTCCGAAACCGGCCCTGGTCAAGGAGCTCGGCGCGACCTACCACACCGGCTCGGTCGCCGACACCGGGCTGCGCCCGGACATCGTGCTGGAGTGCACCGGCGTGGCCGGCCTGGTCCAGCAGTCGATCGCCTGTGTGTCGCCCGGCGGGATCGTCTGCCTGACCGGGGTCGGCCCGGCGGGCGCGGCGGCGGGATCGGCGGCGGCGCTGGCGACCGAGGCGGTGCTGAAGAACCTGGTGGTGGTCGGCTCGGTGAACGCGAACCGGCGGCACTACTACCGGGCCGCGAAGGCCCTGGCCGCCGCCGATCGTGGCTGGCTGGCGCAGCTGGTCACCCGCCGGGTCGGCCTGGAGCAGGTGCAGGCCGGGCTGCAGCGCTCGGCGGAGGACATCAAGGTGATCGTGGAGATGACCCGATCATGACCACGAGCATCGGCGGGGGCGGAGCAGCGCGGTCGGCGCCGGTCGCGCGGCGCGGCTCGACCCACCGCGGACTGCTCACCGAGGGGCCGCGATGGGACGCTGACCGGGCCGAGCTGCTGTGGGTCGACATCCTGGCGGGTGAGCTGCACACTGCCACGGTCGGCGATGACGGCCACCTCGAGCCGGTCCGGACCGTGCAGGTGGGCAGGCATGTCGGCGCGGCCGCGCCCGCCGCGGCCGGTGGCTACGTGATCGCCGCCGCGGGCGGCTTTTGGCACGCCGACGATGACGGCGGGCTGCGCGAGCTGGCCCAACCGGAGGCTGGGCGCACGGACGTGCGAATGAACGATGGCATCTGCGACCCACAGGGCCGGTTCTGGGCCGGCACGATGGCCTACGCCGAGACCCCGGGCGCCGGCCGGTTGTACCGGTTGGAGCTGGACGGCAGCTGCACCCTGGTGCTCGACGGGCTGACCATCTCCAACGGGATGGGCTGGAGCCCGGATGGCACCACCATGTACCTGGCTGACAGCGGGGTCGGCGATGTCTTCGCGTTCGACTTCGACCCGTCCGGCGGCACCCTGGACAAGCGCAGAACGTTCGTCCAAGTCAGCGTGCCCGGCGCCGCCCCAGACGGGTTGACCGTCGACACTGACGGCGACGTCTGGGTCGCGCTGTGGAACGGCGGTGCTGTGGCCCGTTACGCACCCGACGGGGCGCTGCGCGAGACGGTGCCGGTCCCGGTCGACCGCCCCACCTCCTGCGCGTTCGGCGGCCGCGACAGGGCGACGCTGTTCGTCACCACCTCCCGAGAGGGCCTCGAGCCCGCCGCCCTCGCCCGCCAGCCACACGCGGGACACGTGCTGAGCATCGACGGCCTGGGAATCACCGGGCCGCCCTGCACTCCCTACCGAGGCCCCGTGATCCCAGCATGAAGCTGCTGGTCATCGGCGGCCGACCTGCGGCGATCTCTCAGGCCGGCGACGGCGGCTTCGCCGGTGCAGCGGGCGCGGCGTTTCGGCCGGCTGTGGACCCCCCGGCCGGTATGGCTGGTCGGCGCGTTTTGGCGACCACGCCGACTCTGCTGCCCGTTGGGCAACGGAGAATTTCCCAGCATATTGACCTTGAAGATGCGGTCTCAGTCAGCAGTGGTCACGTCAAGGATGCAGAAGGCCGCCTGAGCACGGCTGGCGGCGGCGCGGCACCCGTGACCTGCCCGCCGCTAGCTCATGATCATGAATCGCAAGCAGTCTGACTGCCGTATTCGCGGCGGCGGTGTCATCCGTGCCAGGTGATGTGCCGTTGGTCCGAGTATCGGCAGTGTCAGGACAGGGACAACGAAGCCTGAAGCAGGTATCAGGACGGTGCCCGGCTGGAGCGTTGAGCGAAGGGTGGCGCGATGGGTCTGCGGAAACGGCGGCAGGAGCGTCGGGACGAGCGGCGAGGCGGCAACAGGGCGATTCACTACCAGATGCGTCAGCGGCTGGTCTCGATCGGTGACGACTACTGGATCGAAGACGACGAAGGCCAGCGCATGTTCAAGGTGGACGGCAAGGCGCTGCGGATCCGGCAGACCATGAACTTCGACGACACAGACGGAAACACACTCCTGCGGATCCAGGAACGCAAGCTCCGGCTGCGCGACACGATGGAGATCGAGGACGCGAACGGCCGCACCGTGGCCACAGTGAAGAAGGCGCTCGTGTCGCCGCTGCGGGATCGGATGTCCGTCGCGGTGGAGGGGGCCCCCGACCTCGAGGTCAGGGGCAACCTCCTCGATCACGAGTACGGGATCGAGCAGGACGGCGTGCCTGTCGCCGAGGTGTCAAAGCGTTGGTTCCGAGTCGCCGACACCTACGGCGTCGAGATCACCCCCGGGTACAGCGATATCCTGCTCCTGGCGGTGACCGCGGTAATCGACGCGATGACCCACGACTGACCCGCGATCGGCGCCGCGTCGTCTATCGTCCGCGATCCTGTGGGTGCAGAGAACCGTGTCATGCCGCCTGACCAGCGCCTTCACGGTCACCGAGATGCGATGACCATCGGCCATCGCCGATCAGCATGATCGGTCATCGTGGCTCTCCGACTCGCCTACCTCATAGTCGGACGCATGCTGAGCTGGCTCGTGCTGCTCGCCCGGTCCGACGCGACCAAGGACGCCGAGATCCTCGTACCGCGACACGAGGTCGCGGTGCTGCGCCGAGCCGCGGGCGCGGCGCGGTCGACAAGTAGACCGGGATCCGCGCCGCTAACGGCACCGGGGCGTAGCTGTGTATCAGCCCACGGTCACGGTGCTCTGTGTGGTGAGTACTTGCCGTGCACCGTTAGTGAAGGCGGCCGAGCCGATGAGCGGATCCGTGGAACACCAGGAGTCGATCGTGGACGACTGCGCGGTGGTCGAGCTGCGCGTGCACGGCGTGTCAGGGACACCTCCAAACGAACTGCTCGATCGCGACGCGGTGCGGCGGGTCGATCAGCGCGGTCCTACGGGCTTCTACCGCCCGGCCGATCCGGCGCAGGAACTTGACCACAACGGGGACCAGCGACCTGACGCGTTCCTCGAGGGATACGCCTGGGGTGGCTTGACCTCAGGTGCGTTCAGTCGTGCACTCTGGCTGCTGCTGTTGCCTTTCGCGCTGGTCAACGCCGCTCCCCGGTTGCGGCCGGTCGGTGGGCCCGGCTCGGAGCGCGCGGTATGGGCGCTGTTGACGCTCTTCCGCTTCCTCGCGCTCGCGCTGACCGCCACGCTTGTCGTCGCGGCGGCCGGGATCGGGGTCGATTTGCTCGCCTGGCAGTGCGGCGGTGAGCCCGGTCGGTGCGCCGCGCTTCCGGCGGCGGCGTTGACCACGTTGACCTCGTGGACACCGGGGCACCGCCTGCTGCTGGGTCTGGCCCTGCCACTTGTGGTGCTGGTCCTGATCTACGTCCTCAGCCGGTCCACCGCGACCCGCTATGAACAGGCGACGGCGGAAGGGGAACGGACCGCACCGGGCTCGCCCGACGACGTGGACCCCGGCGCCTCCCACCCGTGGCTGTGGCGCGGCGACTACATGGTGCGCCGGCAGCGCTCCGTGCATCTTCAGGTCGGGTTGCTCGCCGTCAACGTGCTGCTGTGTGGGTCACTGTCCGATCCCGGCAACGGCCGGATCGCCCTGGCGGTCACGCTGGCCACTATCGCCCTCGGTGGGCTCCTGCTGGCGTTTCCGACGATGGTCGGGCGGCGACGCACGCCTCCGCTGTGGTGGCTGCCGCGGCTGCTATGGGTGGCCACCGTCGTTTCGATCGCGCTCGTCGCGTGGCCGCTGGCCACGGACCCGTCCGCAGTGCGTCCCGATCGCGACGGCGCCCTGCACTCCTACGACACCGTGATCACCGGGCTGTTCGCGACGCAGCTCACGCTGGTGATCCTCATCGGTGTCGTCACCCTCGTGCTGCGCGACCAGACGGAACCCGCCGAGCGAGCTCGGCAACCGATGCACGGCCTCGCCGCACCGCTCGTGGCCGCGCTGGCGTGCCTGCTCGGTGCGCTCTACTCGGCCGGCGCGTACATCAGCGCGGCGAACTGGTTGAGCTCCGGAGTGGTGCTTCCCGACCTCACCGGCAGCCCGCGCGGACAGGCCCTGCTGCTGCCGCCGTCGTTGCAGATCACCGCGGTGGCCGCGCTGGCCGCCGCAGGAATCACCGTGGTCACCGTCCTCGTCGCGGCACGCACCGTCCTCGGTGGTTGGCACCGCTCCGACACGATCGCCGAGCTACTCACCACCTACACCGACCGCGACCCCCCGAACCAACCGATCCCTACCCGCGACGACGAGATCAGGAAGATCTTCTGGCGGGCCGCGCTGATCGACCGGGCACCCTCGGTCCTCACCCCGCTCCTGACCGTCCTGACGCTCGGAGCGATCGCAGTCACCACTCTCGTCGTCGCCGCCCAGTTCAGCACCACCGCCGCGGCGCTGGTCGCCGCGATCGCCGGCGCCACCCTCCTCGCCACCCTCGGCGCGGACGTCATCGTCGGCCTGACCGCTCTCACCAGCATTGCGGTGTTCCTCGCGCTGCGGTCCGCACGCACGCGCCGCCAGGTCGGGATCCTCTGGGACCTTCTCGCGTTCTGGCCACGCGCCGTCCACCCGCTGGCGCCGCCCTGCTACTCCGAACGCACCGTGCCCGAGCTCATCACCCGCATCCGCGCCCACACCGGTGACGTCCCCGACAAGTACGACCGCGGCGACTATCCCGTCGGCGCGCTCGTCCTCGCAGCACACAGCCAGGGCAGCGTCATCGCGACCGCCACCCTGCTGCAGATCGCCAGCAACGACAGCCAGAGGCGCGTGCTCCCCCACGTCGCCCTGCTGACCTACGGCTGCGTGCTTCGCCGGCTCTACAGCCGCTACTTTCCGGCCTACTTCGGCATCTCCACGGTAACGACACTGGCCCAGGAGATCGCCACGACCGAGCCCGACACCAACCGCTGGTGCAATCTGTGGCGGCTCAGCGACCAACTCGGCGGCCCTGTTGAGTTCGACCCCGACAGCCTGGCGGCGATCCGCGAGCGCCGAACCTCCGACTACCTTCTGGTCGACCCGCAATACCGGGCAGAGCCGGGGAGCCGACCCTACGGCCACTCCGGCTACACCCGTGACCCCGCATTCCAGGAACAAGTCGGGCTGCTGGCCAGAGCCAGCCGACGAGAGATCGACAGGTCAACCACCGGCCGATAAAGATTTGACCCTGCCGCGCATACCGAACCCGTCAGGACGCGCTGCCTTGCCCAGGACCGCCAGCACGATAAGGTGTGGTGCCGAGAACCCTGACAGGGCGTCTGACCAGCGTGATCGCTGTGAGCGGAGCGACCTTTCGCCAGCGCCCGGTCCTGCTACACCGTGACGGTGACCGGCCTCACGTTCCAGATCTCGTCGCAGTACTCCGCGATGGCCCGGTCCGATGAGAACTTCGCGCTTCGGGCCGTGTTGAGGATCGACATACGCGACCACACCGCTGGGTTCTGCCAGGCAGCGCTCACCCGCTCTTGACACTCGATGTAGGACGCGTAGTCCGCGAGCACCAGGAAGGGGTCGTCGAAGAGCAGGTTGTCGACCAGCGGACGGAACACTTCGGTGTCGCCGCGCGAGAAGGTCCCGTTGCCGATCAGCTCGAGCGCCGCGGCGAGGTCGGAGTTGCCGTCGGCGTAGTCGGAGGGACGGTAGCCGTCGCGCTTGACGCGGTCGATCTCCTCGACCGTCAGACCGAAGAGGAAGAAGTTCTCGGCGCCTGCTTCCTCGCGAATTTCGACGTTGGCGCCGTCGAGCGTGCCGATCGTCAGCGCGCCGTTCATCATGAACTTCATGTTCCCGGTTCCCGACGCCTCCTTGCCCGCAGTCGAGATCTGCTCCGACAGATCGGCGGCCGGGTAGATGATCTCCGCATTCTGCACGCTGAAGTTCGGCACGAACACGACCTTCAGGGACCGGTTCACGTCGGGGTCGTTGTTGACCGTCTCACCGACGGCGTTGATCAGCTTGATGATCCGCTTGGCCATGAAGTAGCCGGGTGCCGCCTTGCCGCCGAACACGAACACGCGAGGCGTGATCGCCAGGCCCGGGTTCTGCTTCAGCCGGCGATACAGCGTGATGATGTGCAGAACGTTGAGGTGTTGGCGCTTGTACTCGTGGATCCGCTTGACGTGGATATCGAAGAGCCAGTCGGGGTTCAGCTCGACGCCGGTGGCGGCGTGGACGTACTGCGCGAGCCGGGCCTTGTTGGCGCGCTTGACCTCGCGCCACTCCCGCTGGAACCCGGGGTCGTCCGCGAACGCTTCCAGACCACGGAGTCGATCGAGGTCGGTGAGCCAGCCCTCGCCGACGGTGCGGTCGAGCAGTGCACGCAGGCCGGGGTTCGACAGCGCCAGGAATCGCCGAGGGGTCACACCGTTCGTCTTGTTGGAGAACCGTTCCGGCCACATCTCGTAGAAGTCCTTGAGGATGCTCGCCTTGAGCAGTCCGGAGTGCAGCGCGGCGACACCGTTGATCGCATGGCTACCGACCGTGGCCAGGTACGCCATGCGCACGCTCTTGTCACCGTCCTCGCCGATCAACGACATGCGACGCAACCGGTCGTCGTCGCCGGGGAACATCGCGCGCACCTCGTCGAGGAAGCGCCGGTTGATCTCGTAGATGATCTCGAGGTGGCGGGGCAGCGACTCGCCGAACATCGCGAGCGGCCACGTCTCCAGCGCCTCCGGCAGCAGCGTGTGGTTGGTGTAGCCGAACGTCGCGACGGTGATCTCCCACGCCTCGTCCCAGTCGATCCGGCGCTCGTCGACCAGCAGCCGCATCAGTTCGGCGACGCCGATCGACGGGTGGGTGTCGTTGAGCTGCACCGCGAACCGCTGCGGCAGCTCGTGCACCGAGGCGCCCGCCAGGTCGTCCATGATGTGCAGGACGTGCTGCAGCGAACACGACACGAAGAAGATACTGCTGCAAGAGCCGCAGCCGCTTGCCCTGTTCGGGCTCGTCGTTGGGGTAGAGCACCTTGGTGACGGTCGCGGAGCTGACCTCGTCCACGACCGCTCGGTAGTAGTCGCCGGTGTTGAACGCCTCCAACGCGAACGACTCGACCGCCCGGGCGGTCCACAGCGTCAACACGTTGCACGTGTGCACCCCGTACCCCTGGATCGGGGTGTCGTAGGCGACGCCCTTCAGCACCCGTTCCGGTATCCACCGGACGCGGTCGTGACCGGCGTCGTCGACGTAACGCTCGCTGTGCCCGCCCCAGTTGACCCGGTAGTTCACATCCGGCTTTTCGATCTCCCACGGGTTGCCGTCGATCAGCCAGTTGTCGGTCTTCTCGACCTGCCAGCCGTCGCGAATCTCCTGGTCGAAGATGCCGAACTCATAGCGGATGCCATAGCCGATGGCGTTGTGTTCCAACGTGGCGAGCGAGTCCAGATAACACGCAGCCAGCCGGCCCAGACCGCCGTTGCCCAACCCGGGCTCCTCCTCGCAGGCCAAGACTTCGCCGAGGTCTTGGCCGAGTCCCCGGAGCGCCGCGCCGGCCTCGTCTTCGATACCGAGATTGAGCAGGTTCGCGCCGAGCTGGGGCCCTATCAGGAATTCCGCCGAAAGGTAGCACGTGATCTTTCGGCCGATGTCCAGCGACTTCTGGGTCGTCGCCGCCCTGTTGTCCTGCATGCGATCCCGCACCGCCAGAGCCAGCGCACGGTAGTAGTGCTCGGGTCTGAGGGCGGCCGCCGGGCGGCCGATCGAGTAGCGCAGATGGTCGACGATCCCGCGACGAAGCGAGTCGGCGTCCATTCCCGTACGACTATGGCCAGGCGGTTCCGGCCAAGAGGTCGCGGAACCGGGTGCCTGCGCGAGGTCTGTCACCGCGCGAGTGTGGCACCGCCGCATGCACGCCGGGCGAACGTGTGACCAATCACAGAGGAGGCCGCTGACCACGGCCTCGCCGAGAAAGTCGACCCTTTGATCACGAGGTCGCAGGCGGACTTGTCACACGGAACCGGTGAAGCGGTGGCGTGGCGTCGCCGAACAGGTCGTCGTCCTCCTCCCCGGCCCCGTCGACCGGCTCCAGCACACCTCCGGCGATCACGCGGACGCGCTCGACCTGCAGATCTGCCGGCAGCGCGCCGGGCAACAGGCCTCGTGCCGTGTGCCCGGCCGCCAGCGAGGCGGGGCCGAGGGTGGCCGGGAAGAACCCGTCCGGCGGCGCCACGAGGGAGAACCGGGCCGGCGCTCGGTACCGGCCGTCGCGCCACTGCCCGTCGACCTCCAGACGCACCTGCAGCGACGCGGGCTCCACCTGGAAGGTCACCGGTTCGACACCGACGCTCGCGAAGGCCAACCGCACATCGCCGCCGTCCAGCACCTCGGCGGCCAGCTGCACGACCGCCACCGGATGCTGCCGGGCGCGGTCGACGAGGTCGGAGAGCAGCTCGGCGGCGGTGCCGGTGGGGCCGTCGAGCGGGTGCGTCGCGCTGCGACCGTCGGCGTACGCCGTGACCACGGGTTCCGTCCGGCCGCGGGTGCGCGGGGACGCCCCGACCAGGTCCCGGGCGAGCGCCTCGGCGACGCGCAGCTCGGGCGGGTCGAGCGTGGCGCGGAAGGTCCCGGCCCGGTCCGCCCACGCCGGGTGCGCCGCGGCGAGCACCTCGTAGGTCACGGTGCCGTCCGCCGCGACGACCAGACGCTCGTGGCCGGGCTTCGCGAGCTCGTAGGACAGGAGTGCGGTCACTACACGGTCTCCGTCTTGAAGGCGTCCTCGTCGGGCTTCTTGAACTGGGCGTTGAACTTCTCGAGGATCTTGGCCAGGTAGTCGATCCGCATGCCGCCCTCGTTGCCGGAGCCCATCATCGACAACACGGTGAACGAGGAGTGCTGGGTGGTCGGCGCCGCCGTCGCGCCGTCCATCTTCGCCCCGGGCACCGCCGTGCCGGGTGCCGCCTGCAGCGCCCGCATCTTGGCGCTGACCTTCGCGACGGCCGCGGCCACCCGGGGGTCCGGGGCGACGACCGGCGCGGCGCTGGTCCCGGTCGGCGTCGCGGTCCGGTGGGCGTCGATCTCGGTCTGGACCGCTGTCGTGATGGCGTCGATCTGGCTCTGCATCATCGTGGCGAAGGTCGACGACAGGAACGTGTTGATCGCCTCGCCGCCCAGCGACGCGGAGAGGGCCTCGGCGACGCCGCCCAGGAACTTCGCGAGCTGCGTCTCGTCCGCGGCGGACGTCGCGTCGAAGGCCCACGCGCGGTAGTCGTCGCCCGCCTTGCCCTTGATCGCGGCTGCCTGCGCGGCGAGCGTGTCGGCGCCGGCCGCCCAGGTCGAGGTCAGGGCCTGCAGCTCCGAGACGAAGCTCCCGGACGGGCGCAGGGACGGCGGCGCCTTCCCGCCCTTGCCTGCGGGGGCGTCCATCGTGGCTCCCGCGGCCTTCTCCGCCGCCTGGTTCAGCGCACCGGACGCCGCCGCCTTGTTGACGGTCTGCGAGGTGCCGATCTCCACCTTCATCGTCGACGCCTGGCCCGAGGCGTTCGTGATCGGGATGGTCACGCGCTGCGCACTCAGGAGCGCCGTCCGCAGTGCGCCGAAGACCAGGGTCTGGATGCTGTTCCCGCCGATCTGCTGCTTGACGACGGTGCGCGCGATCTTGCCGGTGTCCACACCTGCGCCCTGGTGGCGCAGCAGCGCCTCGACGCGCGCCACGAGCGCGGGATGGCCTCCGGTCGTGAGCTGGGGCGCGACCTGCGCCTTCACCGCGTTGATCACGCCGGCGTCCGACCACAGCCCGGCGATCGCCGCCCGCACCTCCTGCTCGAGGTGCGCGCGCTTCGCACCGATGGCCTTGGTGGCCCGCTGGGAGGCGACGACGGCGTGCCGGCCCAGCGACGGACCCATCGCGCGAAGAACCATGTACTTCGTCGCCGCGTCGTCGAGCTTCTGGTCCTCCCCCGCCGCGATCGTCGGCGACGCCTGGTGCATGAGCTTGTGCATCTGGGCGTTGCTCTGCGAGTACTCGTCCGGGATGCCCAGCAGGTGCCCGTACTCGTGGGCGGCGGTCTTCACCGCCTCGTTCGGGTCGCCGCTGTCGTAGTCGCCCATGTTCATGAACCAGTTGCCCGAGTCGATCCGCTTGCCGGGCCGCGACGAGTCGGCCGCCTCGGTCTGCGGGTGCACGTGGACGACGGGCATCGTGCCGTCGTCGGTCGGGCTGTACTCGGGGGTGGCCTTGAATTTCACCGGCAGCCGGACGTCCACGGCGGGCGGTGGTGCGGCGGTGCCCGGGGCGGGTGGGGCGGTCGTCCCCGAGGCCGGGGCGGGAGTGGTGGCCGGGGTGCCGGGGGCCGGCGCGGTGCCCGTCCCGGTCGCGGGGGGCGGCGGGTGGGTCTTGGCCACGAACACGTACTTGCTGCCCCACGCTGCTTCGACGCCGGCGCACATGTTCGCGATGTAGGTGCGGCGGGCGGTGTCGGCGGCCGGGATCTGCTGGTCGTCGGGGGTGACGAAGCGGATCTTGACCACGACGTCGACCTGGGCGGCGCCGCGGGTGAGGTCGTAGTGCACGTCCTGGCTGTAGACGTGCGGGGTCAGCGCACGGGTGGGGCGGTTGCGCGCGTCGTAGGGCTGCAGGAGGTTCTCGTCGAACGCCCCGTCCACGTGCACCCGCTGCACGACGGGCGGCGCCACCGGCTGCCGACCGCGCTCGAACGACACCGCGACGGCGCGGTTTCCGGCTGCGCGCTGCAGCCCGATCACCGCGCCGTGCGCCGACCCGCCCGACTGGCCGGCCGGACGCGGCGCCGGTCGCACCTGCGCGCGATCGCGGCGACGGGCGTGCTCGTGGCCCACACGATCAGCCTAGGGACCCGGCTGCGGCGGGCACTGCCTGATCGTGCAGACGATCGTGCAGGACGGTTGCGGGTGCCAGGATCGGACCGTGGACGCGGTCGTGCAGAAGGTCATCGACGACGTCGTCGCGGCGGCTGAGCGCCACGATGCGACCAAGGAGAACCGGCTGGACCGATGGCGGGTGCTCGAACCCGACGCGGGCCGGTTCCTGTGGTTCCTCGCCCAGGCCGTCGGCGCGCGCACGATCGTCGAGGTCGGCACGTCGCGGGGCGTGTCGACGCTCTGGCTGGCCGACGCCGCGCACGCCACCGGCGGTCACGTCCTGTCGATCGACGTCGACGCTGCCGCGCAGCACGACGCCCGACGCAGCGTGGTCGAGGCGGGCCTGGCCGATCAGGTGACGTTCCGCGTCGACGACGGTGGAACGGCCCTGGCCGGGCTGGCCGACGGATCGGTCGACCTGCTGTTCCTCGACGCCGAGCGCACGGAGTACCCGTCGTGGTGGCCGCACCCGGCGCGGGTGCTGCGGGCCGGGGGTGTGCTCGTCGCGGACAACGCGCTGTCGCACGCGGCGGAGATCACCCCGCTGCGCGACCTGATCGAGCAGGACGGGCGGCTGACCACGACCACGATCGGCGTAGGCAAGGGAGAGCTGCTGGCGCTGCGGCGGTGATCACCGCGGCGCCGACGGCCGGGCGCGCAGGTGGGCGCGCTCGCCCTGCTTGCCGAACAGGCTGAGGAACTCGACCGCCTCCTTCTCTGCCGGACCGAACCAGTGCGGCGTGCGGGTGTCGAACTCCGCGGCCTCCCCCGGCTTCAGCACGAGGTCGTGGTCGCCGAGCACCATCCGCAGGCGCCCGTTGAGAACGTAGATCCACTCGTACCCCTCGTGGGTCTTCAGGTCGGGCTCCCCGGGCCGGCTCCCCGCGTGGATGATGATCTTGAAGGCCTGGACTCCTCCGGCGCGCCGGGTCAGGGGCAGCATCGTCATGCCGCCGCGGGTCACCGGACGCAGGTGGACGCGCGGGTCGCCGGTGGGTGGGGCGCCGACCAGCTCGTCCAGGGTGACGCCGTAGATCCGGGCCAGCGGGAGCAGCAGCTCGAGCGTGGGGCGGCGGGAGCCCGACTCCAGACGGGACAGGGTGCTCTTCGAGATGCCGGTCTGCGCCGAAAGCTCGTCCAGCGTCGTGTCGCGTTGCCGTCGCAGAGTGCGCAGGCGCGGGCCGGCGGCGGCGATCGCTTGGTCGAGGTCGTCGTCCATCCGCGCATGTTGCCATGTTCGCAACGAGACTTGCCGTTTCACGACGGAACGCCGCATGGTCGTCGTGGAGGTGGTCGACATGGACACGTGGATGGACGAATGGATGGACGAGGTCGACGTCGTGGTGGTCGGCGGGGGCGCCGCCGGGTTGAGCGGGGCCCTGATGCTGGCCCGGTCGCGCCGGTCCGTGATGGTGATCGACGCGGGCGCGCCGCGCAACGCCCCCGCCGAAGGGGTGCACGGGCTGCTGGCCCGCGACGGCACCCCGCCGGCCGAGCTGTCGGCGCGGGGCCGGGCGGAGGTCCGGCGCTACGGCGGCCTGCTGGTGGACGGGCGGGTCACGGCTGCCGTGCGGACCGACGCAGGATTCACCGTGACCCTGGCGGACGGCCGGTCGGTGACCGCGCGCCGGTTGCTGGTGACCAGCGGCCTGGTCGACGAGTTGCCCGACGTCGCGGGCCTGCGCGACCGGTGGGGCCGCGACGTGCTGCACTGCCCGTACTGCCACGGCTGGGAGGTCCGCGACCAGGCCGTCGGGGTGTTGTCGAGCGGTCCGATGTCGGTGCACCAGGCGTTGCTGTTCCGGCAGTTGACCACGAACGTCACCTTCTTCTCGCACACCCTGCCCCCGACCCCGGAGCAGGCCGAGCAGCTCGCGGCGCGCGGCATCGCCGTCGTCGACGGCGAGGTGGCCGCGGTGGAGGTGGTCGACGACCGCTTGACGGGCGTCCGGCTGCGGGACGGCACGATGGTCCGCCGCGAGGCGGTGGTGGTCGCGACACGGATGGTCGCGCGGGCGGGTTTCCTGGACGGTCTGGGGCTGCGGGCGATCGAGCACCCGAGCGGGGTCGGCGCGTACATCCCCGCTGACCCGACCGGCCAGACCGAGGTGGCCGGGGTGTGGGTCGCGGGGAACGTCACGGACCTGACCGCGCAGGTCGGAGCGGCCGCGGCGGGCGCGGCGACGGCAGCGGCCCGCATCAACGCCGACCTCGTCGTGGAGGAGACGCAGGCGGCGGTCGCCGCGATGCGGGTACCTTCGGTCGCGGGCGCGTGAAGGACCGCGGGAAGGGACGTGGGCCATGTCGAGGATGGTGCTGCGGGTGGCGCAGATCGTCGGGGTACTCGTGCTGGCCGGCATCGCCATCGGCGTGGTGGTCGGGCTCGTCCAGTGGCTGCTCGGCGCCGCACTGATCGTCTCGATCCCGCTGGGCGCCTGGTGGCTCTACCGCCAGGTCAAGGACCGCGACCGCACGTCCCCGGCCGTCACCGGTCGCCCCGCCGTCACGGGTCGCCCGAAGGACCGGCGCGCCGAGCTCGAAGGCCGTGCGGTGATCGACGCGGCGGGGCGGTGCGGCTGGTGCGGATCGGCCGGCCTGCACAAGAACGAGTTCGGCTTCCCGGTCACTCCGCTCGCCTACCACCGCGCCGAGATCGACGCGATGCTCTGAGGGTCTGGGCTCGCCGCCGCGCACGCGATCCACAACGGGCTCACCGCCGTCGGGGCCACGCACGGGCTCGCGCACGGGCAGAAGGTGAACATCGGCTCGGTGACCCAGCTCGTCCTCGAGGGTGCGCCGGCGAGCGAGATCCGCGACTTCGTCGAGTTCACCACCCGCGTGGGGCTGCCGAACACGCTGACCGAGGTCGGCCTGAGCGCGGACGACCTCGACTCGCTCAAGACGGTCGCGGACGCCGCGACCGTCGAGGGCGAGACGATCCACCCGATGCCGTTCGAGGTGCGCAGCGCGGACGTGGTGAGCGCGCTGGCGTCGACAGCGGGTGGTCCTGCGGGAAGCCGGCGCGGGCGGCGAACGACTCCTGCCACACCGGAGCGTCGAGACGTTCGGCCGGGGCGACCAGCGCGGCCCAGGTGCCGGGATCGTCGGCGTCGGCGCCGACCACCAGCACGGGCGACCTCGCGCCTCCCAGCAGGTCGGCGAGCTCGGCGAGCGTGGCCGGGCCGGCCGCCGTCCCGCGGTGCAGCCGGGCCAGGGCGGCGATCGGGGCGTCGTCGGCGGGCCCGGCCCAGTCGTCGCTCGGCACGATCACCAGGGCGGGCCCGCGGCCGTGTGAGAGGAAGGTGGAAGTTCGGTCACGGGGCGGGGAGAACCGTGCGGAGCAGCGGATCGGGGACGCCCCGGGCACGCCACTCGCGCGGGTAGCCCAGCGACACCTCGACGAAGCGCACGCCGTCCTCCCACGTCTCGCGCGGGATGTGCAGGTGGCCGTAGACCACCGCGGCGGCCACCGGGAGTACGCGATCCGGGCGGCGCACCAGGCGGCGCGGTCGGGGTACGGGTCGGGCGCGAGCAGGTGCTCGTCGGTGCACACCACACCGGCCCGGTACGTCGCGCGGGTCCAGAGCTCGTGGTTGCCCGGCACCCACACGACCGCGGCGAACCGGTCGCGTAGCAGTGCGAGCGTGCCGACGACGTCGTCGATCCGTTCCACCACGTCACCGGCGACGATCAACCAGTCGCCGTCGGACCCCGGCCGCAGGTCCTCGACGATGGCGCGGTTCTCGGGGTAGCGGACGTGCAGATCGGAGACGGCGAGCAGGCGGGGAGCGGGCACCACTCCGTTCCTACCGGCCGTCGGGTGCTCGTGCTGGGTAGCGTGGGTGAGGTGGGTGGGTTCGACGCACGGCAGCTTCTCCGGTGGGGCGTGCGGCACGGGCTGATGCGGGGGCTTCTGCTCCGCCGGGCCCGCAAAGGCGACGTCGGCGCACGAATGATCTTCGACGAGACGCTGCGGGACGACCCCTACCCGTCGTACGAGGAGCTGCGGGCGCGGGGTCGGATCGTGGTGACCGGGCTCGCCCGGATGACGGTGGACCACGCGGTGTGCACGGCCGTGCTGCGCAGCCCGGACTTCAGCACGGCCGTCCGCTCTCCGAACGAGCTGGCCCCGCCCGTGAAGCTGGCGATGCGGCTGGCGGAGGGAGGCCCGCTCGACCCGGCCGACCCGCCGTCCATGCTCGCCGTCGACCCCCCGGACCACACGCGCTACCGCAAGCTCGTCACCCGCGCGTTCAGCGCCCGCAGGATAGCGGCGCTGGGCGGGCGCGTGGCGGAGATCGCCGACGAGCTGCTCGACGCCATGGCGGCGAAGGCGGCCACGACCGGCACCGTCGACCTCGTCGCGGACTACGCCAGCCTCCTGCCGGCCACGGTCATCGCCGAGATGCTCGGTGCGCCGGTGGAGATGCGCCGGCAGTTCCTGCAGTGGGGCGCCGGCGTCGCGCTGTCGCTGGACCCGGGCCTGCCCTACCGCGACTACCGGCGGGCCGAGCGGGACCTGGCGGCGCTGCAGGGCTGGATGGTCGGCCACCTGGATCGGGTCCGCCGCTCCCCCGCGGACGACATCCTCTCCGCTCTCGTATCGGTGCACGACGACGACCGGCTGACCGACGAGGAGCTGCTGAGCATCTCCTCGCTGCTGCTCGCGGCCGGCTTCGAGACCACGGTGAACCTGCTGGGCAACGGCGTCGCACTGCTCCTGGAGCACCCGGAGCAGCTCGCGGCGCTGCGATCGGGCACGGCGTCGTGGGCGAGGGCGACGGAAGAGGTGCTCCGGTTCGACTCGCCGGTACAGCGCACGGCCCGGCTGGCGCACCGGGACACGGAGGTGGCGGGCGAACCGGTGGCGGCGGGGCAGCTCGTGGTGCTGGCCCTGGGCGGGGCGAACCGCGATCCCGCGGTGTTCGCCGACCCGCAACGGTTCGACGTCACCCGCACGGACGCCGACCGCCACATCGCCTTCTCCCAGGGACTCCACTACTGCCTCGGGGCGGGGCTCGCGCGGATGGAGGGCGAGATCGGGCTGCGGGCGCTGTTCGAGCGGTTCCCGGACCTCGCGCTCGCCGCGCCCCCACACCGACGTCCGACGCGCCTGCTCCGCGGCTTCGACGCGATGCCGGTGACGCTGGGAACCGCAGCCCACGTCTGAGTGCTCGGGCGCGCAACTCGCCGTACCGAAACGCGCAACTCGCGGGGTGGCGTCACGTCGGGCGCGCCGGCACCGGCAGACCCAGCCCGCGGGCCAGCTCCGATCGCACCGACCATGACGACCAGATAGCAGGCCGCGACCACGGGGATCAGCGCGCCGAGGATCACCAGCGCGCTGCCGACGACCTCGACGACGGTCACGAAGGCGGCCGAGAGGATCGCCACCGGGATGCTCATCGACTCGAAGCCCTGGGTCGTGCGACCGACGCCGTCGATCACGAGCTTCTGGTAGCCGTGCGCGAACATGATCGTGCCGAGCAGCAACCGGGTGAGCAGGAGCGCTAGGTCGCGCGCCGCGCCGGGCAGGGGACGGTTCACGGGATCCCTCCGGTATGGGCGCCGGAAACCTACCCCATCCGCGTGATGCCGTTCACTCCCCTGGCGGAATCCCCCGCCGACTCTGCGTGATCGTCACTGGTGGCGCACGGGCGCAGGCGGGCGGCGCACCGGCAGCGGCCCCGACCGCTCCGGCTCGGCGAAGACCGGAGGCGCCTGCCGCCACCGGTCCGGCTCCGGCGCGAGCCGGACCAGGGGCATCATCGGCAGTCCGGGCGGCGGGATGGCCTCCTCCCACGCGGGTGCCGGTGGCGGGATCGCGGCCGCCGGGGCACGGCAGGCCCGTGCCCGCACCACGTGCGCGAGGCTGAGCCGGCCCGGGCCCGCCGCGGCCAGCGCCAGCAGCGCGCCGGCGATCGACCCGACCAGCTCCCAGCCGCCGGCACTGACGAACACGCCGTGCCGGGCGTGCACGAACGCCGCCGCCCCGGCCATGACGAAGCCCATCAGGCCGGCGACGACCCTGTTCAGCAACCCGAGGATCAGCAGCGTCCCACCGACGAGCTCCACGACGGTCACGAACGACGCCGACACGATCGCCAGCGGGATGCTCATCGACTCGAACCCGGCGGTCGTCCGTCCGATGCCGTCGACGACGAGCTTCTGGTAGCCGTGTGCGAGCATGATCACTCCGAGCAGCACGCGCGTGGCCAGCAGGGCGACGTCGCCCACCGGGGCGGGCAGGGGACGTTTCACCGGTTACCTCCTCGACGGGGTCGCGGTCCGTGCGGCCCCTCGATCGAGCAACGACGCGTCACCTCCACCGGTGACGCCGGGTCGACATTCCGTGTGCGGCAGGCGACCCCCGACCACTCGCGGATGACACGGTCGATGCCCGCGACTAGCGTCGCGCCGCGACGGCTCGCGGTGGGGGCCTGACGGAAAGGGACGGGTCATGGGCGACAGCGGTCCGCGCACGTTGGCGATCGACGTCGGGGGAACCGGCCTGAAGGCCGTGGTGCTCGACCCCGACGGAGAGATGATCTCGGAACGGGCCCGGGTCGAGACGCCGTACCCGTGTCCACCGACGGTGCTCCTCGACGAGCTGGACAAGCTGGCGAAGGCCCAGCCGGAGTACGACCGTGTCTCGGTCGGGTTCCCCGGGGCGATCCGCCGCGGCCGGGTCCGGGAGGTGCCCGCGTTCTCCCGGTGCGGACCGGGTCTGAGTCCGGACCCCGACCTCACCGCGAAGTGGAACGGCTTCGAACTCGAAGACGCCCTGCAGGAGCGCTTCGGACGTCCCACCCGCGTCGCGAACGACGCCGACGTGCAGGGCTGCGCCGTCGCCACCGGCCGCGGAATGGAGCTCGTGCTCACCCTCGGGACCGGCGTGGGCTCCGCCGTGTTCTTCGACGGCACCCTGCTGCCGCACATGGAGCTCTCGCACGGCCGCTTCGCCGAGGGTCTGTCGATCGAGGTCGCGTGCGGCGACCACAACCGCGAGAAGATCGGCAACAAGGCGTGGCGCAAGCTCGTCGTGAATGCCCTCGGAGCCTTCGAGGCGATGGTGTTGCCCGACCAAATCTACATCGGCGGCGGCAACGCCAAGCGGCTCGACCCCGACACCCTCGGCCCGAACCGCTCCATCGTCCCGAACGTCTCCGGGCTGCTCGGCGGCATCAAGCTGTGGGAACGCGCCATGGCCGCGACCGCGATCGGCGACGTCCCCACGCCCGCGAAATCCTAAGTCGTCCCCGCATCCCCTCTCCTCGCCCCTCGCGGAAGGATCACCCCCGTGGCCGACACCGAGCAGATCGCACCGTCCATCAGCGGGACCCACGAGTGGGCCGCGGTCGCGCAGCACCACGCCGCCGTGGCCCCGCACCACCTGCGTGACCTCTTCGCCGACGACCCCGGCCGCGTCGAGGCGCTGACCACCTCCGGCGCGGACCTGGTGATGGACTATTCCAAGCACCGGATCACCCGCGACACCGTTCCGCTGCTCACCGCGCTCGCCCGGCGGGCGGAGCTGCCCGAGCGCATCGAGGCGATGTTCACCGGGGTGCACATCAACACCAGCGAGGGTCGTGCGGTGCTGCACACGGCGCTGCGGCTGCCGGACGACGCCTCGCTCACCGTCGACGGGCAGGACGTGGTCGCCGACGTGCACGCCGTGCTCGCCAAGATGGCGCGGTTCGCCGACGCGGTGCGCTCCGGGGAGTGGACCGGACACACCGGCGAGCGCATCCGCACGGTGGTCAACATCGGGATCGGTGGCTCGGACCTCGGACCGGTGATGGCGTACCAGGCCCTGCGCGCCTACAGCGACCGCGCGCTGACCTTCCGGTTCGTCTCGAACATCGACCCGACGGACGTCACCGAGGCCCTGCTGGACCTCGACCCGGCGACGACGCTGTTCATCGTCTCGTCCAAGACCTTCACCACCCTGGAGACGCTGACGAACGCCCGCGCGTCGCGGCAGTGGCTCGTCGAGGGACTTGGCCAAGATGGTGGTGGGAACGGCGACGAGTCGGCCGTCGCGAAGCACTTCGTCGCGGTCTCGACGAACGCCGGGGAGGTGCGCAAGTTCGGCATCGACGAGGCGAACATGTTCGGCTTCTGGGACTGGGTCGGCGGGCGCTACTCGCTCGACTCGGCCATCGGGCTCTCGCTGATGGTCGCGATCGGCCCGGACCAGTACGGCCAGTTCCTCGCCGGCATGCACGCGATCGACAGCCACTTCCGCACCGCGCCGCTGGAGGAGAACCTGCCGGTCATCGCCGGCATGCTCAACGTCTGGTACGCGAACTTCTTCGACGTCGAGACCCACGCGGTGCTGCCCTACAGCCAGTACCTGCACCGCCTCCCCGCCTACCTGCAGCAGCTGACGATGGAGAGCAACGGCAAGTCGGTCCGCGCCGACGGCTCGCCGGTCACCACCACGACCGGCGAGATCTTCTGGGGCGAGCCGGGCACGAACGGCCAGCACGCCTTCTACCAGCTGCTGCACCAGGGCACGCGGCTCGTCCCGGCCGACTTCATCGGCTTCGCGCAGCCGAACCAGGAGCTGCCGGTCGACGCCGACACCGACATGCACGACCTGTTCATGAGCAACCTGTTCGCCCAGTCCGCGGCACTGGCGTTCGGCAAGACCGCCGAGGAGATCGCGGCGGAGGGCACGCCGGCCGCGCTCGTGCCGCACAAGGTGATGCCGGGCAACCGCCCCAGCACCACGATCCTCGCCGCGAAGCTGACCCCGTCGACGCTGGGCCAGCTGATCGCCTTCTACGAGCACGTGACCTTCGTCGAGGGCGTGATCTGGGGGATCGACTCGTTCGACCAGTGGGGTGTCGAGCTCGGCAAGGTGATGGCCAAGCAGTTCGGCCCGACCCTGACCGACCGGGATCCCGACATGTCGGCGCTGGATGCCTCGACCGCGGCCCTGATCGGGCTCTACCGGGAGTGGCGGGGGCGCTAAAGCAGCGGTCGGCTCCCCGAGCGCTGGGTGAACGCGCCGCTCGCGGACTGGCCGATGAGGATCGGCGGGGTGTCGAGCGCGCCGACGACGGACTCCAGGTGCGCGACGATGCCCGGGACCGTGACCTTCTCGACCGGTGACGGGTCCGCGTTGAGCGACTCCATCTCCACCTCGAAGCCCGGGTACCCCGGCGCCAGCACCCGGAAGCCCCGCTGCTCGAAGCGGGCGGCCCGGTGCTCCCAGCTCCGGGGGGTCACCGGCCGTGACCCGACAGGCGGCCGCCGACGGGACCTTCGGCAGCTCCGCACGGCCGCCGGATCGACTAGCGTTCCCGCATGAGCGCGCGGGCTGCGGTGGTGTGGACACCGAAGTTCCTCACCGACCGGTTCACCCCGGATCACCCGCTGAACCCGGTTCGTCTCGACCTGACCATGCGGCTGGCCCGTGAGCTCGGGGTGCTGGAGGGGGTGGAGCTCCTCGAGCCGGAGCCGGCACCGGACGCCGAGCTGGAGCGGGTGCACGTCCCGTCGTACCTGGAGGCCGTGCGAGCGGCGCCGGAAAGGGGCGACGACCCGGTGCACGGGCTGGGCTCGGACGACAACCCGATCTTCGAGGGAATGCACGAGGCGAGCTGTCTGGCCTGCGGCGGCTCGCTGCTGGCGGCCCGCGAGATCGCGGCGGGCCGGGCGGACCGGGCGGTGAACATCGCCGGCGGCAAGCATCACGCGATGCCCGACCACGCCTCGGGCTTCTGCGTCTACAACGACTGCGCCGTCGCGATCTCCTGGCTGCTGGACCACGGCTTCGAGCGCATCGCCTACGTCGATGTCGACGTGCACCACGGCGACGGGGTGCAGGCCGCGTTCTACCACGACCCCCGGGTGTTGACGATCTCGCTGCACCAGCACCCGTTCACGCTGTGGCCCGGTACCGGGTGGCCGGCCGAGTACGGCGAGGGCGCGGCCGCGGGGTGCGCGGTGAACGTGGCGCTGCCGCCCGGCACGGCGGACGCGGGCTGGCTGCGGGCCTTCGACGCGGTGGTGCCGTCGCTGCTCACGGCGTTCCGGCCGCAACTGCTGGTCACGCAGTGCGGTGCGGATACCCACGCGGAAGACCCGCTGGCGGACCTGCGGCTGTCGGTCGACGGCCACCGCACGATCTACCGGGAGCTGCGCGATCTCGCGGAGCGGTCGGCCGGGGGGCGGTGGCTCGCCCTGGGCGGCGGCGGTTACGGGCTCTACCGGGTGGTGCCGCGGTCGTGGACGCACCTGCTCGCGACGGTGCTCGACCGTGACGTCGACCCGAAGACGCCGGTGCCGGCCGGGTGGACCGACTACACCTCCCGGCTCACCAGCCGCCCACTGCCCACCGAGATGACCGACGGGGCCGACGTGGCGCACGCGCCGTGGCTGACCGGTACGGACCGGGTGGACGTCGCGATCCTCGACACGCGCCGGGCCGTGTTCCCGCTGCACGGCCTTGACCCGCACGATCCGCGCGACTGAGCGGGCCGTGCACCCACGGAAACACCATGGGCACCCACGGAAACACCATGGGCACCCACGGAAACATTATGGGTAGGAGAACAGGATGGACGAGGCGCTCGCGGTCGACGGGGCGGCCCCGCCCACACCCGACGCGCCGCCGGCCCCGTCCGCACCGGCGTACCCGCGGTACTGGGAGGCCGACGTGGTGGCGTGGGACGGCGGTGTGGTGCACCTGCGCCCGATCCTGCCGAGCGATGCGGACGCGATCGTGGACTTCCACTCCCGGCTCTCCGAGCGCACCCGCTACATGCGCTACTTCGGGGCGCACCCGGAGATCCCCCCGGGCGAGCTGGAGCGGCTGACCGTCGTCGATCATCATGCCCGGGTGGCGCTGGTCGTCCTGCTCGGTGCCGAGGTCATCGCCGTGGGCTGCTACGAGGGCACGTACGGCCCGGACGGCACCGAGATCGTCGGCCCGGCGGAGGTCGCGTTCGTCGTCCGCGACGATCACCAGAGCCGCGGGCTGGGGTCGATCCTGCTCGAGCATCTCGCCGCGGCCGCGCGGGAGCGTGGCGTGCGCCGCTTCGAGGCCGAGGTCCTGGGGCAGAACACCCAGATGACGCGGGTGTTTCGGGACGCGGGCTTCCAGCTCAGCCGCGAGTTCGCCGACGGCGTGCTGCACCTGGAGTTCGACGTCGACCCCACCGAGCGGTCGTTGGAGGTCCGGTACGCCCGCGAGCAGTGCGCCGAGGCACGCAGCGTGCACAACGTGCTGCACCCGCGCTCGGTGGCCGTGATCGGCGCCTCCACGGATCCCCGGAAGATCGGCCACGGGGTGCTGCTGCACCTGCTGCGCGGCAACTTCGCCGGGCCGGTGTACCCGGTCAACCCCGGGGCTCGCTCCGTCCGCGGGGTCCGCGCGTATGCGGCGGTGACGGAGATCCCGGACGACGTGGACCTCGCCGTGGTCGCCGTGCCGGCGGCCGTGGTGAGCAAGGTCATGGACTCCTGCCTCGCCAAAGGCGTCAAGGCACTGGTCGTGCTCAGTGGCGGCTTCGCCGACGCCGGCCCGGACGGGGTGAGCGCCCAGCGCCGGCTCGTGGAGGAGGCCCGCGCGCACGGGATGCGGGTGGTGGGCCCGAACGCGCTCGGGGTCGCGAACACCGATCCGCAGGTCCGGCTCAACGCCACGCTGGCCCCGACCCTGCCCCCCGGCGGCCGGGTGGGCTTCTTCAGCCAGTCCGGCGCGCTGAGCGTCACCCTGCTCGCGGCGGCCGCCAGGCGCGGGCTGGGCCTGTCGACCTTCGTCTCGGCCGGCAACCGCGCGGACCTGTCGGGCAACGACGTGCTGCAGTACTGGCAGACCGATCCCGCCACGGACGTCGTGCTGCTGTACATGGAGTCGTTCGGCAACCCGCGCAAGTTCACCCGCTTGGCCCGCCGGCTCGCGCGCACCAAGCCGATCGTGGCGGTGAAGAGCGGCCGCTGGGCGACGACCCCGACGACGCTGGCGTCCACTGTGGCGCCGGTCGATGAGAGCAGGCTCCAAGCGCTGTTCGAGCATTCGGGCGTCATCCGGGTGCACAATGTGGCGCAGATGTTCGACGTCGCCCAGCTGCTGGCCTACCAGCCTCTGCCGGCGGGCGGGCGGGTCGCGGTGGTCGGCAACTCCACCACGCTCAATCTGCTGGTGGTCGACGAGCTGCACGGCGATGACCTGGTGCTGGCGGGTGACCCGGTCGACGCCGGGACGACCGTGAGCCCCGAAGGCCTGGCCGCCGCGGTCGCCGCGGCCGGCCGGTCCGACGACGTCGACGCGCTGGTGGTGGTGTTCGTCCCACCGCTGGCGATGTCCGGCACAGCGCACGCCGAGGCGCTGCGCGAGGCGGTGGCCGGGCTGGGCAAGCCCGTCGTCACCACGTTCCTCGGCACCCACGGGATGCTCGGCGAGCTCGCGGTCCTCGAGCGCGAGCTCGCGGTCCTCGACCGCGACGGCGTGCCCGTCCACGGGTCCGTGCCCAGCTACCCCACGCCAGAGCGGGCCGTCGAGGCGCTCAGACGCGCGGTGCGCTACGCGCGCTGGCGCACGGCACCGCCCGGCGAGACCGTCCGGCCACCCAGGATCGACGTGCAGGACGCGCGGGCGCTCGTCGATCGCCACGAGGGCGAGCGCGAGCACGTGCTCGACGACGAGGAACGCGTGGCGCTGCTGCGCTGCTACGGGATCACGATGCTGCCGTTCCGGCGGGTGGGCAGCGCGGCGGAGGCGGTCGCCGCCGCGAGCGAGCTCGGTTTCCCCGTGGCGATCAAGGCCACCGCCGAGCAGTGGCGGCACCGGGTCGACGGCGCAGGCGTGCGGCTGATGGTCGTGACTCCCCAGGGCGCCCGCCAGGCCTTCACCGACCTGTCCTGCGACTGCGGGCGCGACGAGGTGTACGTGCAGGAGATGGGTCCGGGCATCTCCTGCGTCCTCGCGCTGCTGGACGACCCGTTGTTCGGCTCGCTGCTGTCGTTCGGGCTCTCCGGGATGGCCAGCGAGCTGCTCGGCGACCGGGCCTTCCGGCCGCTTCCGCTGTCGACGGTCGACGCCGCCGAGCTGATCCGCGAACCCCGGGCGGCCCCGCTGCTGTCGGGCTACCACGGCGACGCGCCTGCCCGGCTGGACGCGCTGGAGGACCTGGTGCTACGGCTCAACCGGCTGGCCCAGGACCTGCCCGAGGTCCGGTCGCTGGTACTCGACCCCGTGCTCGCCGGACCCGACGGGGTCGTCGTGTCGGGGGCGCGCATCGTGGTCGGGGCGCCGCCGACATCCGAGGACGCCGGCCCCCGCCGGCTGCAGTGACGGCAGCCAGGGAGGACGAGATTCGCTCGGGTCCGAATGGCGAACAGGGTGAGGCCGGTCCCATCAGGGGGCACCAGCTGGGACCGGCCTCGGTGCCGACGTCGGGTTGTCGACGAACCATGAATAGGCCGGCGAGCTGCCGCACAAACGACGCCTGACATCCTTTTCCGATGTTCGCCCATAATGGTGAGAATGCGACGACGCTGCGCATTCTCGTCGCCGTTTCTCCGGACCGGGGACACCCGATCGAGGCGCCCCGATCAGGAACACCGTGAGCGAGCGTGGCGTTGGGCGGGCCGTGAAGGATCGGACGGCCCGGCAGCGGTCGCGGGTGCGGGCACCGGCGCTGCGCGGGCGGCGCGTACGCCGTGCTGACGGCGCGGTGATGACCGTCGCCGGCACCGGGGCGCACCCGGGTCGCGCCCGGGACGACGGTCCCGCGCGCCACCCCGCTCTCGACGCCGTGGGACGTGAGCGACGACCGCGGTCGGTCAGGGGCTGTTCGACTTCGGGCTGCACGACGGTCCGGCCTTCGGCGACCTGCCCGCGCTCCTGCAGCACCCGCTCGGCGTCGCGCGGGTGAGCGGCCGGCGCCGATAGCGGCCGGATGATCAGCTTCGCGCGGGCTGAGCTGATCATCCGCGTCTAGCTCTCGTCGTCAGAGCTGTCCGAGCTGGTCGAGTCGCTCTCGGTGGACTTCTCGGTCGTCGTCTTTTCGGTGGACTTCTCGGTCGTCGTGGCGTCGACCTCGGCGGTGGCCTTCACCACCTTCGCGGTGCTGGTGTCGTCCGCCGGGGTCGTCGGCGTGGTGGTCTTCGGCGCCGTGGTGGTCTTCGGCGCCGTGGTGGTCTTCGGCGCCGTGGTCGTCGGAGTGGTGGTCTTCGGCACCACGGCGGCCTGCTTCGTGCTCGGCGTCGCCGCTTTCGTCGTGACGGGTGGCGGGGCCGTCGTCGACGTGAGCGTGGTGGTGGCGGTGCTCGAGCCGGCGACGACCTGCGGGACTGCGGCCGGATCCGTGACCGTGGTGGGCGTCGACGTCACCGGAACGGTCGTCGAGGTCGTCGCCCCGGCCAGGGGGGTCGACGGGGTCATCGAGGTCGCAACCCCCGTGGTCGCCGTTCCCGTGGTGGTGCCGGTGGTAGTGCCGGTCGTCGCGGTGCCCACAGCGGCGGGTTCGGTCGTGACCAGCGCGGACGTCGAGGTCGAGGCGCCGGCGACGGACGCCGACCGCGCGACCGACACGGCGTTGGCCTCCTGGAGCGACTGAGCGGCTGACATCTGCTCGGGCGGGAGGGTCGGGTCACCGGGCTGGGGCAGCGCGACCATCGGCGCCGTCGGCGCGGTGAAGACCTGCTCCTGGGCCGACCGCGGAACGGCGGGCAGCGTGGCGGGGTCGACGAAGGGCAGGATGCCGCTCGTCAGCGAGCCGGGCGCCGCGGCCGGGCGGGTGGCGCCGAGGTAGTCGTCGCCGCTGTAGCGGTAGAACGCGACCTGCACCGGCTTGCCGAACGTCGGGGCGTTGACCATGCGGCCGGCACCGAGGTACATGCCGACATGGTGCACACGCGCCGTGGTCCCGTAGAACACCAGGTCGCCGGGCTGCAGGGGCGCGCCGTCGGGGACGTGCGGGCCGGTGTTGTACTGGGTGTGCGCGGTGCGCGGCAGCGACACGCCCACACTCGCGTAGCTGAAGGTCGTCAGGCCCGAGCAGTCGAAGCCGGCGTCGCCGTTGGTGGGTCCGTTGCCGCCCCAGACGTACGGGAGCCCGATCTGGGCGAGCGCCGTCCTGATGGCGGCGGCGGCGCGGGCGTCCGGGGCGTCCGTGGTGAACTCGGCCTGGCGAAGCTGGGCCCCGGGGACGGAGGCGACGACGCCGCCCGTACCGGCCTGCGGTGGGGCGGTCTCGGTGGCGGTCTCGGTGGGCACCGACCCGATCGTCGGCAGGTCCGGCAGCACGGCGGACGGGCTCAGCGGGCGTGCCGTGGGCAGGAGAGCGAGGGGATCGAGGCCAACGGCCTCGGTGGAGGTCCCGGCGGTGTCGGTCGTGTCGGCGACCGCAACGGGCTGCGCGACGGCGACCGGCGTGGCACCCATCGCCGTGCCGAAGCCGGCGACGACCAGGACCGACGCGAGCGCCCATCCCGTGACCGCGGTACGGCCGATCCGAATGCCCCTGCCCCGGACAGCCCCGGGGTGGTCGACACCGCAAGCCTCGACGACCCGGCGCTGATCGTTGTCGGGCATCTGTCCGGTTCCCCCCGCTGAACTCGACCACCTGCGACTGAACTCGACCACCTGCGACCACCAGGTTCGCGGAACCGCACCTACCCCGTAAGCCGCCATCGGGGGTGCGCGATCCCCCTCATCCTGGGGGTGGGGCATAACACTGTCGCGGGAGAAGTCGAGTCCCAGGCTTGAGGGGTTACGCCCCCGAACAATCGGGATGTCGTACCGGGCGGTGGACCGCCACGATCGAACCTGACGAGCCTGCCGAGGCGCTGGACGGTCGACGCACGGGAGGAACCAGAGGATGGTCGGTGGCCTGAAGGCGGGTCAACGGGTCGCTGCTGCTGCGCTCCTCGCGCTCGGCAGCGTCGTGCCGCACAACGGCCCGCTCGTCACCGCACCTGCTCGGATCGCCCCGGTGGCCGACGCGGGGGTCGCGTGCCCCATGACGGTCGGCACGGCCACCACCGATCCCGCGCTCGCGAACGACGCGGCCCGGGCCATCGCCGTGGGCTACACCGTCACGGACTGCATGCCGGACGCCCAGCTGCTGGCGGCCGCCGAGGCACGGGCGCTCATCCCGATGGGTACGCCGACGGCGACCGTGCCGATGGCGAGCGCAGGCTCGGGCATCCTCGGGACCTCCTCCGGATCGGGCATCGTCGGGACCTCCTCCGGCTCGGTCGCGGGGGCGACGACGAACGGCGCGGCCGCAGTCACCCTGCCGACCACCGCGAGCCCGACGACGACCCTTGCGAGCCCGACGACGACCTCGACCTCGGACACCACCACCTCGGACACCACCACCGCGACCAGCGAGACGACCAACGAGACCTCGTCGGACGACGACGGGTCGAGCATCGGGTCCAGCGACAGCGGTTCGGACAGCGGCTCGACAATCGACAGCCCGACCACCGACAGCCCGACGACCAACGGCCCGACGACCAACAGCCCGACAGTCGACGGCACGGCGACGGCGGCCGACACGTTCGCCTGGGGCACCCCCACGGGCGTCGAGGATTTCGACGGCAGCCTGTCGAACTGGGGCGTCTACGACGGTCCGGGCCACGCCGGCAACGGCCGCCGCTCCCCGTCGGCGACGAGCGTCTCCGGCGGCATTCTCACGATCAACGGCGACGCGAACGGGGCCACCGGCGGCATGGCCTGGCGCCTCGGCAACACGCAGTACGGCCGCTGGGAGGCCCGGGTGAAGTCGCCGGTGGCCGACCCGACCTACCACGCCGTCATGCTGCTGTGGCCGGACGCCGAGAACTGGCCGGTCGGCGGCGAGGTCGACGTCATGGAGACCAGCGACGAGACCCGGCAGAAGGCCGACTTCTTCCTGCACTACGGGAAGGAGGATCACCAACTGCACGGCGAGAAGGTGATCGACGCGACCCAGTGGCACAACTGGGCCGTCGAGTGGACACCCACGAGGATCAGCGGCTACGTCGACGGCGTCGCGTGGTTCTCGACCACTCGGACCGACGCGCTGCCGCCCGGTCCGATGCACCTCGCCCTGCAGCTCGACTGGTTCCCCGGCAGCGGAAGCGCTGCGGTGCAGCAGTCGGAGATGCAGGTCGACTGGGTGCGCTACTACCCGGTCGCCAGCTCGGCCAACGGGATCGCGACGAGCACCGCGGCCACCACCTCCTCGTCCGCCGTCACCGCGACGACGGGCTCCGGCTGACCGGGGCCGTCAGTGGTCGGACGGGCGGATGTGGTACTCGAACAGCAGCCCGCCGACGGCGATCAGCAGGAGGATGGCCGAGATCGCCACCGCCCAGAAGTACATGAACGCCAGCGAGAGCGCGAGGAGCGCCACCGTGACGGCCAGGATGACCGGCCAGTAGCTCCCCGGTGAGAAGAAGCCGACGTCGCCGGCGCCGTCCGAGACCTCCCCCGCCGGGTTGTCCTCGGGCCGCGGTGACTCGAGGCGGCGGGCGACGAACCGGAAGTAGGTGCCGACGATCAGCGCCAGGCCGCCGGTCAGGAACAGCGCGGCGCTGCCGGCCGGCTCCCGGGACAGGATCAGGTAAAGCGTGCCGATGGCGAAGAAGAAGATCGTCAGGAGCTCGAAGATCCGGGACTCGACCCTCATCTGGACTTCCTCCCGGCTCAGCCACCGGCCGGCGGCTGGGCCGCCGACCGCACGGTGCGGTTCGTCTTGAACGGGTAAGTGGTGACCGCCGCCGGCGCGCACCACTGCCCGCAGTTCAGAGTCTGCAACGCCTCGCCCGCCGTGTAGGGGACCTTCGTGATCGGGTTGACCTGCTGCCGCAGCTGCAGGTACCGGTTGAACAGGTCCGGGTTCAGCGCCCGCACCTCGAAGTTCATCACCGAGTGGTAAGCGCCGCACAGCTCCGCGCACCGGCCGACGAAGGCACCCTCACGGTCGATCTGCCCGATCCGCCAGACGTTCTCCTGGTCGTTCTTCTCCGGCATCGGGAAGACGTCGCGCTTGAACAGGAATTCGGGCACCCAGAAGCTGTGGATCACATCGTTGCTGTGCTGGGTGAACTGGATGGACCGGTTCGTCGGCAGCACCAGGAGCGGGATCGTGTCGGCCGTGCCGATCGTGGTGACCGGGGCGCCCGTGGGCGTCCGCGAGTCGGGGTAGGTGAACTGCCAGTTCCACTGGAACGCGGTGATGTCCACCTTGAGGTCCGGCGACGGATCCTCCGCGACGACGTTGTTCTGCACCTGCACCGTGAAGGCGAAGAGCACGGCTACGATGATCGTCGGGACGACCGTGAAGATGATCTCGATGGGCAGGTTGTACTGCGTCTGCCGCGGGGGCACGTCCGAGTCGCCCGCACGCTTGCGGTGGAAGATCATCGCCCAGAACATCGCACCCCAGGTGATCACCCCGACCACCAGCGCCGCGATGCAAGTCCAGGTCCAGAACTCGCGCATGAGCGTGGCCTGGGGCGTCACCCCGATCGGCCAGCCGAACCGCAAGGCCTCGTTGACCGAGCACCCCGTGATGAGCGGCAACGCCACAGCGGCCAGCGCCGCGAGCTTCGCCACCCGCCCGAACCCGCTGCGGTGCCCCCCGCGCTGTGCTCGGCCCACTGCTCGCGCTCCCTCGACTCGTCCCACAGCCTTGGCTCCCACCCGAGCCCCGTCCCACGGGGTGACCGTCGTCCCAGGTCGCGGTGCACCTTCTACGGCCTGTCGGGAGAGTAGCCGAGCACAGCCCCGATTCGCCTCCCGGGTGCGGCGCGCCGTCGCGTCGGACCCGCTCGGCATACTCGGTAGCCGTGTGCGGGCTACTCGGACTGTTGACCTCCGGCGCGGACGCGGACCGGCGAGCGGGTCCCGTCGCGGCGGCCCTGCGCTGCGCGCGCCACCGCGGCCCGGACGAAAGCGGCACGTGGCACGATCCGGACGTCGTGTTCGGGTTCAACCGGCTGTCGATCATCGACGTGGCGGGCTCGCACCAGCCGCTGCAGTACGAGAGCGGCCGTTACACGATCGTGTTCAACGGCGAGATCTACAACTACCTCGAGCTGCGCGACGAGCTGGCCCGCGAGCACGGGGCCACGTTCGCGACCGACGGCGACACCGAGGCGATCGTCGCCGCCTACCACCACTGGGGCCCGTCGGCGGTGACGCGCCTGCGCGGGATGTTCGCCTTCCTCATCTGGGACGCCCGGGAGCGGGTGCTGTTCGGTGCGCGCGACCCGTTCGGCATCAAGCCGCTGTTCGTGGCCGCCGGGCCGAACGGGGTGGCGTTCTCGAGCGAGAAGAAGAGCCTGCTGGAGCTGACCGGTGCCCTGGGGCTGCCCGAGGGCACCACCGGCAGCCTGGACGAGCCCGCCCTGCAGCACTACCTGATCCTGCAGTACGTGCCGGAGCCGGCGACCCTGCACCGGTCGGTGCGGCGGATCGAGTCGGGCTGCTCGTTCACGGTCCGCCCCGGTGGCGAGGTGGAGCAGGAGCGCTACTTCACCCCGCGCTTCACTGACACCGGGCCCACCGGGCGGGCGGCCGCCACCGCGGTCGCGGAGGTCCTGCGCGACTCGGTGGCCAAGCACATGCGTGCCGACGTCACCGTGGGCGCGTTCCTCTCCGGCGGGATCGACTCCACGGCCATCGCGGCTCTGGCGAAGGAGCACAACCCGGACCTGATCACGTTCACCACGGGCTTCGAGCGCGAGGGCTACTCGGAGGTGGACGTGGCCGCCGAGTCGGCCGCGGCGATCGGCGTCCGGCACGTCATCCGCACGGTCAAGCCGGACGAGATGATGGACGCGCTGCCGCTGATCGTCTGGTATCTCGACGACCCGGTGGCGGACCCGGCGCTGGTGCCGCTCTGGTTCATCGCCCGCGAGGCACGCAAGCACGTCAAGGTGGTGCTGTCCGGGGAGGGCGCGGACGAGCTGTTCGGCGGCTACACGATCTACAAGGAGCCGCTGTCGCTGGCGCCGTTCGAGAAGGTGCCGGGCGCCTTGCGCGGGCTGCTCGGCGAGGCGTCGCGACACCTGCCCGAGGGAATGCGAGGCAAGGACCTGCTGCGCCGCGGTGCGCTGCCGCTGGAGCAGCGCTACTACGGCAACGCCCGGATCTTCCGCGACGACCAGCTCCGGGGCGTCCTGCGCCGCTACGACCCGCGGCGCGGCCACATCGACATCACCGCGGCGCACTACGCCGAGTCCGTCGAGTGGGATCCGGTGGCGCGGATGCAGCACGTCGACCTGTTCACCTGGCTGCGCGGGGACATCCTCGTCAAGGCGGACAAGATGACGATGGCGAACTCGCTGGAGCTGCGGGTGCCGTTCCTCGACCCGGAGGTGTTCGCCGTCGCCTCGACGCTGCCGCGGTCGGAGAAGGTGGCGGAGGGGACGACGAAGCTGGCGCTGCGCCACGCGCTCGACGGCATCGTTCCCGGGCACGTGCTGCACCGACGCAAGCTGGGTTTCCCGGTGCCGATCCGGCACTGGCTGCGCGACGAGATGTACGACTGGGCGCGGGGCATCGTCTGCGACTCGCAGGCCGACCACCTCATCGACCTCGGCGCCGTCCAGCGCCTGATCGAGGCCCACCGCGACGGGCCGGTGGACCACAGCCGCCGGATCTGGACGCTGCTGGTGTTCCTGCTGTGGCACGGGATCTTCGTCGAGGAGCGGATCCGGCCGGAGGTGCCCGAACCGGCGTACCCGGTGATGCTCTGACCGCCGGATGATGTTCGGGCGCGCCGTGCCATTCCCGCACGCGCTCGTAGATCTCGCGGTTCGAGGGCGGCCGCGGGTAGTCGTCCCTGCCCGTCAGCCACGGTTCGGTCAGAGCCAGCGCCACGAACCACTCGCGACCGCCCCGGGCGAGGGCCGGCGCCGCCTCGGTCCGGCTCGGTCCGGTCGCCGGCTCTGCGAGCAGCGGGGTCGCTGTCGTCGGCGTGACGTCGATGCTGATCACGAGGTCGGTCAGGCCACCGTCCGGTGCGCGCCGGCCGAGGAGCACGACGAGCTGGTTCTCCCCGTCGTCCAGAGGGTGGACATGGACCGGCTCAGCGAGACCCGGCGTGCTCCGCCCGGGGCGTCGAACAGCCCGGCCAGCTGCGCCGTGCCGGACCCCCGCCAGTGCAGGACCACCCGCTCCGTCCCGACCAGCAGCTCGCCGACCAGCCGGGAGACGTGCGGCGCACAGTCGGGAAAGCTGAGTACCGTTCGGTCGGGAACCGGCGCCGGGTCGAGCGCGGGGTGCGGCGCCCGGATGAGCCGGCCCTCGTCGTCGAACGCGACGTCGTTGAGCTCGTCGCTGTGCCGGTTGAGCAGGGCCAGGAGCCGGCGGTCGGGCATGCTCCACAGCCGCTGCAGGTAGTCCTGGCTCGCCGCGGACAGCACCGTGCCGTCCGGGCTGAACGCGACCGCCCGCACGGCCGACTCCGACTCGAGCTCGCCCTGCGGGGTCCCGTCCGGCACGCTCCACAGCCGGACGCGCCGGTCGCCGCCCGCGGTGGCCAGCATCGTGCCGTCAGGGGTGAAGGCGGCGTCGAGCGCGAGGGCACCGTGACCCTCCAGGCTGCGGGGCGAGGCCTGCGGGTCGGCGAGGTTCCAGAGCGTGACCCGCCCCGCCGACAGCGGCACGGCGAGCACGGTGCCGTCCGGGCTGAACGACACGGCTGCCAGCTCGGTGCCCGGGCGGCTGAACCGGCCCGTCACCGCGAGCGTCGCCACGTCCCGCACGAGCAGGGTGCCGTCGTCCTCGACGGTCGCCAGCCGGGTGCCGTCCGGGCTGAAGGTCGCGGCGCGCAGCCGGCCGGTTCCGTCGGGCAGCTGCCGAGGTCGGCCGCCGGTCTGCCGGTCCCACAGCCACTACCGGGGAATCGGCGGCGACGACAACGCCGCGAGGCGCCTTCTGGGCCCGCGAGGACCCGGCGAACGTTTGTGGACACCGCACTCGGGACGGCGACGAACGGTCACCAGGTCCGGGCTGCGGCAGGGCTCAAGCCGGAACGACCGCTGCGATCTCGGCCGCGGCGTCCGGGCCGTAGGCGTCGCCGATGCGCTCCAACGCGCAGGCACGGTCCCACGACCAGTCCTGGGGCCCGTCGGTCTCCAGGACGAGCACCGCGACCAGTGCGCCGAGCTGAGCGGCCCGCTCCAGCGACAGCCCGCCGTCGACGCCGGCGAGGAAACCCGCCCGGAAGCCGTCACCGACGCCGGTGGGGTCGACCAGCCGGGTCGCAGGCACGGCACCGATCTTGAGCGCCGTGCCGTCCCGGCCGGCGATCTCGACGCCCTTCTCGCTGTGCGTGGTGATCCGGATGTCGATGCGCTCCGCCACGTCGGCCTCGGTCCAGCTGGTCTTCTGCAGCAGCAGCTCCCACTCGTAGTCGTTGCTGAACAGGTAGCGCGCACCCTCGACGAGGCGCCGGATCGGCGCGCCCCCCATCCGGGCCAGCTGCTGCGACGGGTCCGCCGCGAACGGAATCCCCAGCTCACGACACTGGTCGGTGTGCCGAAGCATGCCGTCGGGGTCGTTGGCGCCGATCAGCACGATGTCCAGCTCGCGCTCCGCGACGGGCCTGAGGTCGATCTCGCGGGCCCGGGACATCGCGCCGGCGTAGAACGACGCGATCTGGCGCATGTCGTCGTCCGTGGTGCACATGAAGCGGGCGGTCTGCACGTCGTCGCACACCAGCACGCCGGAGCAGTCGACGCCGTGGTCGGTGAGCCACGTGCGGTACTCGGCGAAGTCGGCGCCCACCGCGCCGACGAGGAGCGGGGCGTGCCCGAGCACGCCGAGTGCGTACGCGATGTTGCCGGCGACCCCGCCACGCTTGATGACGAGGTCGTCGACGAGGAAGGACAGCGAGACGCGGTCGATCTGGTCGGCGAGGAGCTGGTCTGCGAACCGCCCCGGGAAGTGCATCAGGTGGTCGGTCGCGATGGACCCCGTCACGGCGATAGGCACGAAACGTCAGCCTACCGGGTGGCGAACGCCCGGAGGCCGGGACGTGACGCGGCCTATCGCCCCAACGCGCGGCGGGTCAGGTGACTCAGTTGAACGAGTCGCCGCAGGCGCAGGAGCCGCCCGCGTTCGGGTTGTCGATCGTGAAGCCCTGCTTCTCGATGGTGTCGACGAAGTCGATCACCGCTCCCTGCAGGTAGGGGGCGCTCATCCGGTCCACGCCCACACGCAGGCCCTGGAAGTCGCGGAACAGGTCGCCGTCCAGCTCGCGGTCGTCGAAGAAGAGCTGGTAGCGCAGGCCCGCACAACCGCCGGGCTGCACGGCGATGCGCAGGTGCATGTCGTCGCGACCCTCCTGCTCGAGCAGGGTGCGTGCCTTGATCGCGGCCACGTCGGTGAGCTCGACGCCGTGCGTCTCCGCGGGCGCCGCGACGACGGGCTCGGCCAGGCTCTCGACTGACACGGTGTTCTCGACGGTCATGGCTCTCCCAACTACGCGCGGCCCCCGGTCTGTTCCCGCCGGCCTGTCGGCGGGATGGGTTCTCCGGGGGGTTGCTCGGCTCCATAATAGGCCCGGGCACCGACAGAACACGGGGGCAGCGCACCGGTGATGCCGCCCACCTGTGATCCGGCTGGTCGTCGGCTCCTGTACGCCCGCAGGGCCGCCCGACCCGGCTGTGATCGGACGGAGACCGATTCGTCCCGTCCGGCGGGCCCGTGGACATGCGACGGCCCGTTACGCTGGGACGCGTGAGTCTGCTGCGCCGCTCCTCGTCGTCCACCGGCTCGTCGACCGGGAAGGTCGCCGAGGGGTCGACGGCGCCACCGGCGGCCGAGTCCGTCCGGGTCGCAGGCGGCACCGCCGCGAAGGGCCGACCGACGCCGAAGCGCCGGGAGGCCGAGAACCGCCGCCGCGGGCCCGCTCCCGCTCCTCCGAAGACCCAGCGCGAGGCCGCCAGGCTCGCGAAGGCGAACCGTCCTGCCAAGGAGGAGCGGCGGGAGCAGCGCCAGCGCGAACAAGCGCGGCGGCGGGCCGGAATGGAGCGGGGCGAAGACAAGTACCTGCCGCCCCGCGACCGCGGCCCGGTGCGGGCCTACGTCCGGGACGTCGTGGACTCGCGACCGCACCTCCTCGGGCTGTTCATGCCGCTGGCGCTGGTGGTCGTCGCGTCGGTGCTCGTGCCGGTGCCGGCTGTGCAGCAGTACATGAGCCTGTTCAGCCTCGCCATGCTGATGGTGATGATTGCCGAGGGCGTCTACCTCGGGCTGAGCACCACGGCCAGGGTGCGCGCGAAGTTCCCGCACGAAGACGTGAGCGCACTGGGCACCGGCTGGTATGCGTTCACCCGGGCGACCCAGCCGCGGCGGCTGCGGATGCCGAAGCCGCGGGTCCAGCGCGGGGCGAACCCGTAGCCGTCCTCGTCCTGGGCGGGACGCGTTCGGGCAAGTCCGGGTACGCCGAGGGGCTGCTTCCCCCGGACGCCCCGGTGCACTACCTGGCGACGGCGCGGCGGCACCCCGGCGACGCCGAATGGGACGCGCGCATCGCGGCGCACCGCGCCCGCCGGCCCAGCGGCTGGACGACGGTGGAGGAACCGGACGTACCGGCGCTCCTGCGCGCCGCCGAGCCCGGCGCCCCGCTGCTCGTCGACGATCTCGCCACCTGGCTGACGGGCGTGCTCGACGACGCACGGGCCTGGGAGCGGACCGACGTGCCCGCCGTCGTCGACGAACAGGTCGCCGCGCTCGTCGACGCCGTCGCGTCGTGCCGGGGGCGGGTGGTGCTGGTGTCGGCGGAGGTCGGGCTGGGCGTGATCCCGTCGACGCGCGCGGGCCGGGTGTTCCGGGACGAGCTGGGGGCGCTCAACGCCGCGCTGGCCGCGGTGTGCGACGAGGTGCTGTTGCTGGTGGCCGGGCTGCCCCTGCGGCTGAAGTAGCACCGCGGCGCGCCCGGACGGCGGGCGGGCGGCCGTCCGGGCCAGGATGGGCCCGTGCACCTGCCCCCGATCCCCTCGCCCGACGTGGAGGCCCGCCGCGCCGCGATCGCCCGGTTCGACGAGCTGGCGGTGCCCGCCGGTGCGTTGGGCCGGTTGGCCGAGCTGGGTTGTTGGCTCGCGGCCGTGCAGGGTGCGTGTCCGCCGCGGCCCCCTGCCCGCCCGCGGGTGGTGCTCGTGGCCGCCGACCACGGCATCGCCGCAGCGGGCGTCTCCGCGT
>CAVRHG010000031.1:0-39053 GCA_963720845.1 uncultured Actinomycetota bacterium | reverse complement strand
GGGCGCTAACCACCGGCGACGCCTTCGTCGTCGCGCCCGGCACGGTCGTCGCGCCGACCCGGTCGCCGTCCACCGCGGACGCCCGGACCTGGATGGTGTTCTTCCCGGCCGACGCCGTCGACCCGGCCGCGCCCACCTCCCTGGTCTCCTGGCGTACGCACCCGCTGCTGTCGCCGTTCGTCGGGGGCGCCCGCAGCGGGGGACAGCACCTGCGGGTCCCGCCGGCCGAGCGCGCGGCGTGGCTGCGCCACCTCGCCGACCTCGACGCGGAGCTGCGCGACCGGCGCGACGGGTATTCCGACGCCGCCCGCGCCCACCTCACACTCCTGCTCGTCCAGCTCGGCCGCCTGGACCCCGGTATCCCGGCCGCGCCGGAGGTCGAGCCGCTGCTCGCCGCGGTGCTCGACCTGATCGACGACCGCTATGACGAGCCGATCTCGCTGCGCGACGTCGCCGACGCCGTCGGGCTCACCCCGGGGCACCTGACCACCGCGATCCGCCGCCGCACCGGCCGCACCGTCCAGCAGTGGATCACCGAGCGGCGGATGCGGGAGGCCCGGCGCCTGCTCGCCGACTCTGACCTCGCGGTCGGCGAGATCGCGCATCGCGTCGGGTACCGCGAGGCGGGCTACTTCGTCCGGCGGTTCCGCGCCGAGCACGGCGTACCGCCCGCGGCCTGGCGGCGCGCAGGCAGGCCGGGCGGCGAACCGGCGTAATCGAGTTGCCACCGGCGGTCACGCTGGACGGTATGGAGGTCGTCCCGCACACCGACGCCGGTGCGTTCGCCCGGCTCGCCCACCCGCTGCTCGAGCCCGATCCGGTGCGTCACACCAGCATCCTGACCGTGCTGCACGGCGTGCACTCGGGGGCGTTCGACCCGACGGCGATGCTGACCGTGCACGAGAACGGCGGCGTCGTGGGTGCGCTGCTGCGCACCGCGGGACACCCGGCGCTGGTGTCGGCGGTCCCGCCGCGGTGTGCCGGTGCGGTCGTCGAGGCTCTGGTCGCGCGGGACCCGGAGGAGGTCGACGGCGAGCCGGTCGCGCAGGCGGCCGCGCGCGCCGTCGTCGCGGGCATGTCACGGATCGGACCGGTCTACACCCCGCCCGAGCACCGCGGCCGGGGTTACGCCGCCGCGGTCACGGCCGCGGCGGCCCGATGGGCGCTCGGCAGCGGTGCCCGGCACGTGCTGCTCTACACCGACCTGGCGAACCCCACGACCAACCGGCTCTCTCCTCGCCTGGGCTTCCGCCCGCGCTACGACGCGCTCGAGCTCCGATTCGCACGTCCGCGGAGCTCGCGTTCACTCCAGCCGGGTCCGGCCCGGCGCGGCGGGTAGCGAGGCATCGCGCTGGATGCCGCCGGTTTGGCAGGATCGTCGTGTGGTGTCGGGCGAGCGCAACGTGGCGTCGGTGTCCGGGGTGCCCGGACGAGGGGCGCCGCCCGGACGGATGTCGACGGGCCGGCGCGCCAATGCGCTCGCCCGGCTCGGGCTGACCGGCCCGCGGGCCGAGGAGACGCTGCGGACGCTGGGCTGGTGGGCGGACGACCAGCCTGCGCAGGGCGCCGAGAACGTCATGTGGGCCCTCGCCCGCAGCCCCGACCCCGACCTCGCGCTGCGTGCGCTGGACCGGCTCGCGGGCGCGAACGCGCGCGAGTGGAGGGCCTGCGACGCCGCGCTGCGCGGTGACGTCGTGCTCCGCGGGCGGCTGTTCGCCCTGCTCGGCGGCTCCACCGCGCTCGGCGACCACCTCGTCACCCATCCCGACCGCTGGCGCCGGCTGACCGCGGCCGCCCCCGACGCGTGCACCGACGTCGCCACCCGCACCGTGACGTTGCTGACGGCCGTCGGTGCGGACCCCGTCGCGCCGCCGGCAGGCGCCCCGGGCGCCCCAGCCGCGTCGTTGCGCAACGGCGAGGCCGTGAACGCCCTGCGCATCGCCTACCGCGACGAGATGCTCGCCCTTGCCGCCGCCGACCTCGCCGCCGTCAGCGAGCCGTCGCTGCCGGTCCTCCCGCTCGAGGACGTCGCCGCGCAGCTCGCGGACCTCGCCACCGCGGCCCTGCGGGCGGCCCTCGCCGTGGCCCTCGCGGAGACCGACGGCGAGCCGGGCCGGCTCGCCGTCATCGCCATGGGCAAGACGGGTGGCGCGGAGCTGAACTACGTCAGCGACGTCGACGTCGTGTTCGTCGCCGAACCCGCGGACCCGGCGACCACCAAGCTGGCCGCCCGGATGATGCGCATCGCGGGGGAGGCGTGCTTCCCGGTCGACGCGAACCTGCGACCCGAGGGCCGGCAGGGCGCGCTCGTCCGCACGCTCGACGGACACGTGGCCTACTACAAGCGGTGGGCCAAGACCTGGGAGTTCCAGGCGCTGCTCAAGGCGCGCCCGGTCGCAGGCGACCCGGACCTGGGCGAGGCCTACGCCGAGGCCGTCGCGCCGATGGTGTGGACGGCCGCGGCCCGGCCCGACTTCGTCGCCGACGTGCAGGCCATGCGTCGCCGCGTCGAGGAGCATGTGCGCCCGGACCACGCCGACCGGGAGCTCAAGCTCGGCCGCGGCGGGCTGCGCGACGTCGAGTTCGCCGTCCAGCTGCTCCAGCTCGTGCACGGCCGGGCCGATCCTGCGCTCCGTTCGCCGACGACCCTCGACGCGCTCGCCACCCTCGCGAGCCGTGGATATGTCGGGCGCGACGACGGGGCGAACCTCGCCGCCTCGTACCGCTTCCTGCGTCTGCTGGAGCACCGGCTGCAGCTGCAGCGCATGCGCCGCACCCATCTGCTGCCCGCCGAGGACGACACGGACGCGCTGCGCTGGCTCGCCCGCGCCGCCAAGCTGCGGCCCGATGGGCGGCACGACGCCGTCGGGGTCCTGATCGAGGAGTGGCGGCGCAACGCCCGGCGCGTCCGCCGCCTGCACGAGAAACTGTTCTACCGGCCGCTGCTCGACGCGGTGTCGCGCATGTCCGACGCGGGCCTCTCCCCGGAGGCCGCGACCGTCCGGCTCGGCGCGCTGGGCTGGGTGTCGCCCGAGGGGGCGCTGCACCACATCCGGGCGCTGACGGGCGGGGTGTCGCGGGCGGCGGCGATCCAGAAGACGCTGCTGCCGGTGCTGCTCGACGAGCTCACCCGCACCCCGGACCCGGACCGCGGGCTGCTGGCCTACCGCCGCGTGTCCGAGGCGCTCGCCCGCACCCCGTGGTACCTGCGCCTGCTCCGCGACGAAGGTCTGGTCGCCGGTCGGCTCATGCGGCTGCTGGGGACCTCCGCGCTGGTCCCGGACCTGCTCGTGCGCGCGCCCGAGGTGATGCGTCTGCTCGCCGCGCCGGTCGCCGGCCAGCCCGACGAGCTGATCCGGGATCCGGCGAACGTCGCTGCGACCCTGCGCACCGCCGTCGGCCGCCAGCCCGACCCGCAGGCCGCCGCGACCACGGCCCGCTCGGCCCGTCGCCACGAGATGCTGCGGATCGCGTGCGCGGATCTGCTCGGCAAGATGGACGTCGAGCAGGTCTGCAGCGGGCTCTCGGCGGTCTGGGCCGCGGTGCTGCAGGGCGTGCTCGCGTCCGCGCTGCGCGCGCTCGGCGGCCCGACGCCACCGGTCCGGCTCGCCGTGATCGCGATGGGTCGGCTGGGCGGTGGCGAGCTGGGCTACGCCAGCGACGCGGACGTCCTGTTCGTCTGCGAGCCGCTGCCCGGCGCCTCGGATCACGAGGCCACCAAGTTCGCCACGACGGTGGTCGAGACCGTCCGCCGCGAGCTCGGCAGCGCGAGCCCGGACCCGGCCCTGGTGGTCGACGCCGATCTGCGCCCGGAAGGGCGGTCCGGCCCGCTCGTCCGCACGCTGGCCTCCTATCGGGAGTACTACGCGCGCTGGTCGGAGGTCTGGGAGGCCCAAGCGCTGGTCCGGGCCCGCCCGGTCGCGGGCGACGCCGACCTCGGCCGCCGGTTCATCGAGCTCATCGACCCGATCCGCTATCCGGACGACGGCCTGACCCCCGCGCAGGTCACCGAGATCCGCCGGATCAAGGCGCGGGTGGACGCGGAGCGGCTGCCCCGCGGCGCGGACCGGGCCACGCACACCAAGCTCGGCCTGGGCGGGCTCGCGGACGTCGAGTGGACGGTGCAGCTGCTGCAGCTGCAGCACGCGGGCGACATCCCGGAGCTGCGCACCACCGGCACCCTCGACGGCCTGCGCGAGGCGGCCGAGGCGGACCTGATCACCCACGACGACGCCGAGGAGCTGGCCGCGGGTTGGATGATGGCCACCCGCGCCCGCAACGCGATCATGCTGGTGCGCGGCAAGCCCGGCGACCAGCTGCCGCGCTCGGGCCGTGAGCTGGCCGCGGTCGCGACGGCGATGGGCTACCCCGCGGACGGCGACCCGGGGGTGTTCCTCGACGACTACCGCCGCGCCACGCGCCGCGCCCGGATGGTCGTGGAGCGGGTGTTCTACGGCTGGTGAGTCTCCGGGCGCAATCGGTGCCGGTGGGCACGCTACTGCTCGGACGATCAGCCGGCTGGAATCCACGTGAGCCGGCCGGCGCGACGGGCTAGCGTGCCGGCGTGCCCTCCACCGAGCACCTCCTCGCCTTCCTGCTCGCCGGCGTCGTGCTCGTCGCGATTCCCGGTCCGAGCGTGCTGTTCATCGTCGGGCGCGCCCTCGCGCACGGCCGCCGCGCGGCGCTCACCAGCGTCGCCGGCAACACGACCGGGGTCGTGCTGATCGTCCTCGCCGTCGCGCTCGGGATCGGGGCCGTCGCCTCGGCCTCGGCCGCGGTCTTCTCGGTGCTCAAGCTCGCCGGTGCGGCGTACCTCGCCTACCTCGGTGTGCAGACCTGGCGGCACCGCGGCGACCTCGCCGTCGCGCTCTGCGGCGCGGGTGCGCCCCCCGGCCGTCGGGTCTTCTGGCAGGGCGTGGTCGTCGGCGCGACGAACCCGAAGGTGCTCGTGCTGTTCGTGGCCTTGCTGCCGCAGTTCACCGACCCCGGAACCGGGAGCCCGGCCACGCAGATGCTCGTGCTCGGGCTGCTGTTCGCCGTGCTCGCCGCGACGCTGGACAGCGTGTGGGGGCTGGCGGCGGGCGCCGCGCGCGACTGGTTCGCGACCTCGCCCGCCCGCCTGCGCCGGGTCGGCGGCGCGGGCGGGCTGATGATGATCGGGCTGGGCGCCACGCTCGCGCTGACCGGCCGCCGCGACTGACGGCACGCCATCCGATCTCGGCCGTGGCCTAACCTGCCTCCGGAACGTTCGGGAGGGTCCGTGTCGGTCGACTTCTACGCACAGGTGACGACGCCGGTCGGCGTCCGGGACCTGCTCACCACCGCGGGGTCGGTGATGGCCGAGCTGATCGGCCTCGACGACCCGGACGTGCTCGCCGTCGTCGTCGGCCGGGTACGCCTGGCGGGCCGGTTGGTCGGCGGGGGCGAGGTCCTCACCGACCGACGGCTCGCCGCGGAGCGGATCGGGCCCGGCGCGCCGAACCGGTCGCTGGACGTCGTCGACGCGGCCGGCGAGGAGCTGGCCGCGATGCTGGTCTCCGAGACCTCCGTGGACTGCCTGCTGGTGGTGAGCCCGCGCCCGACGGCGCGCGCCATCGTCACCGGGCTGTCGGTTGCGCTCGCGGCGGCCCTCCTGGGCGAGGGCCGGGTGGACGACAACGACCTGCTGCTCGTCGAGGGTTACCAGACCGACGTGGCCGGGTTCGTCGCCGCGACCCGCCTGCCCCGCAGCGACCAGCCGGTCGCTGCCGCGGCGCTCGCCTTCCTCCGCCAGTTCCCCCGCACGCGGGACTGGCCGCCCGCCTGACCGGCTCGCCCGTGAGGGCACGTCCGGAAGGGCAGCGATCTTGCCCCCTCGGGCAGGATCGCTATCGGCCGCTCCTGGACATCCCTAGCCTGATGTCCCATGGGCGGGCGCGCATGAGCAGGCGGGCGAGCCCCAGCACCGAGACCGCAGGCCCCGCCCGGTCCGCCGGGCCAGGCCGGGCGCCCTCTGCAGCCGGGCGCGGCGGACCGGGCGGGGCCGCCGGGCTGCTCGCGCTGCAACGTCTCGCCGGCAACGGCGCGGTGGCCGGGATGCTCGGTCGCGCCGGCAACGCGGGAGGGTCTGACACCGCGTCCGGCGTCCCCGCCGGAGCGGCGCCGGCGGGCCCCGACACGACCGCTGCGGTGGGCGGCGGTGCCGGAGCCGGCGGCGGCGGCGCCGGAGGCGGACCTGCTGGCGGTGGTGGGCCGCTCGCCCCCAGCACGTTCGGCGCGGGCCTCTCGGGCTTCGCCGCCGTGGTCGAGTCGGCGACCGCGCAGGCGGCCGGATCGGGTGCCACGGTGCTCGCCGCCCCGGCCGCGGTGCGGGGTCCCGACCAGGCCGGACCCCCCACCCTTCCCGAACCGCCCGCACCCGCCCCTGCGCCCGTCGCCCCGGCGCCCGCGCCCCCGGCGGGTGGGGACGCCGCTGTCGACGTCGTCGCGACCACGAGTGGCATCGGTGAGCACGCGGCCGCCGTCGCCACAGGTGTCGCCTCCGGAACGTCGAGCGCAGCCGCCGCGGCGGCCGCGCTCCCGCTCCCGGCGGTGGGCGCCACGGCCGCCCCGGCGCCCGTCGCAGCACCGACGGCACCCGTCCCTCCCGCAATGCCCGCACCCGCCACCGCCGGGCTGCCGCAACTGGAGCCCGAGGTGGCGCAGGTCCTCGATACCGGGTTCGGACCGAAGCTCACGGCCCGCGCCGACGAGGCACGCGCGCAGCATGCGGAGGCGGTCGGGAAGCATGCCGCGCTCGTCGACACCGCCCGGTCGGCCCACGAGGCCGCCGTCGCCCAGCATCAGGCGGCTGCCGACCAGGAGACCGCGGCCGTGCGGGCCGGCGCGAACCGGCAGGTCGGCGCCGCGACCTCGGCGTGGACGGCCGAGACCGGCGCGGCCGACGCGGAGGCGCACGCGCAGCTGCAGACGGCACGCTCCGCCGCCGCGGCCGACGTCGCCGCGCAGGCGGGGCAGGGCAACACGCAGGCCGCCCGGATCGTCCAGGACGCCCAGACACGGGCACAGACCCCGCCGGATCCGGCCCCTCCGTCCGGCACCGGCGTGCAGCGCTCGCTGTGGGACCGCGTCAAGGGCGCCGCGGGCGGACTGGTCTCGGCGGCGAAGAGCGGGGTCTCCACGCTCGCCGGTGCGGCTCGCGGGCTGGTGGAGGCGGCACTGTCGCGGGCGCGGTCCGTGCTGGACGCCGCCCGCTCGGCGATCCGCGACCGTGTCGCGCGGTTCACGGAGGCCGCCCGCGCCGTCGCCGAGCGGGTGCGCACCCGGCTGGCGCAGGCTGCCCGCACCGCGCTCGGCGCCGTCCGTTCCGCGGTCGCCGCCGCGCGAGCCGCGCTGGACGGGGTGGTCGCCCGGGTGCGCGCCCTCGGCGCGCGGCTGGTCGCCGGCCTGGTCGACCGGGTCGGCCGCGCGGGTGCGTGGCTGGCGGAGAAGGGCAAGGCGATCGTCGGCGGCCTGGTCGCCGCCGGGAAGAAGGTGCTCGATCTGGCCGGCAAGGTGCGCCAGCTCCTCGCCGTGACCGGGAACAAGGTGCTGACCGGGGTCGTGCGGATCATCGAGGACCCCGCGGCGTTCGTCCGGCCCTACATCGCCGAGGTCGGGAAGATGATCGCCGCGGTACCGGGCAAGGCCGCGGGCCTCTACGACCAGCACGTCGCGCCGCTGTTCGGCGGGGGCGCCGCCCCGGCGCCGACGACCACGTCCGCCGTGCAGCGCCAGCCCACCCCCGCCCCGGGCGCGCCGGTCGCTCAGCCCGGCCGCGGCGCGATCATCAAGGAGCTGCTGGGCCAGCGGCTCAGCTACCTCGCAGGCAACTGGGGCAGCGTCATCGGCAACGCCCTCCTGGAGATCTTCGTTCCGTTCGTGTCGGTCTACCGGCACCTGCCGGCTGCGATGAAGGCGGTATGGCAGGCCCTGAAGGACCTGTGGGCCGGCAACGTCAGCGATGCGATCGACCAGGGGCTCAAGGCGGCCCGCGAGCTGATGGCGATCCTCGGGTCGCTGTTCGCGCTGTTCTCCATCATCGCGTGGATCGCCGGATCGATCTTCGGCACGCCGATCATCGGCGAGGCCGCGATGTTCGCCATCGGCATGTCCGTGCTCGCCATGGACCTGGCCATCCAGCTGGCGAGCATCTGGGCCGCGGCGGCGAACCTCGACCATCCGGGCCGCACGGTGCCGCAGCTCGAGGACGACTACAACAACATCGCCGACTCGATCTTCTCGCTGGCGATCACCGTCGCGTTGATCCTCATTGCCGTGGTGGGGCAGAAGCTCGGCAAGGTCCTGCTCGCCAGGTTCCCCCGCGTCGCCGGCGCGCTCGAGGGGATCATGTCGCGGCTCCGGCGGGCCGCCAGAGGCAACCAGCCGGTGGTGGATGTCCCCACCGCCAAGCCCGTGGCCCCGCCAGCGACCGAGTTCCCGGGTCGGGCCGGATTGACGCCGGGGGAGCAGGCCGCGTTCGACCGGTTCATCGCTTCCCAGCGGGCCAACAACAAGCTGACCCCGGAGTTCGAGGCGAAGCTGAAGTCCTCGACGCCCGACCAGCTCCGCAAGATCGCCGCCAAGGAGATGAAGGCGCAGGTCGAGGTCGAGGAGGAGCAGGCGGCCGCGGAGCGGGCCAAGGCCACCAACGCCTCCGACCCGTACGACCCCGTGATGGCGCACAACGAGGTCAAGGACGGGGTGCCGATCCGGTACAACGAGACGAAGCCGACGGACACCGAGATCGGCCAGGCCAAGCGGCTGGCCGCGCAGACCGGCGAGCGGGTGGAGCTGTACGGCGACGGCTACCGGGGCATCGACGGCAAGATCGGTGAGCGCCCGCTGCAGATCAAGGGCGTCCCGGACGGGCCCCCGCCGATGCAGGGCCCCGCGGGGGTGCGCCGGAGCGCCGAGATCGCCCGATCGAAGGCGATCCGCGACGGCTTCAGCAACGTCGAGGTGCACATCGAGGCGCAGGGCATGACGCGCCAGCAGGTCGCGGCCGCGTTCACCGACCCCAAGGCCAACGGTGTCTACCTCGACGGCACCGGCGCGAGCAAGGTCGTCGTGCACTGCTCGGACGGCGCGTACACACCTCCGCCGCAGGCCCGGCCGGCCACGCCGCTGCCCGGCCCTGTGCACGTCGACGACGACAAGAACGCGGACGACCGGCAGAAGGCGGATGCGGGGAAGCCGCAGTGAGCTCCGCGCTCAGCCGAAGCTGACCCCCTGCGCCAGAGGCAGGTCCCGCGAGTAGTTGACGGTGTTCGTCGCCCGCCGCATGTACCCGCGCCAGGCGTCCGACCCCGACTCGCGGCCACCGCCCGTCGTCTTCTCCCCGCCGAACGCACCGCCGATCTCCGCGCCCGACGTCCCGATGTTGACGTTGACGATCCCGCAGTCCGAGCCGTCGGCCGCGAGGAACAGCTCGGCCTCGCGCTGGTCGCCGGTGAAGATCGACGACGACAGCCCCTGTGGCACGTCGTTGTGCAGCGCGATCGCCTCGGCCAGGTCGCGGTAGGTGAGCACGTAGAGGATCGGTGCGAACGTCTCCCGCCGGACGACCGCGGTCTGGCCCGGCATCCGCACCAGCGCTGGACGCACGTACACCCCCGGGCCCGCGCCGACCCGCTCCCCGCCGGCGACGACGGTCCCGCCGTCGGCGACGGCCTCGGCGAGCGCCTCCCGCATCCCGTCGAAGGCGGCGGGGGAGTGCAGGGGGCCGACGAGGGTGCCGGGCTCGAACGGGTCGCCCACCGTCAGTGACCGGTAGGCCGCGGCCACCCGCTCGACGACGGCGTCGGCGATCGACTCGTGCACGATGATCCGCCGCAGCGTCGTGCACCGCTGGCCCGCGGTGCCGGCCGCGGAGAAGACGATGCCGCGCACGGCGAGGTCGAGGTCGGCCGACGGCGCCACCACGGCGGCGTTGTTGCCGCCCAGTTCGAGGATCGTCCGGCCGAAGCGCGCGGCCACCCGCGGCGCGATCGCGGCGCCCATCCGTTCCGACCCGGTCGCGCTGAGCAGCGGGACGTGCGGGCTGTCGAGCAGTGGCGCGCCGCCGGCGGCGTCCGTGACGACCACGGTGTTCAGCCCGTCCGGTGCGCCGACCTCGCGGGCGGCGCGGTCGAGCAGCGCCGCCGCCGCGACGGCGACCAGCGGCGTGCGCTCCGACGGCTTCCACACCAGGGCGTTGCCGCACACCAGCGCGATCACGGCGTTCCAGGCCCACACCGCGCAGGGGAAGTTGAACGCCGAGATCACCCCGACGACCCCGAGCGGGTGCCAGGTCTCCATCAGCCGGTGCCCGGGCCGCTCCGAGGGCATCGTGCGGCCCTCGAGCTGGCGGGAGAGCCCGACGGCGAGGTCACAGATGTCGATCATCTCCTGGACCTCGCCCCGGGCCTCTGGGACGATCTTGCCGACCTCGATGCCGACCAGGTCCGCCAGCGCGTCCTGGTGCGTGGTCAACAGCTCGCCGAAGCGCTTGATCAGCCGGCCGCGGACGGGCGCCGGGACGGTGCGCCACTGCAGGAACGCGGTGTGCGCCCGGTCGATCGCCCGCTCGACGTCCGCGGCGCCCGCGAAGGGCACCGTCGCGACGGCCTCGCCGGTCACGGGACTGACGACCTCGACCCGGCCGGTGCCCGGCAGCGTGTCGGGGTCGGCACCGCAGCGGCGCAGCGCGGCGGTGGCGCGCTCCCGCAGCTCGGCCGTCCGGGTCGGGGTGAGCGTCCCGGTCATCGGGTCTCCTCGGTGTTCGTCGGAAGGGTGTTCGTCGGAATGATCCGCACACTCAACTCTCGTGCGGCGGCGCGCAGCGAGGCGTCCTGCTGCGCGGCGTAGAGATCCATGGGGTCGTGCACGGTCGCGTCGAGCACCCCGGCCAGCCGCGCGAGGTCGTACTCCGGAGTAGCCCGGCCCTCGTGGCGGGCGCCCTCGTCGCGGACGCCCTCGTCGCCGAGGTTGGACCGGAAGATGCCGGCCGCCGACCGTGGCAGGAAGTCTTCGTAGACGATCGGCTCGGGCACCAGGACACCGGCGTCGACCAGCTGGGACACCGTCTCGGCGGCCGCTCGGGCCGGCCGGGCGACGCGGTGGGTGAAGAACGCCAACCCCTGCTCCGCCAGCCCGCGCTCGGTCGTCGGCAGGTGCCGGCGCCACACATCCCGGGCGCCGTCGGGTCCGCCGCCCCGCGTGTCGGCCTCGGCGACCATCCGGTCGTAGACCTGCCGCCCCCGTGGCGTCAGCGCGATGCCGCGCTGCTCGACCTCCCCGAACCGCACCCGCAACGCGCCGGTGCGCACCGACCCGTCGGGGTACCGGAACACCCGGTCCTCGGCGAGCGCACGGAACGACGTCTGCCGCAGCAGCACGTCCGGGCCCTCCCACGCGGGCGGACCCTGGATCTCGTCGATCATCTCGATGCCGCGCGACCGCATCCGCGCCTGCAGCTCGTCGATGTCGAGCACGCGCGGCGTGAGGTGGTTGAGGTGCGTCGTCGGCACGCCGCCGATGTCTGCCGCGACCGACGAGATGGCGTCCAGGTGGTCGTACCAGGCGCGCTCGACCGGGATCGACGACAGCGCGAACGCGGCCGTCGCCCGGCAGAGCAGCGCCTCCGCGTCGCGCTCCGGCAGGCCGCCCTCGGCCGGGGCCCGGTCGGCGAGCGCGAGCAGGTCGGGTGGGAACAGCACCCGGTCGGCCAGGAACGCCTGCAGCCCGGCCCGGGTGTCGGGGTCGAAGTAGCGCGGGTCGTCGACGACCAGCATCGAGGTGAAGACCCGGAACGGGTTGCGGGCCAGCTCATCGGCGTCGATGGGGCGGAACGCCGTCGACACCACCGGCACCCCACCAGGACCGGCGTCGCGCAGGTCGTAGAAGCCGACGGGGTGCATGCCGAACGCGGCGAACACCCGCGCCGCCTGCGCCAGCTCGCGTGGCGTGCCGACGCGGATCGCCCCGTGCCGCTCCGCGCTGACCCGCGCGACGCTGCCCAGCCGCTCGGCGTCGCCGCCGTCCCGGCCCACCACGTCGGCGTTGATCTCGCGCGTGACCTCGACCAGCGTCTCGTACGCGGGCACCTCCCGCCCGTACATGGCGGCGAGGCCCCGCGCGAAGGCGGCCCGCAGTTCCCAGGTCACCACCACGAGGTCACCGTCCCAGGCCGGCCAGCACCCGGTCCAGGGCCGCCACCCCTGTTGCCAGCTCCTGCTCGGTGACCGTCAGCGCCGGGCGGAACCGCAGGCTGCGCGTACCGCAGCCGAGGACGATCACGCGCTCGTCCGTGCGCAGCCGCTCGACGACGTCATCGCGTAGTTCCCGCGACTCCAGCGTCACCGCGCACATCAGCCCGCGCCCCCGCGGGTCCGTCACGGCGGGGTGGTGCTCGGCCAGGTTGCGCAGCATCGTCAGCAGTCGCCGCCCCAGCGCGGCGGCCCGCGGGATCAGCCCGTCCGCCGCCACGACCTCCAGGATGCGCCGGGCCCGCACCATGTCGGTGAGCCCGCCGCCCCACGTGGAGTTGATCCGCGAGCTGACGGCGAAGACGTTGTCGGGCACCTCGTCGACGCGCCCGCCGGCCATCACGCCGCAGACCTGTGTCTTCTTGCCGAACGCGACGACGTCCGGGGTCAGCCCGAGCTGCTGGTAGGCCCATGCGGTGCCGGTCAGCCCGCAGCCCGTCTGCACCTCGTCGACGACGAACAGCGCGTCGTGGGCGTGGCACATCTGCTGCAGCGCCTGCAGGAATTCGGGACGGAGGTGGTGGTCGCCGCCCTCGCCCTGGATCGGCTCGACGATCGCGCAGGCGATGTCGTGCGGGTGGGCGGCGAAGGCCTCCTGCGCCTGGGCGAGGGCGGCCAGCTCCCGGTCCCGCTGCTCCTCGACCGGGATCGCGGCGTGGACGTAGGGGTTGTCGATCCGCGGCCAGGCGAACCTCGGGTAGCGGGCGGTCTTGACGGGATCGGTGTTCGTCAGCGACATCGTGTACCCTGACCGGCCGTGGAACGCCTCGCGCAGGTGCAGCACGCGGGTGCCGAGGGCGGGGTCGAGGCCGTGCGCCTCGTTCCATCGCGACTTCCAGTCGAACGCGACCTTGAGCGCGTTCTCGACGGCGAGCGCGCCGCCCTCGACGAAGAACAGGTGCGGCAACGCCGGGTCGCCGAGCACGCGGTCGAACGTGTCGACGAACCGCGCCATCTCGACCGTGTAGACGTCGGAGTTGCTGGGCTTGGTGAGCGCGGCCGCCAACAGCTCGGCGCGGAAGGCGGGGTCGTGGGCGAGACCGGGGTGGTTCATGCCGAGCGCGGACGAGGCGAAGAACGTGAACAGATCGAGGTACTCGGTTCCGTCGCGGGCATCGACCAGCCAGGAGCCGTGCGACCGCTCCAGATCGAGGACGAGGTCGAACCCGTCGACGAGCAGGTGCCGGGCCAAGTGGGTGTGCACGTCCGCCGCGGCGGAGACGCGCTCGACGGCGAGGGTCATGCGATCATTGTAAACAAAGTTCCTGCGAAACGGCAGTATCGCCGGAAAATATCCGGCTACATTTCGCTGGCCGCCGGCGGCCGGCGTTCGAAGAACGTCTGCAGCACGATCGTCGTGCGCGTGGCGACGTTCGCGCGCGCCCGGATCTCCTGCAGCACGCCCTCCAGCGCCCGCGGCGAGGCGGCGCGCACGAGCAGCAGGTAGTGCTCCTCCCCGGCGACCGAGTAGCAGGCCTCGATGGCCCCGAGCTCGGTCAGGCGCTGCGGGGCGTCGTCAGGCTGGGCCGGGTCGAGCGGGGTGATGGCGACGAACGCCGCCAGCGGCAGCCCGATCGCCTCGTGGTCGACCGCGGCCGCATAGCCCGTGATCACGCCGCGCGACTCCAGCCGCCGCACCCGAGCCTGTACCGCCGACACCGACAGGCCCGCCTCTGCGGCGAGCGTCGCCAGCGTCGCCCGGCCGTCCGCGGCCAGCAGGCGGACGAGGAGCGCGTCGGTGTCGTCGTCGAGGCCGTGGGTCACGGCTGGAGGCTAACGCGGAGCACTGCGGATCTCCCGGACGGCGATGGGCAGACTGGCCGGGTGACCGCCGACCTCGACAGCGCGCTGGGCACCGCGTTCGACACCGCGCTGGACGGCATCCTCGCCACCGCCCGAGACCGCCCCGAGGTGCTCGCCGCCGCGGTGCTCGCGCTGGTCGTCGTCGGCTGGACGACGTCGTGGCGGGTCGCGCGCGGCGTCGTGACGATCGCGCACGAGGGCGGGCACGCGCTGGTTGCGGTGCTCGCCGGGCGCGGCCTGAGCGGGATCCGGCTGCACGCCGACACCTCGGGGGTCACGACCTCGACCGGCCGGGCCGGTGGCCTCGGCCTGGTGCTGACCTTCCTCGCCGGCTACCCGGCGCCGGCCGTCCTGGGGCTGATCGGCGCCGTGTTCGTCGCCACGGACCGGGCGGCGGCCTCGCTGTGGCTGGTCGTCGTGCTGCTCGTCGCGACGCTCCTGCAGGTCCGCAACGCCTACGGGGCGCTGCTGGTGCTGGTGACCGGCGGGGTCGTCGGGGCCGTGGCCTGGTGGGGCGACGCGGCGCTGCGGGGCGCGTTCGCGGCCGCGCTGTCGTGGTTCCTGCTGTTCGGCGCGCTGCGGTCGGTGCGCGAGCTGCAGCGCGGCCGCCGTCGCGGGGGGTCGCGGCTCGGTGAGGAGTCGGACGCGGACGCGCTCGCCCGCCTCACCGGGGTGCCGGGCGGAATGTGGGCCGCGGTGTTCTGGTCGGCCGCGGTGGCGGCCGTGATCACGGGCGCCTGGATGCTGGTGAGAGGAGTCGGGTGAGGTGCGGGTCCGGTCGGGGGCGCGTGTCCACCCGACCGGACCCATCGATCTCGGCCCCGTCCACTCCCCGAACGGCCGAGCACGCGAACACATCCGCCCAGGTGGAGCCGGAGTGTGATGCGGAACACCTAAGGAGAGCTAAGCAACTCGGGGACGCCGTTGTCAATGCGCCCTTCGACCGACTCTGGGCTCAGATCCCCTGGTGCTCGACGCGTACGCGCGTCAGTCCCAGGGCTGCGACGAGCCGTGTGGGCCAGTGGCGCGCGGTGCGCAGGACGACCGAGCGCCCGTGCCGGTCGGCCATCCGCTCCAGCACGAGCAGGTTCCGGTGGTCCGCGAAATCCAGGCCCGTCGCATCCACCACGACCTCCGACCTCCGGTCGTCCAGGCCGGCGCGGTCCACCGCGGCGGCGAAGAGGTCGACAGTCGTCAGGTCGAGCTCGCCGGACAGCGCGAGGTCCGCGTCCGGTGTCGCGTGCATCCGGAACGGTGCCTGCTCCGCGCTCCCGCCCGGATGCAGGCAGGCGAGCTGGGCGACGGTGTCGTCGCCCAGCACGGATCGCCGATAGCCGCAGAGGGCGGAGAACGGGGCGAGCGTGATGTACCGGTCGATCTGGTGCTCGTACCGGGCGAACGCGTCGAGCTGCGCGGGTGTGCGGACGAACCCCGTCGCGTCCGCGGCGACCCGCAGGCCCGTGAACCCGTCGGCCACCGCCGCCAGGGTGTCGGCGGCATACAGCTCGACCTGTGTCCGGGGGTCCACGCATCTCTCGGTACCCGCGTAGGTGCCCGAGACCGGCAGGACCTCGACGGCACCGGGCCGGCGCGCCTCCTCGACCCCTTCCAGCGGCGCCAGCTCGGCGCGCAGGGTCTCCTCGTCACCCGGGGCGATGTAGCGCACGCGGCGGCCACGCGCGAGGCCGTCGGCCAGGAACTCCACCGCGGCTGCGCGGAAATCGGCGTGGTCGTCGAACACCCAACACAGGTGGCTGTGCGACCGGCCCACGCTCTGGCCTGCGCCGGGGTCGCCCACGTGGAAATCGTACGCAAAACTGACAGACGGCCGCGCGGGCCAAACGGTCTAAGCAGCCGCGCTCACCTGGGGTTCTCGACGACGCCCCGGACGAACGCCGCCTGCCCCGCATGCTGGATGTCGTCGTCCGCGACGCTGACCAGGCGGACGCCGAGCGTGACCGGGGGATCCCACCGGCGGTCGACGATCCGGTCCAGGTCGGCCTCGCCGATCCCGTCCAGGTACTGCAGGGTCCGCTCGTGCACGGCGTCGTAGTACCCCAGCAGCAGGTCGGCGTCCGCGCGCACCCCGGCGACGTCGTCGCTGCTCTGCCCGTACCCGGTGGCGTCCGCGGCGAACGGGAGCCCGAACCGGCTGACCCAGCCCTGCGCGGTCCAGACCTGCTCGCCGCCCGCGACGTCGGCGACGTGGTCGTCCTGCACCCGCGTGAGGTGCCAGACCAGCCAGGCGATCGAGTTCGCGCTGCCGTCCACGCGGTGGGTCACCGCAGCCTCGTCGAGGCCCTCGACGGCCCCGTGCACGTCGGTCTTGACGCGGTCGAAGAGGTCGCGCAGCAGGTCGATCGCGTTCATGACAGCGGCGCCCGGTAGACGTAGCCGCCGGCGTCGGTGTCGGTGTCGGTGTCGTGTCGATCTCGGCGACCAACCGGTTCACGTCGATCAGCCGTCCGCCCGGCCCCACCATTCCCTCGGCGGTGGGATCGAGCCCGAGGACGAACCGGTCACCCACCTCGTTCTCGACCAGTGCCCACAGCGCCACCGGCGCGCCGTCCTCGCCGGCACCCCCGCTGGTCCGCCAGCCGGGAGCCGCCGTCTCGATCTCGACGATTGTCCACGCCACCGAGCTACCGTGCCATGTGGATCGACGCCCTGCCAGCGGGAGCCGGCCGCGTCAGCGCGGGCGGGTGAGCCAGGTGAACAGGGTGAACCGGCGCGGGCGCAGCGGGCCGCCGAGGCCGCGCGGGAGCAGCGGCCAGGCGAAGGCGGTGACGACGACGCTCAGCAGCATCGCCCCGGCGCCGAGCAGCCCGCCGGTGAGCAGCGCGACGACCACGAGCGGGAGGCAGAGGACGAGGAGCGCGCTCAGCGGTGCCGCGTTCGCCGACCGGTACCAGCCGCGCCGGGGGGAACGCCTCGCTCGACCCCCGGAGGGCGCGGGGGACTCGAGCAGCAGCCGCCGTTCGAGATCGGCGATCGTGGCCAGCTCGGACGGGCTGAGGGGGCGGCCCGCGGCGTCGTCGGGAATCACAGCAGGGTGATACCCGAACGGGTGGGTGTTCACCCGTGTCCGGGCTTGCGGCGAGCAGCGATGTCGCCGGTCAGGCGCTGCGCTTTGCCGCACCCCGACCGGCGGCACGTCCGTCGGAACCCGTCCGGCGAGCGTGCGGCTCGTCGGAGTCGTCCGGTCCGAAGGCATGGCCGTCGAGCACGTCGAGCCGGCCGAAGATGATGCCCTCCCGCAGCGCCCACGGGCAGAGCTCGAGCGTAGGGATGCGCAGCGCCTGCATCGCGGCCCGCGCGACGATCGCCCCGGCGACGAGCTGGTGCGCGCGGCCCGGGCTCACCCCCTTGAGCTCGGCGAGGTCGCGGGACGACATGCGGGTGACGAAAGCGAGCAGCTGACCCAGCTCGGTCGCGGTCAGGACGGGTCGGCCCCCGGTCAGCCGGGCCAGCGAGCGGAAGGTCTTCGACGTGCCGACGGACAGGTCCGGGGCTCCTCCGTCGCGCAGTTCGCGGGCGACCGGGGCGAGCACGGCGTCGGCGTGCGCCTCCAGCGCCGCGATCTCGGAGCGGCCCGGCGGGTCGGCACGGAACCAGTCGCGGGTCGTCCGCCCGGCCCCCAGCGGGACCGACATCGCGATGTCCGGGTGCTCGTCGTCCCCGGCGGCCAGCTCGAGCGACCCTCCGCCGATGTCGAGGACGAGGAGCCGGCCCGCGGACCAGCCGCACCAGCGTCGCGCGGCGAGGAACGTGTAGCGGGCCTCGTCCGCGCCCGGCAGCAGCCGCAGCACCACACCGGTCTCGGCCCGGACGCGGGCCGTCACGGCTGCGGAGTTCGTCGCGTCGCGCAGGGCTGAGGTCGCGAACGCGAGCACCTCGACGCAGCCCGCGTCGGACGCCTGGGCCGCGGCCCGGGTGACGGCGTCGACCAGTGCATCCGCACCCTCGCCGGTGAGCCGCCCGCCGGCGTCGATCCGCTCGGCCAGCCGCAGCTCGGTCTTCTCCGACGTCATCGGCGTGGGCCTGGCGCCCCGGTGGGCGTCGACGACGAGCAGGTGGACGGTGTTGGAGCCGACGTCCAGCACCCCGAGCCGCTTCGAACCAGTCACCTGCGCCCCCTCCCGGCTTCGAGGGCGAGACGCTACGCAGCGGAGGCGAACGGCGGCTGAACCCCGGGCGAACGAAGGCTACGTGGGCACGGGCGGGTCACAGCCCCAAGGTCACCAGGGTCACCCTCCTGGCTCGCGCCACCGCCGCACCCGGTCCTCCTCCCGGCGGAAGTGGTCGACATCAGCTATGCGGGCCGCGACCTCGGGCGAGGCCGTGTGCTGGGCCACGGCGCGTTCGGCCTCGGCCAGCTCGCGCGCCGCGGCGGCGTCAACGGGGTCGGGGAATGTCGCCGGGAGCGCCGCAGGCACGTCCGCGACGTGGCGTTCGCGTTGGTACGGGTTGTCGTCGGGCAGGTGCCCGGCGAAGCGGCCCCATGCGCCGAGGAACAGGAGCAGCGCCCCGGCGACGAAGCTGAACACCACGTTCGAGATCTGGAACGCCAGCAGGTTCAGCGGCGTGCCCAGCACGACCGCGTTCACGAGCCCGGAGAGCACGAACGCCGATCCGGCGATCACGAGAATGGTCGAGGCCGTTCGCCCGCCCCGGAGCCCGGCCGCGACCAGGACGGCCCCGACGACGATGGAGATCACCGCGAGAAGGCCGTTCGACGAGAGCCCGAGCACGGTCCGTCCGGTGGTGGAGAACATCTCGGGGCCGGCCCACAACCCGAGGATGCCGAACCCGGCCAGGCCGACGCCGAAGACGACGGCACCGACGCGGTGCAGATGATCGAGCGGGGTCACGGTGCCCCGCGAGGATGTGCGCATGGCGACTCACCCACTTCGCGGCGCTCCCGCACTGAGCGCGGAAACGCCGGCTGTCCACGGTTGATGGGCGTGCACCTCGGAGGCGGCACGCCGGGCCGCGGACGCTCGGCCTCGCTCCAGCGGAGCGGCAGGGGCGGTGTCGGGCTCCGTGCGCCCGTCGGCCGTGGTGACCGGAGCGCGAGCACCAGCTTACCGCTCTCGGCTGCTCCGGCAGAACGTCGCCGGCCCGGCCTCCCACACGACGGTGGAGGGGCCGGGCCGGGCGTTGTCCGACGGCCTGATCATGCCGCCCCAACCTGTCTCAGCAGGTCAGGCGGCACAGTCGATCAGACGTCGTAGTAGAGCGCGAACTCGTACGGGTGCGGACGCAGGCGCAGCGGGTCGATCTCGTTCGTGCGCTTGAGCTCGATCCACGTCTCGACGAGGTCCGGCGTGAACACGCCGCCCTCGAGCAGGTAGTCGTGGTCCTCCTCGAGACGGTCGATGACCGCGTCCAGGCTGCCCGGCACCTGCGGGATGTCGGCTGCCTCCTCCGGCGGGAGCTCGTAGAGGTCCTTGTCGATCGGAGCAGGCGGCTCGATCTTGTTCTTGATGCCGTCCATGCCGGCCATCATCATCGCGGCGAATGCGAGGTACGGGTTGCCGGACGAGTCGGGGCAGCGGAACTCCAGGCGCTTGGCCTTGGCGTTGTCGCCCGTGAGCGGGATGCGGATGCAGGCCGAGCGGTTGCGCGCGGAGTACACCAGGTTCACCGGCGCCTCGAAGCCCGGCACCAGGCGGTGGTAGGAGTTCACCGTCGGGTTGGTGAACGCCAGCAGGCTCGGGGCGTGGTGCAGCAGGCCGCCGATGTAGTAGCGCGCCAGGTCCGACAGGCCGCCGTAGCCGGCCTCGTCGTAGAACAGCGGCGAGCCGTCCTTCCAGAGCGACTGGTGGGCGTGCATGCCCGACCCGTTGTCGCCGAACAGCGGCTTCGGCATGAAGGTGACGGTCTTGCCGGCGTGCCATGCGGTGTTCTTGATGATGTACTTGAACAGCATGATGTCGTCTGCCGAGTGCAGCAGCGTGTTGAACTTGTAGTTGATCTCGGCCTGGCCGGCGGTGCCGACCTCGTGGTGGCCGCGCTCCAGCTCGAAGCCGGCGTTGGTCAGATTGGTGGCCATGTCGTCGCGCAGGTCGGCGTAGTGGTCGACCGGCGGCACCGGGAAGTACCCGCCCTTGAACGGCACCTTGTAGCCGAGGTTGCCGCCGACCTCCTCGCGGCCGGTGTTCCACCAGCCCTCGACGGAGTCGATGTGGTGGAAGCTCTCGAACGAGTCGTACTTGAACCGCACCGAGTCGAAGATGTAGAACTCCGCCTCCGCACCGAAGTAGCAGGTGTCCGCCACGCCGGTGGACGCCAGGTACTGCTCGGCCTTGCGAGCGACGTTGCGCGGGTCACGGCTGTAGGGCTCGCCGGTGATCGGGTCGTGCACGAAGAAGTTCATGTTGAGCGTCTTGTGCTTGCGGAACGGGTCCAGCCGCGCGGTGGCCGCGTCCGGGAACAGCGCCATGTCGGACTCGTTGATCGCCTGGAAGCCGCGGACGGACGAGCCGTCGAACGCGATACCGCTGTCGATGAAGCCCTGGTCGAAAACGGACGCGGGGACGGTGAGGTGCTGCATGACGCCGGGCAGGTCGCAGAACCTGATGTCGACGTACTCGACACCCTCGTCCGAGATGTACTTCAGTACCTCTTCGGAGTTGTTGAACACGCTCACGGACTCCTTCGACTGGATGCTGGTCGACGGCACGCTATGGGCGAGGTGTTGCCCGAACGTCACTCGTCAGTTTCCTGCAGGTTAACGGGATCACGCCACAGGCCGGGGCTCTACCCTGGAAGAGTGGCACGTTGGATCGAGTCCTGGATATCCGGAGCCGCTGCGCACCCCGCTGGCGGCTACCCGGGGGAGCGGTTCGGCGTGCCGGAGACGGGTCCGGGATCGGCTGCGGGGTTCGGCCGCCGGCTGGCGGCGCTGACGGTCGACTGGCTGCTCGGCTACCTCATCGCCGGGATCTTCGCCGGCCCGGACGCGCTCGCGTCGCAGGAGTTCTCGTGGACGGTGCTGGGCGTCTGGTTCGTGCTCACGGCGGTGGCCGTCGCGGCCTTCGGCATCACGCCGGGCATGGCCGTGCTGGGCATCCGGGTGGCGTCGCTGCGGTCGACGCTGGTCGGCGTGCCCCGTGCGGTGCTGCGGACGGCGCTGCTCGCACTGGTCCTGCCCGCACTGGCCCGCGACCCCGACGGACGGGGCTGGCACGACCGGGCGGCCTCCACGATCGTCGTCCGCACCCGCGGCTGAGGCGCCGTGCGCCGCGAGGTCAGCGGCGGCGGACGGTGCGCTGGACACTCCTCATCTTCGCCCCCGCGGGCAGCGGACCCTTGGGCAGTGCCGCCGTTCGCGAGCCGAGCGCAGCGAGGCGCGTCTCGAGCGAGTCCATCTCGCCGGCGGAGATGTTGCGGGGCAGTTTCATGAGGTGGCGCTGGAGCTTGCCCAGCGGAATCTGGCCCTCGTCGTTGCCGACGACGATGTCGTAGATCGGAGTCTTGCCCACCACCCGCGCGTGGCGCTTCTTCTCCTGCGCCAGGAGGCCCTTGACGCGGTGCGGAGCGCCCTCCGCGACCAGGATGACGCCCGGCCGGCCGATCACGCGGTGCACGGCGTCGAGGTGCGTGGTGCCGGCTACCCCCGGGGTGACCCGCCACGAGCCCCGCATGTTCTCCAGCGCCCAACCCGCGGCACCCGGCTGGCCCTCGGCCTTGGAGTACACCGACCGCTGCACCCGCTTGCCGAAGATGCTCACCGCGGCCAGCACGCCCAGCGCGATGCCGATCGGCAGCACCATCCACTGCACCTTGAAGATCAAGCCGATGCCGAAGACGACCAGGGTGGCGAGCAGGATCGCCCCGACCATCAGCGGGATGAGCTTCTTGTCCTCGCGCCTCTGGACCTTGAACGCTTCGAAGAGCTGGCGCCGGCGGGCCTTCGACTCGGCCCGCTTCGCGGTGCGGGCCTCCTTCTTCGCGGCTCTGTCCGGCTTCGAGCCGAGCTTGGGCGTGGCGGGCATAGTGCCAGGATACGGGCGCGTCCCGACGATGTGACGGCGGTTGCCGCACCCGTTTCCTATCGAGCGAGCAGCGAGCGTGCCTCCTGTCGCGCAGCGCCCTCCTGCGCGAGATGGGCCAGCCCGGGGGAGAGCTCCTCGCCGCGATGCGCGACCGTCTGGGCGTAGAGCCGACCCGCCCGGTACGACGAGCGCACGAGCGGCCCGGCCATCACGCCGGCGAACCCGATCTTCTCCGCGGTCTCGGAGTGCGCGACGAACTCCTGCGGCTTGACCCAGCGCTCCACCGGGTGGTGGCGCAGCGAGGGCCGCAGGTACTGGGTGATCGTGATGATCTCGCAGCCCGCGTCGTAGAGGTCGTGCAGCGCGGCGGTGACCTCGTCGGGCGTCTCGCCCATGCCCAGAATCAGGTTGCTCTTGGTGACGAGCCCGGCCGCGCGGGCCTTCGTCAGCACCTCCAGCGATCGGGCGTAGCGGAACGCCGGACGGATCCGCTTGAAGATCCGGGGAACCGTCTCAAGGTTGTGCGCGAGCACCTCCGGGCGGGCGCCGAACACCTCGCCGAGCTGGGCGTCGTCGGAGTTGAAGTCCGGAATGAGCAGCTCGACGCCGGTGCCGGGGTTGAGCTCGTGGATCTGCCGGACCGTCTCGGCGTACAGCCAGGCGCCGCCGTCAGGCAGGTCGTCCCGGGCCACGCCCGTGATCGTCGAGTAGCGCAGGCCCATCGTGCGCACGGACTCGGCGACGCGGCGCGGCTCGTCACGGTCCAGCTCGGCGGGCTTGCCGGTGTCGATCTGGCAGAAGTCGCAGCGGCGCGTGCACTGGTCGCCGCCGATGAGGAAGGTGGCCTCGCGGTCTTCCCAGCACTCGTAGATGTTGGGGCAGCCGGCCTCCTCGCACACCGTGTGCAGGCCGCCGGAGCGCACGAGCCCCTTGAGCTCGGAGTACTGCGGGCCGGTGTGGGCACGGGTGCGGATCCACTCGGGCTTGCGCTCGATGGGGGTGGCGCTGTTGCGCACCTCGAGGCGAAGCAGCTTTCGTCCGTCCGGGGCGATCGTCACGGGGCAAGATTACGCTGCGATCTCAGCTCCCGTAGGGGTGAGACAGTAGCCTCGGCCGCGTGGACCTCCGCATCTTCACCGAGCCCCAGCAGGGGGCGACCTACGACGACCTGCTCCGGGTGGCGCGGAAGGCGGAGGAGTGTGGTTTCGACGCGTTCTTCCGGTCCGACCACTTCCTCGCGATGGGGGTGGCGGGCGATCCCGGGCCGACCGACTCGTACGTGACCCTGGGCGCGTTGGCCCGGGAGACGTCACGGATCCGGTTGGGCACGCTGGTCACGTCGGCCACCTTCCGCCTGCCCGGTCCGCTCGCGGTCGCCGTGGCGCAGGTCGACCAGATGTCGGGCGGGCGCGTCGAGGTGGGGCTGGGGACGGGGTGGTTCGAGGCCGAGCACCAGGCCTACGGCATCCCGTTCCCGCCGCTGCCCGAGCGTTTCGATCGGCTGGCTGAGCAGCTGGAGATCGTCACCGGCCTGTGGGGGACACCGCAGGGGAAGCGGTACTCGTTCTCCGGCACGTACTACTCGATCGTCGACTCGCCCGGTCTGCCGAAGCCGGTGCAGCGACCGCATCCGCCGGTGATCGTCGGAGGCAAGGGGAGGCGGCGCACTCCCGAGCTCGCCGCGCGGTTCGCGAGCGAGTTCAACGTGCCGTTCGCGTCGGTGGACGACGTCGCCGCGCAGTACGCCCGCGTCGACCGCGCCTGCGCCGATGTCGGCCGCGACCCGGCGGAGCTGGTCCGCTCGGTGGCCCAGCTGACCTGCGTGGGCCGCGACGACGCTGAGGTCGCGCGGCGGGCGGCGGCCTTCGGCAGCAAGGTAGAAGAGCTCAACCCGTTCGACCTCGTCGGGACCGTGGCACAGGTCGTCGACCAGCTCGGGATGTGGCGGGAGCGCACCGGGATGACCCGCTTCTACCTGCAGGTGCTCGACCTGGCCGACCTCGACCACCTCGAGCTGATCGCCGCCGAGGTGGCACCGCAGCTCGGGTAGGCGGCGGCCCGTCACACCCCTCGTGGCGCCGTCGCATAGCTGGTGGGGCCGGCGCACGCTGCACAGCACCTGCGTCGGCCCGACACGGTGTGCGACGGCAGGGTGTGCGCGCTACTGCAGGGCGGGGTGGAGTCGCAGGTCCAGGCCGGCGGGCGCGGGCGCGCGGGTGACCGTGTGCTCCGCGACGGGCAGCTCGCCGTCCAGCGCGGCGGCGACCGCGGCGGCCGTCGGTGCTCGCAGCTCGTCCACGCTCACGTGCCGGCCCAGCTCGACCGCCAGCGACGTCACGCCGGCGTCGGTGATCCCGCACGGGACGATCCGGTCGAACCACGTCAGGTCGGGGTCGCAGTTGAGCGCGAAACCGTGCATGGTCACGCCGCCCTGGACCCGCACGCCGATCGCGGCGACCTTCCGCTCGGGCCCGCGGTCGTCCGCGGGCAACCAGACGCCGGTGCGCCCCTCCACCCGACCGGCGCCCGGGAGGCCCATCTCGGTGACCACCGCGATCAGCGCCTCCTCGAGACGGCGGACGTACTCGACGACGTCCAGCGGGATCGCGAGCGCCACGAGGGGGTAGCCGACGAGCTGGCCGGGACCGTGCCAGGTGATGAGGCCGCCGCGGTCGACGTCGACGACGGGGGTGCCGTCCGTGGGCCGATCCGCCGGGCGGGTCCGCTTGCCCGCGGTGTAGACCGGCGGGTGCTCGAGGAGCATGAGGACGTCCGGACCGGTGCCGTCGCGCCGGGCGGCGGCGTGCGCGCGCTGGGCGTCCCAGGCCGTGCGGTACTCGACGAGGCCGAGCTGTTCGACGTGCAGCGGCTCCGTGGCTGCCCGGCAGGATCCCGCGCGGTCGTACCCCATACCGATCACGCTACGCCGTGCAGCAGCGCGAAACACGGTGTACCGGAACGCTCAACTCGCGCCCGCCCCGGGCGAGTTGCGCGATTCTGCGCGGCGAGTTGAGCGTTCGTGCACGGCGAGTTCAGCCTGCCTGCACGCGGCGCGGGACTCAGAGCAGCTCGGCGCTGGTCACGATCTCCACCAGCGGCGCGTAGAGCGTGAGCACATCGAGGGTTGCGGTGGCTCGTCTCGTCGACGCCCGCGCACGCGTCCGCGACGACCTGCACCGGGACGCCGGCGTCCGCCGCGGCGGTGGCCGTCGACAGCACGCAGCAGTCGGTCGACACGCCGGTCAGCAGCATCGTCGCCGCCCCGATCCGGTCCGCCAGCTCCGGCCCCCACGTGGAGAAGGTCGTCCGGGTCACGGTCGGGCCGGTCGGCTGCAGCTTGGGCACCACGTCCCAGAGCGGGGCGTCCGGCGGCTCGAGCGCGAACGCCCACTGCTCGTAATATGTGCGCCATGCCCCGGTGGGCTACGCCGGCGCCACGAAGCGGGTGAACGTCACCTCCGGCGGGAACGCCTGCACGAGAGCCGCGACGGTGGACACGATCCCGGCGAACCCCGGTGTGAACCAGCCGCTGTCCGGGTCGGCGAAGACGCGCTGCATGTCGACGACGACCAGGTGACGGCTCATGCCTCTTGGGCGCGGATGCGCGAGCGCTCGAGGAGCAGCGTCCCGACGAACCCGACGGCGAGCGCGACGAGCACGCCCAGGTTGGCGTACGCCCGTGCCCTGTCCCGGCCGCCGAGCCCGAGCGGCCCGAGCAGGAAGCCCTGCCAGGTCAGGATCTCGGCGTTGGAGTTCCTCACCAGCCCCCAACCCAGCACCGTCGCGACGGCGACCAGCGCCACGGCCGTCCACCGGACGTCGCCGTAGCGGCCCGCCGGGTCGTAGAGCTCGGGCTCGGCGTAGTCCTGTCTGCGCAGAGCGACGTCGGCCAGCATCACCCCGGCCCAGGCGGCCACCGGCACCCCGAGCGTGTAGAGGAAGCCCTGGAACGGGACGAGGAAGTCGTCGGCGAAGAAGACGACGTAGACCGTGCCGAGCACCATGATCACGCCGTCGACGAAGGCGGCGGACCAGCGCGGGATGCGCAGCCCGAGCGTGAGCAGCGCAAGCCCGGACGAGTACATGTCGAGCACCGCACCGCCGACCAGCCCCGGCACCGCGACCACCGCGAACGGCACGAGGAACCAGGTCGGCAGCGTGGTGGCGAGCGCCCCGACCGGGTCCTTGGCGATGGCGTCGGACAACTCGGTCGACGACCCGGCGAGCAGCAGCCCGAAGACGAGGAGCACGATCGGTGCGACGGAGGCACCGAACGTCGTCCAGCCGACGACCCCGGCGCGACGAGGCGGTACGCGGCAGGTAGCGGGAATAGTCGGCCGCGACGTTCACCCAGCCCAGGCCGAACCCGGTCATGAGGAACACCAACGCGCCGATCACCTGCTCCACGGACCCGCTCGGCAGCGCGGACACGGTCCCCCAGTCGACCTGCGGGGCCGCGAGCGCGACGAAGACGATGGTCAACACGTCGGTGACGACCGTGATGACCGTCTGCAGGCGCATGATCACGGTGAACCCGAGCACGCCCGCTCCGACGACGAGCGCGGCCACGACGAGCAGCGCGACGATCTTGGTCGCGGTCCCCCACCCCACCCGAGCCGCTCGAAGACGGTGGCGGTGGCCAGAGTCGCGAGGATCGTCAGCGCGGTCTCCCAGCCGACGGTCAGCAGCCAGGAGATCGCCGTGGGCAGCTTGTTACCGCTTGTTGCCGCGCACGCCGAACGCCGCGCGGGAGAGCACCATCGTCGGCGCCGAGCCGCGCTTGCCGGCCGGCGCGACGACGCCGCAGAGCAGGAACGAGAACAGGATCCCGACGACGTCGGCGACCACGGCCTGCCAGAACGAGATCCCGAACCCGAGTGTGAACGCGCCGTACGACAGCCCGAGCACCGAGACGTTCGCGCCGAACCACGGCCAGAACAGGTCGGCGGGCCTGCCCGTGCGCTCGGCGTCGGAGATCACGTTGATGCCGTTGCCCTCAACGGTGAGCGCACGCCCCTCGCCGGTGTTCGTCACCTCGACCACGGGATCCCTTCCGTCGACGTGTCGGCGCAACCCTAAGTGATCATCGAGCGTCGCGGCAGGTCCTGGCCGGGCAGGCCACAACTCGCCGGACGTATACGCGCAAGTCGCCGTACCGGAATGCTCAACTCGCCGTACCGGAACGCTCAACTCGCCGTACCGGATGCGCAACTCGCGCGTACCCGGCGCGAGTTGCGCGTCTCCGCACGCCGTGTTGCGCGTCCGTGTGCGGTTAGGCGCCGAGGTGGGCGAGGACCGCCTCGGCCGTGCGCCGGCCGCTCACCAGGGCGCCCTGTTGCGACGGGGTGTCGCGGTGGTCGCCGGCCACGAACAGGCCGTCGCCCAGCGCGACGTCGCGGCGAAGCGGGCTCGATGCGGGCATGGCGGGCAGGGCGCGGGGGACCTCGGCGGTGTGCAGGTGCACCCAGTCGTCGGTCGGGACCCCGTAGAGCCGGCCCAGCTCGCGGCGCACGGTCGGCTCCGGCACCCGGTCGGCCGTCCCGAGGAACGACGACGACACCAGCGCCCTCCGGTAGTCCGGGGAGTACCCGGGTGCAGCCTCGGTGAGGACGACGGTGTTCGCGAGCGGCCCGCCGGTCCCGTCGAGGTGCAACGTCGGCCCGGCGGCCGGCGCGGTCGGCGCGACGTGGTAGAGGGTCGTCAGGGCGTACATCCGGGGCGATGCCACGGCCGGGAGCAGCGCGGCGGCCGTTACCGGGTCCGTCGCCACGACCACGGCGCGCGCGGTGAGCTCGTCGCCGTCCGCCCGCACGGCACCGGCGCGGACGGCCTCCACCCGGCGCCCCAGGCGCAGCACGCCGTCCGGCAGATGGGCCGCGAGCTGCGCAGGAAGCGCGCCCATTCCCGCCTCCGGCACGGCGATCGTGCCGATCGCGAACGCCCGCCAGACCAGCCGCACGTACGCCGCGGACGTCGCGAGCTCCGCCTCCCCGAGCACCCCGGACAGGAACGGCCGCAGCACCCGGTCGACCACCGGCCCGCGCACACCGGCCGCCGCGAGGTCGGTGGTCGCGGACCGGCCGCCGTGCGCCGCGACCCGGCGCGGACCCGCGGCGACGACCCGGGTCGTCCACGCCGCCAGGCTCGCCTTGTCCCGCAGCGACACCAGCCGGTCGACGGCCATCCGGAGGGCCAGGGCGGGCTGCCGGCGCGGGTCGCCGTAGGTGTGTAGGCCGTCGTCGTCGCGAATGGCGGCCGCCGGGGTGAAGGCCCGCAGGTCCAGGGCGTCGAGGTCCGCCGCGGCACGCAGCGCGGGGTAGGAGGTGTTGAGGACCTGGAAGCCGCGGTCGCAGCGGAAGCCGTCGACGACGTCCGTCGCGACCCGGCCGCCCGGCCGGTCCGCAGCCTCCAGCAGCACCACATCGAGCCCGCGCCGGCACAGGACCTGCGCGGCGCGGAGCCCGGCCAACCCGGCGCCGACCACCACGACGTCGTGACCGCTCATGTCAGGCCCGGTCCAGGGCCGCGGCGAGGGCCTCCTCGACAGTCCGGTGCCGGAACCGGTAGCCCGCAGCCTCCAGCTTTGCCGGCAGCGCGCGCTGCCCGAACAGCAGCATCTCCTCGCCCATCGCCCCGGCCAGGCTCTTGATCACAAACGCGGGCACCGCGAGCGGGGCGGGCCGGTGAACCGCAGCCGCGAGTGCCGCGCTGAACTCGGCGTTCGTCACTGGAGCGGGCCCAGTGAGATTGACCGGCCCGTCCAGCGTGTCGTGCTCCAGAAGGAAGCCCAGCGCACCGACCTCGTCGTCCAAGGAGATCCATGGCATGTACTGCGTGCCCGATCCGATCCGGCCGCCGAGCGCAAAGCGGAACAGAAGCTTGAGCGGCCCAAGCAGGCCACCGGATGCGGACAGCACCAGTCCGGTGCGGGGATGCACTACCCGCGCCCCCGCTTCGCGGGCGGGCTGGGCGGCGGCCTCCCAGTCGCGCAGGACGTCCGCGAGAAACCCGCGGCCCACGGGTGCCGACTCGTCGAGCGCGACCCCACCGGCGTCGCCGTAGTAACCGGTGGCCGACTGGCTGACCAGCGTGGGCACACCGTGCTCGGCGACGGCGCGAGCGAGCACGTCCGTGGGCACGTTGCGGCTGTCGCGGATCGCCTGGCGGCGCGCCCCGCTCCATGGCCGGTCCGCGACCCCGACGCCGTTAAGGTTCACCACCGCGTCGACGCCCTCGAACGTGCCCGCATCGATCCGGCCGGCGGGTGGGTCCCAGCCGCGTTCGTCGGGCCCGGCGGGCGGCCGCCGGACCAGGCGCAGCACTTCGTGCCCGCCGGCCCGGAGGTGGGCGACAAGGGCGGTTCCGATCAAGCCGGACGAACCGGCCACGACGACGCGCACGCAGCGATCCTTTCGGCTCCCGCGCGAGCGCGCGAGTCGACGCGCCAGTTCGGTCACCCGTGCGCGCCGTCGCTACGCGCGGCAACCGGGCTGATCGTGCGGGGCGAACTCGGGGCGGGCGGAGGCCGATTGCGGCCGGACGATCAGCGTGGAGCGGGCGAGCTGATCGTGCGGAAGTAGGCCGGGCGACCGGAGCCGCGACAGCGCCCGCACGATCACCCCGGGACGTCAGAGGCCCAGGTCCGCCTCGAACGCGCCCTCCTCGAGCCGCTCGCGGACGGCGGTGACGAACCGGCCTGCGTCGGCGCCGTCGACGAGCCGGTGGTCGTAGGTCAGCGGCAGGTAGCAGACCGACCGGATCGCGATGACGTCCTCGCCGTCCGGTCCGGTGGCCACCTTGGCCTCCTTGGTGATCGCCCCGGTGCCGAGGATCGCGACCTGCGGCTGGTTGATGATCGGCGTGTCGAACAGCGCGCCGGAGCTGCCGATGTTGGTGATCGTGAACGTGCCGCCGGACAGCTCGTTCGGGCCGACCTTGTTGTCCCGGGTACGGGCGGCGAGGTCGGCGATGTGGCGGGCCAGGCCCGCGATGTTCAGCTCGTCCGCGTTCGAGATCACCGGCACCAGCAGGCCGCGGGGGGTGTCGACGGCGATCGCGAGGTGCACGGCGCCGTGGTAGGTGACCTCGCGGCTCTCCTCGTCGATCGAGGCGTTGAGCTGCGGGTACGCCTTGAGCGCCTCGATGGTCGCCTTCGCGAAGAACGGCAGGTAGGTGAGCTTGACGCCCTCGCGGCGCTCGAACTCCGCCTTCGCCCGCGTACGGAGCCGGGCGATACGGGTGACGTCGACCTCCTGGACGGTGGTCAGCTGGGCCGACACCCGCAGCGACTCGGTCATCCGCTGCGCGATCACCTGCCGCAGGCGCGGCAGCTTCACCGTGGTGCCTGGCTCCGGGGCGCCCTTGGCCGGCGTGGGCAGCGGGCGACGGGCCGGGGCCTCCGAGGCGGCCGGGGCCGCAGGACGAGCCGATGCGGCCTGCTCCTTCTCCCTCGCGCGGGCGGCAGCCTTCTCGGCCGCGGCGAGGACGTCCTGCTTGCGGATCCGGCCACCCACGCCGGAACCCGAGAGGGTGGAGAGGTCGACACCGTTCTCGGCGGCGAGCTTGCGCACGAGCGGCGTCACGTACGGGGCACGCGCCTCACCGTCGTCACCGCCCTCGGGGGCCTCGTCGTCGGCGGCCACGGCCCGCTCCGGCTCGGCGTCCGTCTCCGGCTCGGGTGCCTTCTGCTTCGGGGCCTCCCGCGTGCGAGCCTCCTGCTTGGGGGGCTCCTGCTTCGGAGCTGCCTGCTTCGGAGCCTCCTGCTTCGGAGCCTCCTGCGTGGGAGCCGGCTCCGCCTCGTCCTGCGCCGAGGTGTCCGACGAGCCGCCGCCCTGCTCCTGGCCTGCCTGATCGGGGTCGCCGACCACCGCGAGCTCGGCGCCGACCTGCACGGTCTCGTCCTCGTCCACGGTGATCGACAGCAGCGTGCCGGCGACCGGGGACGGGATCTCGGTGTCGACCTTGTCCGTCGAGACCTTGAGCAGCGGCTCGTCGAGCTCCACGGTGTCGCCGACCTGCTTGAGCCACCGCGTGACGGTGCCCTCGGTGACGCTCTCGCCCAGCTCGGGCATCGTCACCGACGTCCCCGAGCCGCCCGACGTGCCAGAGCCACCCGACGTGCTCGACGTCCCCGCGTCCTGCGCCGTGTCCGACCCTGCGTCGTCCGCCGGCTCCGCGGCCTGGTTCGCGTACTGCGGCGCGCCGTCCGATCGCCCGCCGCCGTCTGATCGCCCGCCGCCGTCTGATCGCCCGCCGCCGTCCGATCCACCGCCGCCGTCCGACCCGCCGGCGTCCGCCTCGTCCTGGGCAGGCTCCTCAGCGGCCTGCTGCTCGGTCTGGTCGTCCGCCCCGCCGGACCCCCCGCCGTCGCCGATCACCGCGAGGTCGCCGCCGACCTCGACGGTCTCGTCCTCGCCCGCGACGATGCGCTCGAGCACCCCGGCGGCGGGGGAGGGGATCTCGGTGTCGACCTTGTCGGTGGAAACCTTGAGCAGTGGCTCGTCGACCTCGACCCGGTCGCCCTCCTGCTTGAGCCAGCGGGTGACGGTGCCCTCGGTGACGCTCTCGCCGAGGGCGGGCATCTGGACGGTGAAGGCCATGGCGGGTCGGAGCTCCTGTTCTCGGGCCGGCGACGATGCGGGCTCAGGGGTGCGGCTGGACTGTGCGGGGAGGCGGGATCAGCTGTGGGAGTGGAGGGGCTTGCCGGCCAGGGCCAGGTGGGCCTCGCCGAACGCCTCGTTCTGCGTCGGGTGCGCGTGGATCAGGGCGGCCACGTCGTCGGCCTCGGCGTCCCAGTTGTAGACCAGCTGCGCCTCCCCGATCAGCTCACCGACCCGGGCGCCGACCATGTGGATGCCCACGACCGGCCCCGGGGTCCCCGCGGCGCCCTGCTTGACCAGCTTGATCGCACCCTGGGTCTGAAGGATCTGCGACTTGCCGTTGCCCGCCAGGTCGTAGGTCAGGGTCTGCACCTCGCCGAACTTATCCTTGGCCTGGGCCTCGGTGAGCCCGACGGAGGCGACCTCGGGCTCGCAGTAGGTCACCCGCGGGATGCCAGTCTCGTCGATCACCGGCGGCGTGAGCCCGGCGATGTCCTCGGCCACGAAGATGCCCTGCTGGAACCCCCGGTGGGCCAGCTGGAGACCTGGGACGATATCTCCGACTGCGTAGACTCCCGCAAGATTCGTGCGTAGACGCTCGTCGGTGAGGACGAACCCGCGCTCCATGGTCACCCCGGCCTCCTCGTAGCCGTGGCCGGTCGTGTTCGGGCCACGGCCGACCGCGACGAGCAGCAGGTCCGCCTCGATGTCCTCACCGGACTCGAGCGAGACCGTGACGCTGTCTTCGGACTGCTTGGCGGCGGTGAACCGCACCCCGGTCCGGAACGTGATCTTACGCCGCCGGAAGGCCCGCTCCAGCAGCTTGGAGGCGAACTCGTCCTCGTTGGGCACGAGACGCGGCAGCGCCTCGACGATCGTGACCTCCGAGCCGAAGCTCTTGAACACCGACGCGAACTCCACGCCGATGACCCCACCGCCCAGGATCACGATTCGCTGCGGGACCGAGTCCAGCCGGATCGCCTCCGTGCTGGTGATGATCCGCCCGCCGATCTCCAGGCCGGGCAGGGAGCGGGCGTAGCTGCCGGTCGCCAGCACGACCTTCTTGCCGACGTACCGCTCGGTCGCGCCATCGGAGGTGGCTACCTCGACCGCGTTCGGCGCGACGAACGTCCCGTCGCCCGCGACGAGGTTGATCTTGCGGCTCTTCACGAGGCCCTGCAGGCCCTTGTAGAGCTTCGCGATCACGCCGTCCTTGTAGCTGTTCACCCCGGCCATGTCGATGCCGGCGAGCGAGCTCTTCACCCCGATCTTGTCGCCCTCGCGGGCCGCGTCGGCCACCTCGGCGGCGTGCAGCAGCGCCTTGGTCGGGATGCAGCCCGAGTGCAGACAGGTGCCGCCCAGCTTGTCGCGTTCGACCAGCACCACCGACATTCCCAGCTCGGCGGCGCGCAGCGCGCAGGCGTACCCGCCCGACCCACCACCGAGGATCACCAGGTCCGCGTTGTGCTCCGGCACGTCGACTCTCCCTCGAGTTTCGCCAAGCCCGCGCCTGACCGCCGCGCGGGTCGTCGCCGCCCATCCTGTCACTTCCGCGACATTCGACGGGCGCACGGTCTCACCGGGAGAAAACCGCGCATCACGCACGTTGTTCCCGACAGCATCTCCGGCACGGATGAAGGAGGCCGCATGGGACTGTGGACGCGGCTGCGTGGGCGCAACCGGGCAGGGACGCTGCGTCGTTCGACCGCGGACGACGAGGCGCACCTGCGTGCGTGGGCGGCCGCGCACGAGGGGGTCGAGGCGTTCGTCGAGCCGCGGACGGCGGTCACGGACCACACGATCGTGCTGGTCGCGAAGGACGGCGAGTGGACGCGCCGTCGGATCGACGGCCCGGACGGGGCGCGGAAGCTGGCGCGGTCGATGCGGATGCCGGTGTACGACGTGCAGATCGTCGGCTACCCGCAGCGCATGCGCGACCACGACGCCCGCCAGCGGATCCTGCGGGAGCGCGAACGTCGCCGGGACCTGGGCGCCTGAACGTGCTGGTCAGCGTTCGCGAGCGTTGACCAGCACGGCGAGATCCGCGGTGAGGTTCCGACCTCGGTCGAAGCCCCGACTACTGATCGCGTTGATGCTGCGTGAGGTGAGGGCGAGGTCATCAGGCCCGGCGACGTCGAGGAGCGCGTGCAGATCAGCCCGGTCTTGCGGACGACTCTCGTCGTCACGCGCCAACAGCTTGAGGGCGATGAGGTGGCCGACCTGCGCAATGGGTATGACCAGACCCGGTACGAGTTCGACCGGGTCTGCAGCGCAGCGACCTCGGGCTCGATCCCCGAGCTGGCGAAGAGGATGTCGACGACGATTCCGCCGGTTCCCGGAGGAATAACCCGTGCGGTGGCCAACCTGCCGACGGCGTCCTGTTCGGTCAGTGCGATCAAGCGGTAGCTGCGGGCAGTCAGACGCCGGATCGTCGACTCCGTCTCGCCGTCCCCCGACACCCGCCACTGCCACGTCGACGTCACGTGTGAACCGCGGTTCGGCGCGAGCGGACACCGCGAATCCGCCGACGACAGCCCACGAGATTCCGGTAGCGACGAGGTCGGTGGCGATGCGGTTGAGCGCGGCCTCGATAGGGTTCACAGATGGTTCTCGGAGATGCGGCCCGCACTGAGCCTTTCCGAGCAACGTGGTGATCACGGACTGTGATGGCTGGGGATCAGGTCGTTCGGCGATGTTCGTGGTGGAGCAGGACCATTGCCGCGGCGACGACGTCGCCGATGCGCCAGGGGCAGCCGCGCCAGCGGCGCAGCGCTTTGAAGCTGGTCTTGAGCAGGCTGTTGGCCGATGCCACAAGCGGCTTTTTTATGCGCTCTGATACTGAACCGAATGCAGGGTCCGACCGCCATTCGAACTGATCCCCGCCCCGGACCCCTGGGACGTTGCCCGCAAGCTGGCCCATCTTCCGCACCTCTTGTTTCTCGATTCCGCCGAGCGTCACGAACGACGCGGACGCTACTCGTATGTCATGGCCGAGCCGCGGTCGTTCACCTCCGCGAATGCCGGCGACTGCACGCCGCTGAGCCTGATCGACCTTCTCTCGTCGATGATGGGAGAAGAGACGCCGACGCTGAGCGCACTGCCGCCGTTCCAAGGCGGCCTTGCCGGACTGTTCGGATACGGGCTCGGTCGCGAGTTCGAACGCATTCCGCCTCCGCGAGTAAACGACTTCGACTTCCCCGATCTTGGCGTCGGGCTCTACGAGTGGGTGATCAGTTTCGACCTCGAACAGAATCGGGCCTGGTTCGTTTCCCACGGCAACTCCTCAGGCGGCAGCAAGCGCATCCTGAAGTTGATTTCGAGTGAAAGGAACGCTCCCCGCTCCTCCCGCAGCCGAGTGTTGATGTCCTCCGCTCGGAAAGTCTCGCTCCGCAGTTCCCGCTCCCCGGCTTCCCGGACGTCAGCCAGCAATTTCGATCGAGCCGGTTACGAGGCCGCGGTCGCGAGGGTCGTCGAGTACATCCGTGCCGGCGACTGCTATCAGGTCAACCTCTCGCAGCGGCTCCTCGCGCCGCTCCGCGAACACCCCCTCGAACTCTACGGCCGTCTGAGGCAACTCAATCCCGCGCCGTTCGCCGCGTACTTCGACCTCGGCGACTTCCAGATTCTCGAGTGCGTCACCCGAGCGCTTCCTGAAGGTCGAGAATGGCGAAGTGGAAACGCGGCCGATCAAGGGGACGCGGCCGCGCGGCCGCACGCCGGAAGAAGACGCGGCGCTGATCGCCGAACTGCTCGCGAATCCCAAGGACCGTGCCGAGAACGTGATGATCGTCGATCTGCTTCGCAACGATCTCGGCCGCGTCTGCGAGTACGGCAGCGTCCGCGTGCCGCGAAGTCTGCGAGGTGGAAACCTTCCGCTACGTGCATCATTTGGTGTCGGAAGTGCGCGGCAAGCTGCGGCCGGGGTGCGGACCGCTCGATCTGCTGCGGCCGCGTTCCCCGGCGGTTCCGTCACGGGCGCCCCGAAGGTGCGGGCCATGGAGATCATCGCCGAACTGGAGCCGACCGCCGCGGGCCGTACTGCGGCAGCCTCGGCTACATCGGGTTCGACGGCGCGATGGACACGAACATCCTGATCCGCACGTTCACGGCCGGCCGCGGCTGGGTGCAGTTCCCGGTCGGCGGCGGCATCGTCGCCGACTCCGACCCGCGCCGCGAATACGAAGAGACCCTGCACAAGGCCGCAGGATTGCTCCGCAGCTTGTGAGCTTCGAGCTCCGATCCGTGGAACTTGGAACTTGCAACTTGGCTTGAACTCTCCATGATTCTCGAAGGGCTGGTAACAACGCTGAACGCCGACGGTTCGCCGCATCTGGCACCGATGGGGCCGCGCGTCGAGGGAGACTTCTCGCGCTTCGTGCTTCGGCCATTCCCAACCTCGGGCACGTACCGCAATCTGCGTCGCGCATCCCGGAAGGCGTGCTGCACGTGACCGACGACGCACTGCTGATCGCGAAGGCCGCACTCGGCGCGGTCGATCCGTTGCCGGCCTTCGAACCCGCGGTGCAGGTAAGGGCTTCGTTCTCGCCGAATCGTGCCGGTATTTTGAATTCAGAGTGCGACCTCGATCGACGATTCGGGCGAGCGCGTTCGCATCGAAGCCGAGGTGATTCATGCGGGCCGGCATCGCGACTTCTGGGGCTTCAACCGCGCGAAGCACGCCGTCGTGGAAGCCGCGATCCTCGCCACGCGAATGCACCTGATCCCGCACGCGGAGATCGCGGCGGAGTTCCGCGAAATTGCGCGTGATCGTAGACAAGACGGGCGGGCCGGCCGAGCTTGAAGCGATGGATTTTTTGGAACACGCCTCGCGTGCGGAGGGCCGGCCATGACGCGCGTCACGGCACCGAGCCGGCTCCACTTCGGGTTCCTGAATGTAGTCGCGAAGTTCACCCGCGCCGGTTCGGCGGCGTCGGACTCACGATCGATAAACCGGGCGTCGCCGTCTCCGCCCGGCCCTCAGATTCCTGGCAATTTGAAGGTGTACTCGCCAGCCGAGCCCAGGTCTTCGCTCACCGGTTCATCGCAGCCTGCGACGACCACTCCAACCGCTTCAAGTACTCGTCGAACGCTGCCCGGCGGAGCACGCCGGGCCTCGGCGTCGGCACGCAACTCGGGCTCGCGGTGGGCAAAGCCCTCGCCGTCGAACTCGGCTTTCCGAATGCTCCCTTCCGTAGAGCTCGCGGCCCGGGTCGGCCGCGGTGAACGCTCCGCGATCGGCGTCCACGGCTTCGATCGCGGCGGGCTCATCGTCGAACCCGGCAAGCTGCCGGGGGAAGCCGTCTCACCGCTGCTCAGCAATGTGCGATTGCCCGAATCCTGGCGGGTCGCGGTTTTTCTCCCCGCAGCAACGACCCCGGCATGGCGGCCGCGAAGGAACAGGCGTTCGCCGATGCGATACTGGGTGCGAACGCCGAGGTACTGAATCGGCTCGCGACGCTCGGAATTCACCTGGCCGCGGCGACGGGAGACCTACTCGCGTTCAGCTAAGCCGTTCACGAATTCAATCGGTTGGCCGGAGAACCGTTCGCGGCGTGCAAGGCGGATCGTATTCCAGTGCGGAAGTCGCGGACGCGGTCGCGAAGATTCGGGGATGGGCGTGCCGGGTGCCGGGCAGAGTTCCTGGGGCCCGGCGGTGTTCGCAATCGTGGACTCGCAGGATCGTGCCGGCGTGGCTCGTGGACCAGTTGAAATCGACGACTCGTGGATGGATCGCGAAAGTGGCCGATGGTCATCGAGTGGAACGAGAGTGAAGGTTCGCAGTCGATTACGCAGCTTCGCTTCGCGAAGCGGGAATAGGCGGCAAGAAGAGCCAACCGCTGGGCCGCGGGCACTGGTCCGGCCCGACGGGGCCGTCGAGTGCCGTCCCACGGATGCCGTTGCATCGCCGCGAGAATCCGGTCGGCCAGGGCCAGTGCGTCGCGGCCGTCTTCACCCGATACTCGGGGCCTCGGCCCGCCGCACGCGCTCGACAAAGTGCCGCAGCTCGGCCGTTAATTGATCGTGGTCGCGGACGCAATCCAGCTCCAGCGTCCATGTGCTTGCCGAATACTTCCTGCTTGAGCCGCGCCGGCCGCGAGGTGCATGCGACGACAGGCCGTGTCGGCGGACGTCGTCGCTGGGCTGCACGAGGGTCAGTCGCTTCTCGACGAAGTCGATGCCCGCGTAACCTTCCGGCGCCCAGACGCGGAGCTTGCGTTTCGGCCGGGGGCTGATGCGACTCGCCGTCACGCTGGCGACGCAGCCGTTCTCGAACTCGAGCCGGGCATTGACGATGTCTTCGTGGCCGCCGAAGACCTGGGCCCCGACGGCGGACACGTTTCAACACCGGACTGCGCACCAAGCGACAAGCAAATCGAGATCGTGGATCATCAAATCGAGCACCGCCCCGATGTCGGTCGATGCGACCGGTGAAAGGCCCGTGGCGTTCGGCTTTCGATCAGTTTCGGGTTCAGCGGACGCGTGTGAGTTCTTCGAAGCCGGATTGAAACGCTCGATGTGGCCGACCTGGAACGGTACGCCCTGGCGTTTCGCGATTTCGACTAGTTCGATCCGCCTGGGCCAAAGTCGTCGTGATCGGCTTTTCAACCAGGATCGGAATGCCGCGTTCGAGGAACGAACGAGCAATGACGTGGTGATAGAGCGGTGGGCGTACGATCGAGACGGCATCGACAAGGTCGAACAGGTCTTCGTGGCACTCGAAAGCCCGCGTCCGGCAGCCTGGCAACCGATTCCGCCTGGATCTCGTTATGTCGACGACACCGACGAGTTCGACGTCCGGGAATGACGACCAGGATGCGGGCATGCTCCTTGCCCAGGTGCCCGACGCCGACCACGGCCATTCTCAATCGCGTCATCTCGACCCCTCCACATCCGATCCCGCCCCGCGTGCGGCTTCATCGCGAAGCCGAAGGCGGCTGGTCAAGCTGCTTCCGCGCGAACCGGTCCCGGCCGCCTCGACGAGATTCCGCGCCAGTTGCGCATTGAGCGTGTGGCCCGAACGGTACGCTATCACGTGTCCGGCGAGATCGAAGCCGCACAGTGCGAGGTCGCCCAGCAAGTCGAGTACCTTGTGGCGAGCCGGTTCGTCCGCGAAGTAGCAGCCGATTGTCGATCGGTCCGCGGGCCGAACACGAGCGTATCCGCGAAGCTCAGGTGCGGTGCGATTCCGATTGCCTTCAAGGCTCGGGCTTCGGGCTGCGGTGCAGAACGTGCGGCAGCGAGCAACTTCATGGGCGAAATTTTCCGGCGTCGCATCGAGCGTGAACATCTGCCGCGGGATCGGACGCCGAGCCGTAATCGAGTATGTACGTGATGCGAAGCGTTGGGCCGTCCGCGGGATGCAGAGCGATCGTCGCATCACCCGC
>CAVRHG010000030.1:0-14478 GCA_963720845.1 uncultured Actinomycetota bacterium | reverse complement strand
ATTGACGTCCTCCCCGCCGTGGGCGGCGGGGATTCCGGTCTGCGCGGCTCATGCCGTGCTCCCGGCGGGTTCTCGCTTCACGGCCGGTTGCGGGACCGGGGCCCCGGCTGACACCAGCTCCACGAGCGTTGGACTGTCCGCGTGCGCCGGTTCGCCGAACCCTTCTGGCGGCGGGCCAGTTCCTGTTGTGCCCGACGCAGCCTCCGGGCGGCCTTGCGGGCCAGCCGCGGGTTGTCCACCTTCCGCCCGTCGGACAGCACCGCGAAGTGCGTCAACCCGAGGTCGACCCCCACCTCCCGCCCGGTCGGCGGCAACGGCTGGTCGGGGACGTCGACGACGAACGAGGCCTGGTACCGGCCGGTCGCGTCCACGGTGACCGTCACGCTCGACGCCTCGCCAGGCAGCTCACGGGACCAGCGCACCGCCACGTCGCCGATGCCGGGAGCCGCAGCCGACCCGCCGGGGTGACCGTGGACCGGGCGGCCTTGGTGAAGCGGATCGACTGGGCCCGGTCCCGCTTCGATCGGAACCGCGGCGCCCCCAACCGGCGGCCCTTCCGGGTGCCTCTCATCGAGGCGAAGAAGTTCCGGTACGCGGTGTTCGCGTCGGCCAGCGCCTGCTGCAGCACGACCGCGGACACTTCGGCCAGCCACGCCCGCTGCGGGGTCCGCTTGGCGGTGGTCAGCGCCTTGGACAGCGCCCCGTCGGTCGGGTATGGCGCCCAAGCCTCGCGGGCGGCCCGCCGGGCGGCGATGGCATCGTTGAACACCACCCGGGCACACCCGAACGCCCGCGCCAACGCCTGCGTTGGCCCGGGGTCGGGTTCAGGCGGTAGGCGTACCGTAGCCGCACACGAGCACCGTACGGTCGCGGACCGACAGAACGGGCTATCCCGAAGCCCGTCAAAGCCTCAAGGGCGTGTCCTCCCACCGACGGCGCCAGGAGTTCCCCGACCTGCGCCAGCCCTACTGGCACGCGCAACGGCTGTGGTCCAGGTCGTACTTCGCCGGATCGGTCGGCGGGCGCCGCTGTCGATCGTGCGGCACTACATCGAGCAGCAGGAACGTCGCGTCTGGGCACACCCGCCCGCTGCGCGGACTCCCGCGCGCGCTTTCACCACCGCCCTGAAGGGCGGCGCACCAGCGCGCATCCCGGAAGCACGGCTTTGTCGGAGCGAACGCGGCGTCGGGTGCGGTAGACGCACCGAACGGGGGGGACGGGGCCGCGGCCCTGCAACTAGGCCGAGCGATCCTGCTCGGTTCCGCGGCCTCGTCTCCCCGGAGCCGCGTTCGCTCCAGGCGGCGCCAGCCGTCGGATTCAGGCGGGGAGGCGGACGCGGGCTGTCGCGCGGGCCAGCACCGTCTTCCCGTCCACCGCGGCCGTGATCGCCACGGTGGCGACGCGGTTGTCACCCTCGTCGTCGACAGCCTTGACAGTGCCGGTGACCTCGAGCGCGACACCCCCGTCGTCGTCCGGGACGACGACGGGCCGGGTGAAGCGGGCCGCGTAACCCACCACGGCCCCGGGGTCGCCGATCCAGTTCGTGACCAGCCGGCCGGCGAGCGCCATCGTCAGCATGCCGTGGGCGATCACGTTCGGCAGGCCCACGCCGACGGCGAACCGCTCGTTCCAGTGGATCTGGTTGAAGTCGCCGGAGGCGCCCGCGTAGCGGACGAGGTCCGCGCGCGTCAGCCGGATCGACAGCGCCGGGAGCGCGTCGCCCGGGCCGAGTGCGGCCGCGGTCACGCCGACACCTCCGCGGGCTGCACCGGGGCGGCGGTGACCATCAGCGAGACCGCCGTCAGGACGGGCTCGCCCGCGGCGTCCGCCACCTCGGCCCGCAACGTGAGGAACAGGCTCCCGGCGCGCGGGCGCAGCTCGTCCACGTGCAGGGTGGTGACGACCTCGTCCCCCGCGTACAGCGGACGGTGCAGGACGAACGACTGCTCGCCGTGCACCATGTGCGCGTAGTCCCAGCCCACCGCCGGGTCCCGGAGGAACGCCTCCATCAGCGGGATGGTGAACGTGACCGCGAACGTCGGGGGCGCCACCAGGTCCGGATACCCGGCCTTGAGGGCCGCGTCGAGGTCCGTACACACGGAAGCGCCCTCGCCGACAGCGAGGGCGAACTCCCGCACCTTCTCCCGTCCGACCAGGTAGGGCCGGGTCGGGGGCAGAGCGCGGCCGACGTATTCCTCGATCACCTGGTCTCGCGGTGATCGCGGTGCAGGTTGCAGTTCGGGCAGTACTTCTTGATCGTGAGCCGGTCGGGATCGTTCCGCCGGTTCTTCTTGGTGATGTAGTTGCGGTGCTTACACACCTCGCACGCCAGCGTGATCTTCGGCCGGACGTCGGTGGCCTTCGCCATCGCGGGTGCCTCCTGCTTGCTTCGGTACTGGTCAGCCTGGTAGCGGTGGCCGGACTTGAACCGGCGACACAGCGATTATGAGCCGCTTGCTCTACCGACTGAGCTACACCGCTTCGCGAGCACGGACCCTGTCGATGAGAACACGGCCGGACCCGCTCGAGCCCCTTTACGGAATCGAACCGTAGACCTTCTCCTTACCATGGAGACGCTCTGCCGACTGAGCTAAAGGGGCGGCACAGCCCGTCGGAAGGTCCTCCGGGTGGGCGTCAACGATGCTACACAACCCCGCAGCCGGCTTGGAAACGGGGCCGCCGCGGAGTGGCGCGCCGACGTCAGCCTCGGCCGGCGCGCGGGTAGGGCAGCAGGGCCATCTCCCGCGCGTTGCGGATCGCGGTGGCGACCTGCCGCTGCTGCTGGGGGGTCAGGCCGGTCACCCGACGCGCACGAATCTTCCCGCGGTCCGAGATGAACGTCCGCAGCAGCGTGATGTCCTTCCAGTCGACGTCCGCGACCCGCTTGGCGTGCAGCGGGTTGACCTTGCGCTTCGGGGTCCGGCGGGGGGGCGGTGGCACGGCTCGACTCTCCTCGGACTGACGATGATTCTCCGACGTCAGCCTACCTCGGCCCGATTCGGACCCGCGACGGTCGGTGCACCGCGCTAACGCCCGCCGTCCGGGGAACGATCATCGGGTCGTACGGCTCCCCGCCCGTCCGAGCACTCCGGTGGCCCCCATGTCAGCGCCGACGCACCCGTCGCGCCCGCAGTACACCCCCCACGTCCGACCCGTCGATGCGCCGTCGGACGTCCGGACGGTGTGGATCGCGCCGACCCCGCCGGACCTCGGGCACCGACCGCCGGGCGTCGGGAAGAAGCTCGTGCTGCCGGCCCACACCCCACTGGGCACGGCCTTCGACGTGCTCGCCCGCCTCGGCACGGCGATCACCCTCGCGGCACTCCTGGTGGTGACGGCAACGGTGCTCGGCGTCGTGGACGGCGAGCCGATGCCGACGGGTGCGACGACGGCGGGGCCGTGAGGGGCACCGCCGTCGACCGGGGTCAGGCCACGTCGCCCTGGGCGAGCGGGGCCTTGAGGACGTGGTCCACCAGCCGCATCACGAGCTGGCCGCCCCCGAGCCGGTAGCCGAACTCCTCCCAGGTCAGCAGCTCGCGGGAGAGCAGCTCGCCGACTGGACCCGGATAGAGCCGGGTGACGCGGAAGGCGGCTGCCCGAAGACGCATTTTCTCGTGATGATCCATGGGTACGGGGCTCATTCCGACTCACCTCCGCGGTGCGATGCGGTGCGGCACGCTCTCAGCGCTGAGTCGCTGCCCGTGGGAACCTCAATCGTGCGGCACGGAGGACGCACTTCGGCAAAATTGTAGTCGAACAGTGACCGTCATCTCACTCTTCGAACACAACCCGTGCCCGTGCGGTCACGACGCGCCCCCCTCGGGTTACCGTGCCGGCGTGGCCGCCCCGGATCTCCGACCGCGAACCCGCGATCTTCTCTGGTCCGACGTCGACGACGTCTACGCCGCGATCCTGCGCCACCCGTTCGTCTCCGGGCTCACCGACGGCTCGCTGCCGCGGGACGCGTTTCGCCACTACATCATCCAGGACGCCCACTACTTGCGCGGTTACGCCCGCGCGTTGGCCCTCTGCGGGGCCCGGGCCGAGGAGCCACGCGACACCGTGATGTTCGGCGCCCACGCGGGCGGCGCGATCGCCGCCGAGCAGGGCCTGCACGCAGCGCTGCTCGCCGATCTGGGCTTGACCGCCGAGGCCGCCGCGGCCGAGCCGGCCGCCCCGACCACCCGCGCGTACGTCAGCTACCTGCTCGCGACGGCCCACGGCGGGTCGTTCGCCGAGGCCGTCGCCGCCGTGCTGCCCTGCTACTGGATCTACGCCCGCGTCGGCGAGGAGCTGCTGGATGCCGGCTCTCCCGACCCGCTCTACGCCCGCTGGATCGCGACGTACGGCAGCAAGGAGTTCCAGGCCGTCGTCGATGCCGTGCTGGACCTGACCGACCGGGTCGGCGCCGCCGCATCGTCTCGCGAGCTCGCCCTGATGCGCGAGCACATGATCGTGACCTCGCGCTACGAATGGATGTTCTGGGACGCGGCGTGGCGGCGCGAGACCTGGCCCGTCTGACGGTCAGCGCGCGTCGAGCCGGTTCGGGATCAGGAGGTGCAGCACCGCGGACACCACCGAGACAACGATCGCTCCCCAGAACGCCGCCCAGAACCCGTCGACGACGAACGGGAGACCCAGTCGGTCTGCCAGCCACCCGACGAGCAGGAGCAGCAGGGCGTTCACCACGAGCCCGATCAGCCCGAGCGTCAGCGCGTAGAACAGGCAGCCGAGGGTCTTGATGACCGGCTTCACCAGCTCCTCGACCACCACGAAGATCGCGGCGACCCCGACGAGCTCCACGATCAGCAGCCCCGTGCTCCTGCCGGTGATGTCGATCCCGGGGACGAGGACGCTCGCCACCCACAGCGCGGCCGCGACGACCGCGATCCGGACGATCGCGAACATCAGTCCCATCTGGATCCCTTCTCAACCCTTCTGATCGCAGTGGAGCCTCAGTCGACCAACGCCTGCGCGACCAGCGCGCGCAGGCGCGGACGGATCGGATAGGCGCTCGACGGCAGGAACTGCGTGAAGAACATGGCGGTGACCTGCTCGACGGGGTCGATGTAGAACGCCGTGCTGGCCATCCCGCCCCACGCGTACTCCCCCGGGCTGGTGAGCACCTTTCCGGCGGTCACGTCGACGACCGTGGAGAAGCCCAGACCGAAGCCGACTCCGCGGAACGCCGACTCGGCGAAGATCGGGCGCCCGATCTGCTCCAGATCCGCGTTGCCCGGAAGGTGGTTTCGGGTCATGAAGGCGACGGTCCGCGGGCCGAGCAGCCGGACGCCGTCGAGCTCACCGCCGCGCAGCAACATCTGGGTGAAGCGGTGGTAGTCCCCCACCGTCGACACCAACCCTCCCCCGCCGGCGTGCAGCAGCGGTGGGCGGGTCACCCCCTCGCCGAGCGCCGTGTTCGCCGTGAGGCCGCCGTCCGGTCCGCGCATGTAGAGCGTGGCCAGTCGGTCGAGGTTCGCGTCGTCGACCGACCACCCGGTCTCGTCCATGCCCAGCGGGCCCAGGATTTTCTCGGCGAGGAACGTGTCGAAGGGCTGCCCCGAGGCGACCTCGACGACCCGGCCCAGCACGTCCGTCGAGACCCCGTAGTTCCACTCGGTGCCCGGCTGGAACAGCAGCGGGATCTCGGCGAGCAGGTCGCACGCGGTGGCGAGGTCCGCGCCGGGCGGACTGGAGAAGTCGAAGCCGCTCAGGCGGTACATCTCGTCGACGGGGTGCGCGTGGTGGAAGCCGTAGGTGAGCCCGGACGTGTGGGTGAGCAGGTGCCAGACGCGGACGGGCTCGGTGGCCGGGACCGTCCACGGGTTCAGCGCCGGCCCGGAACTGTAGACGCGGACGTCGGCGAAGGACGGGATGAAGCGCGCCACCGGGTCGGTCAGCTCCAGCGCACCCTCCTCGTAGAGCATCATGGCCGCGACCGACGTGATCGGCTTCGTCATCGAGTAGATGCGCCAGATCGTGTCGTCCGTCACCGGCAGCCCGGCGTCGAGATCGCGCAGCCCCTGGTGGGACAGGTGCGCGACGCGCCCGCGACGGCTGACCGCGACCGTCACCCGGCGAGCAGACCGTCGTCGACGTAGTGCCGGAAGTGCCGATCGATGCGCGCGAGCCGGGAGGCGTCGAACCCGACCTCCGCGGGCTCAGCGTCCACCTTGATCAGGGCCACTCGGCAGACCCTACCCGCGGCGCGTGACCTCGTGGTCGGGCGTGAGACCGGCTGCGGGCAGCGCGCCGTCGAGGTCCGTGGCGCAGCGACGTCGAGCATCGCGGGAGGGGGTGGCGCCGTGGGTCACAGGGGCGGCACGAGCCCGCGGGTCATGTCGACGATCACGAGCGTCCAGTCGTGGGCGCCGCCGTCGCCGGTGTCCGGGGGATGGAGCGTGACGGCCGGACCCCGGGACAGCACGCCGACGTCGACGTTCTCCCCGGTGGCGCCGTCGACCCACCAGCCCCGCACGGCCGGACCGGTGAGCACGGTCGTGTCGACGGTGACGGGCGCGGTTCCAGCGTGCCGGACGACCAGGAGCGTGCCGGCCGTGCCGGAGAGGTCGACGACGGCCTCGACGGCCTGCGGCGCCACCGGCAGCCCGAGGGGAAGCGCCGCGGGAAGAACGGCCAGGCCGAGCATCGCCGCCAGGATGCTGCCCCTCGCTCGTCGCACCTGCATCATCTGCGTACTCCTCTCGGCGCAACAACCTCGGTCGAACGGACCAGTTCGAGGATCTACCCGCCACCGGTCGTGACGCAGTCGTCCGCTCCGCACCCGATCCGGTGATCCGTGACCGGCTCGGCCCAGAAAGGGTGACGAACCGCACAAAGCTCTGCACAGTACGGCAATTCAGGTACGAGGAGTAATAAAGATCTTGCGGACGGCGACATCGATCATGCCAACGTCTCACCGGCCCATCGGAGCGCCGCATGCAGCTGGTTCCCCTGTCCCCCGGCGGCCGCGTCGCCGTCGTCGTGACGGCTCCGCTGCGGCCCGGGCCACTGCAGGTCGCCCTGCGAGTGAACGGCGAGGGCGTCATGATCGAAGCGCTCGGCCCGCTCGGGCCGACCCCGGCGGGTCGCCTCTCCGCAGCGGACTCCGCAGCCTACCGGCCCGTCCTCTCCCGGCTCGCCGCCCGCGGGCACAGAGGCACCTGCCCGGCCCTCGCGGCTCGCACCGGCGACGCCGTGACCCTCACCCTGCGTCTCGGCCCGCCCGCTACCTGCATGCCGCACGAAGCGCCGTGCGCCGCGCCGGGTGGCCCTCGGCAGCGGACACCACTCGCCATCGCGCGGACGGTCCGACTCGCCGCGACTGTCCCGGAGGTCCGCTGTCCGGCGCCGCGCCGATCCCGGCCCGACACCGTTCCCCGCCCCCGCGCGGCGGCCCCCGTGATCGGGTCGAGGAACGAGGGGCAGCTCCCGCGACCGTCCGCACCGCGCCGCCGATCGCCGCTGCCTGCCCGCCCACCTGCCCGGTTCGGACAGCCCGACGACCTAGCACCGCGGCTCACCCCCCGTCAGCGGCGCCGGGTGCTGTGGGTGACCGCGGGCCTCGCCGGCGTGCTGCTGCTCGCGTCGGTGATGCAGAGCAGCGCCACCACCACAGCTCACCCCGCCGCGGCGACGGCTTCGGTCACCTGCCACCCCGACGGCACCACGAGCTGCCCGACCGCACGACCCTGAGATCGCCCTTACCTCGTCCTGACGACATTCGGTATCGTTCTGCCCGCCGGTCGACCGCACAGGCTCGGCCCTCGGCTGCGACGACCTTGAAGCCCGCGCCCCGGACCGGCCAGGCAGCGCCGAAGCCGAAGCTGGCAGCGGAGCCGGAGCCGTCCGGTTGCGATCCGAACTACAGCGGCTGCGTGCCGATCGCGAGCGATGTCGACTGCAAGGGCGGCAGTGGCAACGGGCCGGCCTACGTCGCCGGGCCCGTGCGGGTGACCGGCGACGACATCTACGACCTCGACCGGACGGGAACGGCGTCGGCTGCGAGTAGCGTCGCCGCCGTGGACGCCGACGTCGTCGTGGTCGGAGCCGGGCTCGCAGGCCTCGTCGCCACCGCCGAGCTCGCCGACGCCGGGCGCCGGGTCGTCGTCGTGGACCAGGAGCCCGAGACGTCGCTGGGCGGGCAGGCGTTCTGGTCGTTCGGCGGGCTCTTCCTCGTCGACTCGCCCGAACAGCGCCGCATGGGCATCCGCGACTCCCTCGACCTCGCCGTGCAGGACTGGCTCGGCAGCGCCGCGTTCGACCGCGGCGTCGACGACCCCGCAGGCGAGGACCACTGGGCACGTCAGTGGGCCACCGCCTACGTCGACTTCGCGTGCGGAGAGAAGCGGGCCTGGCTGCACGGGCTGGGCGTCCGCTTCTTCCCGGTCGTCGGCTGGGCCGAGCGCGGCGGCCACCTCGCGGACGGGCACGGGAACTCGGTGCCACGGTTCCACATCGTCTGGGGCACCGGACCGGCGCTGCTGGAGCCGTTCGTGCGGCGGGTGCGGCAGGCCGTCGCCGAGGGTCGCGTCGAGCTGCGGTTCCGGCACCGCGTCGACGGCCTCACCACCACCGCGGGCGCGGTCGACGGCGTGACCGGCTCCGTGCTGGCATCCAGCACCGCGCCGCGCGGCCGGGCGAGTTCCCGGGAGCCGATCGGCACTTTCGCCCTGCGGGCGCAGGCCGTGCTCGTCACGTCCGGCGGCATCGGGGCCGATCACGATCTGGTGCGGGCGTTCTGGCCGGAGCGGCTCGGTACCCCGCCCGAGCGAATGATCTCCGGCGTGCCTGCGCACGTCGACGGGCGGATGCTCGCGATCGCCGAGAAGGCCGGCGCGCGGCTGGTGAACCGGGACCGCATGTGGCACTACACCGAGGGCGTCGAGAACTGGGACCCGATCTGGGCGCGGCACGGCATCCGGATCCTGCCGGGGCCCTCGGCGCTGTGGTTCGACGCCCGGGGTCGACGGCTGCCTGCACCGAACTTCCCGGGGTTCGACACCCTCGGGACCCTTGCCGCGCTGCGGGCGACCGGTCACGACCACTCCTGGTTCGTGCTGACCATGAAGATCCTCGAGAAGGAGTTCGCCCTGTCCGGGTCGGAGCAGAACCCCGACCTCACCGGGCGCAGCGTCGCCGGGGTACTCAGGCGCGTCCGTCCCGGCCCCGCCGCTCCGGTGCGCGCCTTCCTCGACCGCGGCGCGGACTTCGTCGTCGCGGACTCGTTGCCGGAGCTCGTCGCAGGCATGAACGCCCTGACCGACGAGCCGTTGATCGACCTCGGCGCACTGGAGCGGCAGATCGTCGCCCGGGACCGCGAGCTGGCGAACCCGTTCACCAAGGACCTGCAGGTGATGGCGATCCACAACGCCCGCCGGCACCGCGGTGATCGCCTGCTGCGCACCGCCGAGCCGCACCGGATCCTCGATCCGGCGGCCGGCCCGCTGATCGCCGTTCACCTCCACGTCCTGACCCGCAAGACCCTCGGTGGGCTGCAGACGGACCTGTCGTGCCGGGTGCTGGACGCGGCCGGAACACCGATCGACGGGCTGTATGCGGCCGGCGAGGTGGCCGGGTTCGGCGGTGGCGGGGTGCACGGCTACCGGGCACTGGAGGGGACGTTCCTGGGCGGCTGCCTGTTCGGCGGGCGCCGGGCGGGCCGGGCCGCGGCGCTGGCGGTCCGGTGATCGTGCTGTGGGTGCGTCCCGAAGGGCCCGCTGACGCCGACGCTATCCGCGCCGTCCACCGCGCGGCGTTCGGAGGTGCCGAGCCAGCCGAGGTCGGGCTGGTCGACGCGCTCCGTGCCGACCGGGCTGGCCGCCCGGCCTGTCCCTGGTCGCGGTCAGCGACGGCGAGGTGGTCGGCCACGTTCCTCGTTCTGGCCGGTTGGCCGACCGGCACGTTCCGCTACGCAGCGCCGTTCGACGAGGTCGGCTGAGCCCGGACGGGATCTCTCGACCGTGTAACGGTCGGAGACAAGAGCACGATCTGGGTGCGGGGCCGGTCCCGGTGATGCCCCCTCGCACCCGGGGCCGGTCCCACCCGTATTCGCGCTTCGCCGCAGTCGGAGTCGCCGGCACCGCTTCCGTTTGACGGGAGTACGCAGCGGGTAGAGCCCCGAACACAGGTTGCGCAGTTTGCCCTGGACCCCGGCAGCGCCCTTCCGCAGAGAGATGCTGACAGCACGATGCGCCGGGAGCGGGAAATGCGCGAGGCAGATTCGGCCGAAGTACACGAACTGGCCACTTTCGTTCATCTGACGTGGCCGGCGCATCCCCATCAGCTGGCATCGATTCGCACGCAGGTCCACAGCTGGCTGAGCCCATTGGACCTGACCGAGGACGCTCGAGACGATCTGGTGCTCGCCGTGAACGAGGCCGCGAGCAACAGCGTCGAGCACGCCTACCTCTCGCCAAGCCCTGCCGACACCGTCGAGTTGACCTTCTGGACCGAAGCCCACGCGGTCTGTATCGAGATCGCGGACCACGGCGCATGGCGGGCTCCCTCGAGCCAGCCCACAGGACGGGGCCGCGGGATCGAGATCATGAAGCGGCTCACGGTCGTCCTGTTCCATCACGACGCCCGTGGGACCCGGGTGCTCCTGCGCCATCCCTTGCCAGGGCGCTCCGACTCCGCGCTGCACCTCGCACGCCGCGGCACCTGATCGCTCGCGTGGTGTCGCGGGGAGTAAGATGATCCGGAACTCCGGTGCTCGATCTGGTCCCTGTCGCGCCCCGCACCGTCGGACGCGCTTGATGGGCTGAGCCGTGACGATCAACCCGCATCCTGTCCTACCCGGAAGGTACTCCGGTGGCTGAGCTCGGTGCGGTGACCAAGGTTTTGCTGGCGATCGCTCGGGACGACGTCGACGATCGAGAGTTGGCGATGCGGATCTGTCGGGCGTGTGTCGACGGGCTCGCTGTCGACGGCGCAGCGATCTCGCTGCTGACCGCCAGCGTCGCACGGCAGACATTGGCGGCAACTGACGCAACTGCGGAGTTGCTGGAGGATCTCCAGTTCACCCTGAGTGAGGGCGCATGCATGGAGGCAGCACGGACCGGTAGCCCCGTGCTGGTTCCGGACCTGCGGCAGGGCAGTGAGGTCGCCCGGTGGCCGGTGTTCGCCGCCGCGGTGATGGAGCAGAGTCCGGCGCGGGCGGTGTTCGCGATACCGCTGCAATGGGGAGCGGTCAACCTGGGGGTACTCGACCTCTACCGCCGAGAGCCCGGAGCGCTGGATGACGACCAACTTCGGGATGCGATCAGCACCGCGGAGACGGCGGCGCTGATGATGCTCGGGCTGCGCACCGACCCGGACCATGGCGGCGCGGGTTGGCTCGATCACGCCATTGCCCATCGCGCCGAGGTCCACCAGGCGACCGGGATGGTGTCGATACAACTGGACATCAGTGCCGAGGAGGCCCTGGCACGCATGAGGGCGTACGCGTTCGTGCACGACCGGCTGCTCATCGACGTGGCCCGCGATGTCGTGAACCGCCTACTGGCGTTCACTGAGAACATGGAGTAGTGATGGGATCGCTTGAGGAGTATCTGCGATGAACCGATCACAGGACGGACGCGAGGAGTCGGTGAGCCGGGCGCTCGTCATCCTGGCGGACACCCTGGTCGATGAGTACGACGTCATCGACCTGCTGGATCAATTGGCCGGGTTCTGTGTGGAGCTGCTGTCGGCCGACGCGGCCGGCATCGTGCTGGGCGACGCCCGCCGCGAGCTGCGCGCGGTCGCCGCATCCGACGAGGCCGCGCGCGTCATGGAGCTGTTGCAGCTGCAGAGCGACGAGGGTCCCTGCCTGGACTGCTTCCAGACCGCGGCGCCGGTCAGCGTGGCCGATCTCACCGAGGCCGCAGGCCGATGGCCGACGTTCGTGACGGCAGTCGCCGAGCGCGGGGACTTCCGCTCGGTCCACGCGCTGCCGCTGCGGCTGCGGGGTCGGGCGATCGGTGCGTTGAACCTGTTCGGCAACACGCCCGGTCCGCTTCCCGGGCCGGACCTCGTCCTCGGCCAGGCGCTGGCGGACGTGGCGACGATCGGCATCCTGCAGGAGCGGGCGATCCGGCGGAGCGAGGTACTGAACGAGCAGTTGCAGGCCGCGCTGAACAATCGCGTGATCATCGAGCAGGCCAAGGGCGTCCTCGCGCAGTACGGCGGTCTGTCCCCGGCCGAGGCGTTCGAGCGGCTACGCCGCTTCGCCCGCGGCCGCAATCTCAAGATCAGCGACGTGGGACGGCGGATCGTCGAGAAAGAATTCGACCTCGTCGAGATCCTCACACCAGGAAATGTGCGGCCGCGCGGGCTTCGCTGACGCTACCCCTTTCCTTAGGCTTCTCAGTGCAAACCGGCGGCGAAGCTCACAGCTCTGCCGGTTCATGCCTTCACAGTCGCCGATCGCCTGTCCGATCCATCGAATCCGTGCCGTCACATAGCCCGTACGACCATCACACCCGCCGAGCGGGGTGCGACAGCCCCACACCGTGTGCGACAGCCCCGCTGCGCAGCCACACGTGGCGCGCCCTCGCCACGCTCGACTGGAGTGACTGCCTCCTCAGCGCGGTGCCGGACCCTCCCCACGCCGGTCGCCGGGACCCGGCCGCGCACGGCTACTCACCGTTCCGGGTGTCGTGTACTTCCCCAGCAGGGCCAGGCCGCTCCTGCCGTCGAGAGAACCGATGCCGATGATGACCGCGAATATGATGGTGCCGAGAAATGTGATCACCGTGAGGCGCTCCTTGTCATCGGCGAGCAGTGGCAGTCGCCGTCCGAGGTCGGATGCGCAAGCACGGAGTCTGCTCCCTTACGCTCCTCCTTCGAACCCTCGTTGTCATCGCTGCGCGAACTCGAATATCCGTGTGGCCTGCCACTGCGGCAGGCGGAGAGTCAGTTCCGGGGGACCTGGCGCGCGCCCCGATCTCTGAGCAGGGCCCGGTGCGGGCGGAACCCGGTTGTTGTCCGGGCTGTGGGACAGGACTACCGTCGCCGGCCTTCCGACATTGGAGGTGTTCGATGCTGGGTTCGTCCGACCTCGTGGTGCTGGTCGGTGTCGCCGACCTGGCGCAGGCGCGGGCGTTCTACTGCGGCGTCCTCGGGCTTGCTGCCGTGGCGGAGGACTCCCACGCGGTGACGGTCGACGCGCACGGCACGTCACTCCGGTTGACCGGGGTCGGGACGCCGGCACCGGCGCCGTACTCGATCCTGGCGTGGCGGGTCGTCGACATCGGGTCGATCGTCGACGAGTTGGCCGGGCGAGGCGTGGTGTTCGCCCGTTACGACACCGTCGAGCAGGACGGTCGGGGCGTGTGGACCGCGCCGGACGGATCGAAGGTGGCGTGGTTCCTCGACCCGGACGGCAACAACCTGTCGCTGGTGCAGTTCGCGGTGTGATCCGACGTGTTCTGGCGCTCCCTCAGGTTCTTCACAGTGAATGGTGGGCACCCTGTCCGGCGTTGCATGATCCCGAACAGGAGAAACGCGTGACCACGACGACACGGCTGCTGACCACCTGCGCCGCTGCGGCTCTCGCTCTCGGCCCGGCGGCCTGCGGCGGCACAGCCACGCCATCGGCCGCGACCGCTCCGGCGTCCTCGGCCGCGGCGGCCGAACCGACCGACTCCGACGACGACACGGCGACCGCCGACGACGACGAAACCACGGCGGACGGCGCACACGTCTCGGCGAACACGGCGTCCGAGGAGGAGATCGCCGCCGCGCTCGAAAGCGCTGGGGTGAGCAATGCCGGCCGCTGGGCCGAGGAGGTCGTCGAGTACCGCCCCTACCCCGCCGGCGACTCGAATCTCACCAAGCTGCGTGACAACCTCGCCAAGTACAACCCCGGCGAGGAGACCACCGACAAGATCGTCTCGGCACTCACACCGTGAGGCACCCGCTGAGGCTGCGTGGCACGGAGGTTGCGGTGCTCGTACGACGCGGCCTCGTCGCACTGACCTTCATCGGCGTCCTCGCCACGGCGTTCGAGCTGACCACCGAACGCCATTGGAACGGAACCGAACAACTGATCCCGTGGATCGCGCTGACCGTCCTCGCGGTGGCCCTCGCGCTGCTGCTGCTTCCTGGCGGCCGAGGTGTACCAGCCGCCCGCGTGCTCGCCGTGCTCGTCCTCGGTGCCGCCGCCTACGGGGTAGTCGACCATGTATTGGTCAACTACGAGTCCGGCGCGCTGGACCAGCGCTACTCCGAGAGCTGGGAGAGGCTTTCGGCCATACAGCAGTGGTGGTTGGCCGTGACGAAGACGGTGGGGCCGGCGCCGACCCTGGCGCCCGGCGTTCTCGGCCAGTCGGCACTCCTGCTGGCCCTCGCCTCTGTCGGGCTGACGCGCCGTCGCGAGGTGGAGCCGGCTGCGCGCTGACGGGCAGATGATCGCGTCCGTGAATACTTGTGACGGGGGCGCGAGCCGGGCACGGCCCGGACACGACGAGAACGGCCCTCCCCGCGTTTCCGCTG
>CAVRHG010000029.1:0-12324 GCA_963720845.1 uncultured Actinomycetota bacterium | reverse complement strand
TCGTCGGGCAGGGCGCGCGTGGCGCGGCGGACGAGGTCGCGCAGGTCGCGGACGTGCTCGGGGCCGGGGTCGCGAAAGCGCTCCTGGGCAAGGACGTGCTGAGCGACGAGCTGCCGTTCGTCACCGGATCGATCGGCCTACTCGGCACCCGGCCCAGCTACGAGCTGATGCGCGACTGCGACACGCTGCTGATCGTCGGCTCGAACTTCCCGTACAGCCAGTTCCTGCCCGAGTTCGGGAAGGCCCGCGCCGTGCAGATCGACCTCGACGGCGCGCTGATCGGGATGCGCTACCCGACCGAGGTCAACCTGGTCGGGGACGCCGCGGCCACGCTTCGCGCGCTGCTCCCACTGCTGTCCGGCCCGACGGACCGCGCGTGGCGGGAGACGATCGAGGAGAACGTCGTCGCATGGTGGGGCACGATGAAGCGCCAGGCGATGCTGGACGCCAAGCCGGTCAACCCCATGCGGATCGTCTGGGAGCTCTCGGAGCGGCTGCCGCCGAACGCGATCGTCGCGGCCGACTCCGGCTCCGTCGCGAACTGGTACGCGCGGTTCCTGAAGATGCGCGGCGACGTCCGCGGCTCGCTGTCGGGGACGCTCGCGACGATGGGCGCGGCCGTCCCGTACGCGATCGGCGCCAAGTTCGCCCATCCCGACCGGCCCGCGATCGCGCTGACCGGCGACGGCGCCATGCAGATGAACGGCCTGGCCGAGCTGCTGACCATGAAGCGCTACGCCGCACGGTGGTCGGATCCACGGCTGATCACGGCGGTCCTGCACAACAACGACCTCAACCAGGTCACGTGGGAGCTGCGGGCGATGGGCGGTGCGCCGAAGTTCGAGGAGAGCCAGGTGCTGCCCGACGTCTCGTACGCCGACTTCGCCCGCGGGCTGGGCCTGCTGGCGATCACCGTGACGTCGCCGGACGGGCTCGGGCCGGCCTGGGAAGCGGCGCTCGCCGCGGACCGGCCGGCGGTGCTGGACATCCACTGCGACCCCGAGGTGCCGCCGATCCCGCCGCACGCGGAGTTCGCCGAGGTCAAGTCGATGATGCAGGCGATGCTGAAGGGCGATCCGGGCGGGTTGCACCTCGTCGCCCAGGGGGTCAAGACGAAGATCCAGGAGGCGCTGCCGGGGAAGGGCTGACCCGGGTGAGCCCGTGCTCGAAGGCGTAGGCGGCCGCGGCGATCCGCGAGCCCACGTCGATCTTGCTCAAGATGTTGCTCACGTGACGCTGCACGGTCTTCTCGCTGAGGACGAGCTCGGCGGCGATCGTCCGGTTGGACCTTCCCGCCGCCGGCAGGCGGAGCACCTCCACCTCGCGGCGGCTCAGTCCGCACGGGGCGGCGGTCGACCTATCACCGACGAGCGCGTCGGTCCGGATCACGTCGCGCGCCGGATCGTCGCCATCGCCGTGATCGTGTCGCCCTGGGCGAGGCGGAGCAGCGCGGTGGCGGGCTGGACCAGCCAGCCGTACCGGCCCGCCTGCTGGTAGGCCTGTTCGGCGTCGGCGAGCTCGCCGTGGAGCCGGTGGTTATCACGAGCTGATAGAACGCGCCTCCGGTGACGATCAGGCCGTAGCCGTGGGTCAGCTGCCGGCATGCCAACCGGGCTTCCTGGGCAGCCTCGGACCAGGCACCGACCAGCTGCAACAGCTCGGAGCGATGGATGCGGCAGATCCCTGAATAGGCGCCGGTGAGCTGCGGCAGTGAATCGCACCAGGCGTCGAGCGCGACCGTCCACTCGCGGGCCCGGCGCACGTCGTACACCTGCTGGCAGGTCTGAATCGTCTTGCAGTAGATCCATGCGGTGACGCGCGAGGACGTCCCGCCGGCACTGATGGCCAGCATCGCCTCGTCGAGCAGCCCTAGGCCTTTTGCCGCACGCCCCGACCACGGAATCCGCTGCCACTCCGCAATTCCGCCGGATCTCGGGGGCTGATATCGCGCATCCGGGCTTCGCGCCCCGGCAGCATCGACACGCGGAGAAAATCATGTTCGCACCCGTGCAGTCGTTGGACCCGTTACGGCTCGTCCACGGCACCGGGAGCGACCGCTACGACTGCCCCGATCTCGCCACGCTGGATCGGCACATCAACCATCTGCGCCGCCGCATCGCCCGCCTCGGCGGCCAGGTGCCCGACGTCGCCGAGGCCTGTCGAGCCGACATCGACCGGCTGCTCGACCACCGGTCCTGGCTCACCCTGCCGACAGCGTCGGTTCGTCGCCCCGCCACGGGCCCTGCGGAGAGCCTGGCCGCCCGGTCGGCCCTCAGGAGGTCGGCAGCGTGATGCAGGCCGCGCGGGCGCCCGCGGTTCCGGCGTGACCGGCGTCGGTGTCCGTCGTCTCCGCCTCGTGGATGACGATCGAACGCGGCGACCGGTTCTCCTCGAACGTGAACGGGACGTCGGTCTCGGCGTGCCCGTCCCCGTCCGCGTCGGTGTCCAGGTCGAGCCACACCTCGTTCTCGGGGTTCGCGTAGGCGGGATCGGTGGACGGGTGATCCGGCGAGGCGGCGGGGTCGGGTGAGTTCTGGAAGTGCGGGCCGGCGTCGGCGCCCGTCGGACCGCATGGCCTGACGTGCGCGTGCGCCGCGTAGCCCCGGTCGGGGAGCAGCCCCTCGGCGTCGAGGGCGACGATCGTGTCCCCGTGGTCCTCGGTGATCGTCACCGAGAGGTGCGCGCCGGTGGGAGCGACGGCCGGGTTGTAGGTGAGTGCACCCGACCCGTGGTCAGCGGCGGCGAGGGTGCCCTCGGCCGTCTCGGCCTCGGGTGTCGCCGCGCTGGCGGGGACGGCGATCGCGAGGGCGAGGAGGCAGGCGCCGGCGCCCGCGAGAAGAGAGATCCGCACAACCGGGTGTAACTCCCCGGATGCGTACGGGATACGGGCGGCGGGCCGGGGTCAGGCGCGCGCCTTCGTCGTGGCGCGGTCGTTGGCCTTCTGGATCGCGTCCACCAGCTCCTTCTTGTCCATCTTCGAGCGCCCCCTGACGGCGAGCCTGCGCGCGACGTCCTGCAGATGCTTCTTGCTCGCGTTGGCGTCCACACCGCCCGCGGACGGCTTGTCGGAGTCGCGGTTGCCCGTGGCCGCCTGCTCGTCCGACGGCCCGTACTTCTCCTTGAGTTCCCAGTGGTCGCCGACCTTCTCGTGGGTGTGCTTCAGCGCGGAGAATGCCGTCCGGTGCGCCCGCTCGCCCTCGCCGTAGCTGTCCACTGCGGAGTCGTGAGCCTTCGCCCAGGTCTCCTGCGCCTTCTTGCCGGAGCGCTGGATCGTGCTGGGGATGTCGCTGCCCTTGTCCGTTGTGCGCTTGTCCGTTGTGCGCTTCGCCATGAAAGCCGGTTACCCGTTGCAGGACGCAGCTATCGGGGCATCCCGGGCTGCGGAGACGACACCGCGAGGAGGACGACATGATCGAGCGACCCCGGGTGGTCGTGGTCGGTGGGGGCTTCGCCGGCTTCCACGCCGCGCGGAACCTCTCGAAGCGGCTCGGTGACGACGCCGAGATCGTGCTGGTCAACACCACCGACTACTTCCTGTACCTGCCCCTGCTGCCCGAGGTCGCGGCCGGCGTCCTCGAGCCCCGGCGGATCGCGGTGCCCCTCGCGGCGAGCCTGCCGGGCGTCCGGGTGGTGCTCGGCGAGGTGGACGAGATCGACCTGGCACAGCGGCGGGTCGGCTGGTCGGACCCCGAGGGCGAGCGGGACGCCATCACCTACGACCGCCTGCTGCTGGCGGTCGGCAGCGTGAACAAGCTGCTGCCGATCCCGGGCGTCGCCGAGCACGCCCACGGCTTCCGCGGACTGCCGGAGGCGCTGTACCTGCGGGATCACATCGTCCGCCAGTTCGAGATCGCCGCCGACACCGACGACCCCGCCGAGCGGGCGGCGCGCTGCACGTTCGTGGTGGTCGGCGCCGGTTACACCGGGACCGAGGTGGCCGCGCAGGCGGTGTTGCTGACCGACAACCTGTGCGCCGCCCATCCGGAGCTGCGCGACCAGACCGTGCGCTGGATGCTGCTCGACACCGCCGAGCGCGTGCTCCCGGAGCTGGACGCGCGCCTGTCCGCGACCGCGGACCGGGTGCTGCGTGAGCGAGGGGTCGACGTCCGGATGGGTGTGTCCGTGGACGAGGCGGATCACGACGGTGTGCGGCTCACGACGGGCGACGAGGTGGCGACGCGCACGCTGGTCTGGTGCGTCGGCGTTCGGGCGGACCCGCTGGTCGAGAGCGTCGGGCTGAAGACCGAGAAGGGCCGCGTCGTCGTCGACGAGTTCATGCAGGTGCCCGGGCACCCGGAGGTGTTCGCCTGCGGCGACGCAGCGGCCGTCCCGGACGCGACCCGGCCCGGGCAGGCGACGGCGATGACCGCCCAACACGCGCAGCGGCAGGGCAAGCTGGTGGCGCGCAACGTCGCCGCCTCGCTCGGGCGGGGCACCGGACGCCGGTACAAGCACCACGACCTGGGCTTCGTCGTCGAGCTGGGCGGCCGGGATGCCGCGGCCAACCCGCTGCACGTGCCGCTCGCGGGCCTGACGGCCAAGGTGGTCACCCGCGGCTACCACCTCTCGGCCATGCCGGGGAACCGGATCCGGACGGCGGCCGACTGGGCACTCGACGCCGTGCTGCCGCGCCAGACCGTGCAGCTCGGGCTGGTGCGCGGCGACGAGGTGCCGCTGGAGACCGCGACGCCGGAGCACCCGCACCGCCCCTGAACCGGCGCGGCTCACCGAGGCGTCATACGGTGTCACGCGCAGGTAACCCGTCTGCGGTTTCCTCCCGGGACACTGCGTTTCATGGTGATCGACGGGGACCCTCAGGATCGGGATCAGGATCTGGCCGCCCGCGCCCGCGCCGACGACGTCTCCTTCCTCCTCGCCTTGTTCGTCGACCTCGCCGGCAAGCCGTGCGCCAAGCTCGTCCCCGTCGAGGCTGCCGGGGCCTTCCAGGCCGACGGCGTCGGCTTCGCGGGTTTCGCCGTGGGCGCGATCGGGCAGGAGCCCAGCGACCCCGACCTGATCGCGATGCCCGACCCGGCGTCGTACACACCCCTGCCCTGGGTCCGCGACGGCTTCGCCCTCGTCCACTGTGACCCGCACGTCGGCGGCGCCCCCTGGCCCTTCGCCCCGCGTGTGATCCTCAAGGCGGTGCTGGGTCAGGCCGACGTGGACCTCAACGTCGGCGCCGAGGTGGAGTACTTCCTGGTCAGCCGCGACGGCGCCGGCCGGCTCACCCCCGCCGACGTCCGCGACACGGCCCCGCAGCCCTGCTACGACGCCCGCGGCCTGACCCGCATGTACGACCACCTCACCGAGGTCTCGACCGGGTGTACGCGTGGGCACGGTGACCTCGGGTGCGGGTGACCTCGGGTGCGGTGACCTCGGGTGCGGGGACCTCGGATGCGGGGACCTCTTCTGCAGAGACCTCCACCGCAGCGATCGACCTCGCGGCGACGCCCGTGCGCGCGCTCAACGCCGAGCTGCACCGGCCCACCGTCGCCGCCTACGAGGTCGTCAACCCCCGCGGCGCGCACGCCGTCGCCGCCGGGCTGCGGGACCCGATCACCGTCGAGGTCCGCGGGCACGTCGGCTACTACTGCGCGGGGATGAACCAGCACGCGAGGGTCGTCGTCGACGGCAACGCGGGGGTCGGCGTCGCAGAGAACATGATGTCCGGGCTGGTCCGGGTGCGGGGCGACGCCTCCCAGTCCGCGGGCGCCACCGCGCACGGCGGCCTGCTGGTCGTCGAGGGCAGCGCCTCGATGCGCTGCGCGATCTCCTTGAAGGGCGCGGACGTCGTCGTCGGCGGGGACGTCGGGCCGATGAGCGCCTTCATGGCGCAGGCAGGGCGGCTCGTGGTGTGCGGCGACGCGGGGGAGTCGCTCGGTGACTCGATCTACGAGGCGCGGCTCTACGTCCGCGGCACCGTCGCCTCGCTGGGTGCGGACTGCATCGAGAAGGTGATGCGCGCCGACCAACGCGCCGAGCTCGCCGACCTGCTCGCCGCAGCGGGGCTGGAGCACGACACCCAGCTGGATCCCGGGGACTTCCGGCGCTACGGCTCTGCGCGCCGGCTGTACCACTTCACCAGCGGGAACACCTATTGACCGGGGGGACTGTGGGGATTCTGAGGGAGTCCGCGACCTCCGATCGCGCCGTGATCGCCGCCATCCAGCGCGCGGCCGAGACCGGCGTCTACGACATCCGGGGGTGGGGCGCCAAGCGCGCCGTCCCGCATTTCGACGACCTGCTCTTCCTTGGCGCGAGCCTGTCGCGCTACCCGCTGGAAGGCTACCGCGAGCGCTGCGGCACCGACGTCGTCCTCGGCGACCGGCACGCCCTCGCTCCACTGCGCCTCGACATCCCGGTCACGATCGCCGGGATGAGCTTCGGCTCGTTGTCGGCACAGGCGAAGGAGGCACTGGGGCGCGGGGCGTCCGAGGCCGGGACCTCCACGACGACGGGTGACGGCGGGATGACGCCCGAGGAGCGCGGGCACAGCACGACGCTGGTCTACCAGTACCTGCCCAGCCGCTACGGCATGAACCCCGACGACCTGCGCGCCGCCGACGCGATCGAGGTCGTCCTCGGGCAGGGCGCCAAGCCCGGTGGCGGCGGCATGCTGCTCGGCCAGAAGCTCGACGAGCGGGTCGCGTCGATGCGCACCCTGCCCGCCGGGATCGACCAGCGCAGCGCCTGCCGCCATCCGGACTGGACCGGTCCTGACGACCTCGCCATCAAGATCCTCGAGCTGCGGGAGATCACCGACTGGCGCCCGCCAGTGTTCGTCGAGGTCGGCGCCACCCGCACGTACTACGACGTGAAGCTGGCCGTCGCTGCGGGCGCCGACGTGGTGGTCGTCGACGGGATGCAGGGCGGCACGGCGGCGACGCAGGAGGTGTTCATCGAGCACGTCGGCATCCCGACGCTGGCGGCAATCCCCGAGGCCGTGCAGGCACTCCAGGAACTCGGCCTGCACCGGAAGGTTCAGCTGATCGTCTCCGGAGGGATCCGGACGGGCGCGGACGTCGCGAAGGCGATGGCGCTGGGCGCGGACGCCGTGTCGATCGGGACCGCCGCGCTGATCGCGCTGGGGGACAACGCGCCGCAGTACGCCGCCGAGTACCGCGCGCTGGGCAGCGACGCCGGGTTCTACGACGACTTCCAGGACGGCCGCGATCCCGGCGGGGATCACGACGCAGGACCCCGAGCTGGCCGCGCGGCTCGACCCGGTCGCGGGCGGCCGCCGCGTGGCCAACTACCTGCGGGTGCTCACGCTGGAGGCGCAGACCCTGGCCCGCGCGTGCGGCAAGGCGCACCTGCGCAACCTGGAGCCCGAGGACCTTGTCGCGCTGTCGGTCGAGGCGGCCGCGATGGCCCGGGTACCTCTTGCCGGCACGAGCTGGGTGCCGGGGACATGAGCGATCTTGCGAGCGCACGATGCGGGGGGAAGCGATGAGCGCGCACGACGACCGGGATCGCGGCGTCGAGGGGATCCTCGAGCGCGCCATCGCCGTGCAGGTGCGCCGACACCGCCGCGCCCGCGGGATGACCGTCGGCGAACTCGCGGTGCGCGCCGGGATCTCCAAGGCGATGCTGTCGAAGATCGAGAACAGCCTGACGTCGTCCAGCCTCACGACACTCGCCCGGCTCGCAAGCGCGCTGGACGTGCCCGTGACGGCGTTGTTCCGGGGCGCGGACGTCGACGACCGGGAGGCGGTGTTCACGCCTGCCGACGGCGGCGCGCGGATCGTCGCCCGGGGCAACCGGGTCGGCCACGAGTACACGCTGCTTGGACGGGGGGAGGAGGCCGGGGCCTTCTCGCTCGACCGGACGATCCCGCTCTGTTCCCCGGCCTCGTCCCTCCGGAAGCTGCGCGGTCCGCACAAGCGGATGGAAGCCCACCTCGTCACGCTCACCGAGCGCAGCGAGGTCTTCCCGCTGTTCCAGCACCCCGGTACCGAGCTGCTGTTCATGCTGGAAGGCGAGATGGTCTACGGGCACGGCGAGGCGACCTACACTCTCGGCCCGGGCGACTCGCTGCAGCTCGACGGTGAGGGGGTGCACGGCCCGCGGGAGCTGCTCGCGCTGCCGATCCGGTTCCTGTCGGTCGTGGCCTACGGCGACACCGGGGAGTAGGTGGCGCGTCGCGTTCCACGTGAAACGCACGGGTCTCCGAAGAACCGAGGCCGGGGGACCGAGCACACGCGCGTGCCGGGACGCCGCATGCCCCGGCCTCAATCCTTCGTCCGTGCACGCAATGAACGAAACCCCGGTGCGCCGCCGCGCTGCCCGCACTCTTCTCCGCAGAGGTCGTCGCCATCACCGGCGGCAACCGCCGGAGTCGTCGGTCGTCGGGAGGACGTCGTGTCCCAATCTGCCTCAGCCAGTGGTGCCCCACCCGTCAAGAAGCGGGATCGCACCCACTACCTGTACGTCGCGGTGATCGTGGCCGTGTTCGCCGGCATCGTGGTGGGCCTCACCGCCCCGGAGCTCGGCAAGGCGCTCAAGCCGCTGGGTACAGGCTTCGTCGCCCTGATCAAGATGATGATCTCGCCGGTCATCTTCTGCACGATCGTGCTCGGCATCGGCTCGATCCGCCAGGCCGCCAAGGTCGGCAAGGTCGGCGGCCTCGCGCTCGTCTACTTCATCGTGATGTCCACGGTCGCGCTGTTCATCGGCCTGCTGGTGGGCAACATCCTGCATCCGGGCGAGGGTCTCGTGATCAGCGAGGCCGGCCGGGCCGCCGCCGAGAAGGCGGCGAGCGGGGAGGCGCAGACCACCGCCGAGTTCCTGCTCGGCATCATCCCTACCACCCTGGTGTCGCCGCTGACCGGCGAGTCGGTGTTGCAGACGCTGATGGTCGCATTGCTGATCGGCTTCGCCATCCAGGCCCTCGGTAGCTCGGGCCAGGCCGTGCTCCGTGGCGTCAAGCACTTCGAGCGCGTCGTCTTCCGTGTCCTGTCGATGATCATGTGGCTGGCCCCGATCGGCGCGTTCGGTGCGATCGCGGCGGTCGTCGGGGAGACCGGGTGGTCCGCCCTCGTCGCGCTCGGGCAGATCATGCTCGGCTTCTACATCACCTGCTTCCTGTTCGTCGTGATCGTGCTCGGCTCGCTGCTCCGCGCCGTCACCGGCCTGTCGATCTTCAAGCTGATGAAGTACCTGGGCCGGGAGTACCTGCTCATCGTCTCGACCTCCTCGTCGGAGTCGGCCCTGCCGCGCCTCATCGCCAAGCTCGAGCACATGGGCGTCTCGCGGCCGGTCGTCGGGATCACCGTGCCCACCGGCTACTCGTTCAACCTCGACGGCACCGCCATCTACCTGACGATGGCGTCGCTGTTCATCGCATCCGCAATGGGCAGCCCGCTGTCGGTGGCCCAGCAGATCTCGCTGCTGCTATTCATGATGATCGCCTCGAAGGGTGCCGCCGGCGTCACCGGTGCCGGCCTCGCGACCTTGGCGGGCGGCCTGCAGGCGCACCGGCCGGACCTGGTCGACGGCGTCGGCCTGATCGTCGGGATCGACCGGTTCATGTCCGAGGCCCGCGCGCTGACCAACTTCTCGGGCAACGCCGTGGCCACGCTCCTGATCGGCAAGTGGGTCGGCGAGTTCGACCGCGACCGCGCCAAGCTGGTGCTCGACGGCGGTGACCCGTTCGACGAGGCCACCATGATCGATGACGACGAGCCGCCGCAGCTGGTCGAGCGTTCGCTGCCGGGTCACGAGCGCCCGGCGGAGCGCTGGACCGAGCCCGCACCGGTCGGCGCAGCGCGCTAACAGCGTGACCCCGGGGCGGGGGACCATCGGCGGTGGTCCCCCGCCCCGCCACCATTTTTCCGACATGCCCGAGAAGACGACGGAGAGCACGCAGATGCCACTGGGAAACTACGAACTGGTCCGGACCGACGACGGTGACTACACCGCCCGCATCTCGGCGCGCGGGATCTCCGTGCTTGCCACGCCGATGATCAATCGGGGGACGGCGTTCACGCCGGCCGAGCGCCGGGAGTTGGGGTTGACCGGGTTGCTGCCCTCGGGGGTGTCGACGCTGGACGGGCAGTTGCGCCGGTCCTATGCGCAGTTCCGCCGAGCGTCGGACGATCTGGCGAAGTGGGTGTATCTGACCAACCTGCGCAGCCGCAACGAGGTGCTGTTCTACAAGCTGCTGAGCGAGCACATCGAGGAGATGCTGCCGATCGTGTACACCCCGACGGTCGGGTTGGCGATCGAACAGTTCTCCAGCGAGTTCCGCCGCCCGCGCGGGGTGTACCTGTCGGTCGACCACCCCGAGGACGTCGAGCTGGCGCTGCGCAACACCGGCCTCGGAGCCGAGGACGTCGACCTGCTCGTCGCCACGGATTCCGAGGGCATCCTCGGCATCGGTGACCAGGGCGTGGGCGGCATCGAGATCTCGGTCGGCAAGCTCGCGGTGTACACCGCGGCGGCCGGGATCCACCCCTCGCGGGTGCTGCCGGTGGTGCTGGACGTCGGTACGGACAACCTCGCCTTGCTGAACGACCCGGTCTACCTGGGCGAGCGGCACGCCCGGGTCCGCGACGCCCGCTACGACCAGCTCATCGACGCCTACGTCAGCGCCTGCCAGACACTGTTCCCGCACGCGATGCTGCACTGGGAGGACTTCGGCGCGTCCAACGCGCGGCGGATCCTGGACCGGTACGCGGAGCAGGTCTGCACGTTCAACGACGACATGCAGGGCACCGCCGCGGTCGTGCTGGCCGCCGCATTCTCCGCGGTCCGTGCGGCGGGTGGGCGGATGCGGGATCAGCGGGTGGTGATCCACGGGGCGGGCACCGCCGGGCTGGGGATCGCGGACATGATGCGTGACCAGATGGTCCGCGAGGGCCTCTCGCGGGAGGAGGCGACCCGCCGGTTCTGGGCGCTGGGCCGCAACGGGGTCCTCGGCGACGACCGGCGCGAGCACCTGCTCGACTTCCAGCAGCCCTACGCTCGCCCGTGGGACGAGGTGAAGGGCTGGAGCGCGCCGGGCAGCCGGCCCGGGCTGGCCGACGTCGTCCGTGCGGTCGAGCCGACGATGCTGATCGGCACCTCGACGCAAGCGGGTGCGTTCACCGAGGCCCTCGTCCGAGACATGGCCGCCCACACGGCGCGGCCGATCATCATGCCGCTGTCCAACCCGACCTCTAAGGCCGAGGCCGTGCCCGCGGACGTGCTCACGTGGAGCGACGGCCGCGCGCTGGTGGCCACCGGCAGCCCGTTCGCCCCGGTCGAACTCGACGGGATCACCTACCGGATCGCCCAGGCCAACAACGCGCTGGTCTTCCCGGGGCTGGGGTTGGGCGTGACCGTGGCCCGGGCCTCCCGGATCAGTGACGGCATGATCGCCGCGGCGGCCGACGCCGTCGCGGGGCTCTCGGACGCCACCCGCCCGGGCGCGCCGCTGCTCCCGCCGGTGTCCGACCTGCGCCCGGTGTCGGCTGCGGTCGCCATCGCCGTCGCGCGCGCCGCGGCCGCCGAGGGCCTGGCCCGGGTCCCGATCGACAACCTCATCGAGCAGGTTCGCCGGGCCATGTGGCGCCCGGACTACCCGCGGGCGGAGGCCAAGCCGCTCTGACCCACGGGCATTGCGCTGCGGCGCCCTGCCGGGCATGGTCTGTCCCGGTGTCGACGCAGAGCCAGGCCATCCGCGTCCTGATCGTGGAGGACGAACCCGCCGCAGCCAAGGCGCTCGTGCTGCACGTCGGACGGGTGCCCGGGTTCGGTGTGGCGGGCCACGTCCGCACGGGCGGCGACGCACTGCGCCGCGTCGTCGCCGGTGGTGTGGACCTCGTGCTGCTCGACATCTACCTCCCCGACATGTCCGGGCTGGAGGTGCTGCGCCGGCTGCGGGCCGCGGGCCTGACCGTCGACGTCGTCGCCACCACCCGCGCCCGGGACCTGTCGGTCGTGCAGGCCGCGGTGTCGTTCGGGGTGACGCAGTACCTGGTCAAGCCCTTCACCTCGGCCGCCGTGCGCCAGAAGCTCGACCGGTACGCCGCCTACCGGGCGTCGCTGGCCGAGCAGGACCTGCCCGTCGCCCAGGGCGAGATCGACAACCTCTTCGGTGCGCTGCGCGAGACCGCCGAGAACGCGGGCCTGCCGAGGGAATCAGCCCCGAGTCGTTGCAGACGGTCGTCACGAGCCTGCGCACCGCCCTGGAACGCGACGCGCGGGGGGCCCACCCGGAGGCGGAGGAGGAGGTCGGCGCCCGGTCCGCGGCGGAGGTCGCCCGGGAGCTGGGGATGTCGCGGGTGACGACCCGCCGGTACCGACACGACGACGGGGGCCCTCGTCGTGCTGCTCGGC